>NZ_JBFUAT010000013.1:0-110519 GCF_056406135.1 Luteibacter sp. P1_D3 | reverse complement strand
CATGCAGACCAGTTACCAGCAAACCAAACTTATTAAGATCGGGCGCGTGATGGAGAAAGTCTCACTATCGCGAGCGCAGATTTACAAGATGATCGCTTCCGGCGACTTCCCGTCTCAGATCAAGTTGACAGAGCGTAGCGTGGCATGGAGGGAGGACGAATTGGATACTTGGATTTTGGGTCGTTGTTCCGCTTCACGAAGCAAGAGCAGCAGCTTCACGGAGCGATGGGAGGCTGCTTTCAAAGTCAAACGCGAGGCTGCGCGTGCTCCGTCACCCTAACGCACTAATCAAAGTATACGTCCAATACTTTTCTTGCCATCATTGCAAGGTATGAATTGGATATCTAATGGAAACACCGAACGTTGCGGCCGAGCTGGTCCGGGCAGCGTCAACCAATAATTGCTTGCAATATTGATTGACTCGAATGCATTTCAGTTGCACACCAGCAACATCTCGATCATAAATATCCCATCGAGCATATGGTAATACTAGCTCGATTTCATCCGTGAACGTCTAACGATCACCCCTGAACGGCCTTTGGCCGGATCAGATTGAGAGTGTGGAAGAAAGATATGAAGAATCTATCAATCAAAGGAACAGAATGTACGTTATCGATCAGAAACAAAGTTATTTCAGCAAAGGTAAATACGTAGGGACAGGGGTGAGAAAAGTCGCATCGGATTTAGACCAAACAGGGAGTTATCGGCTATTTGCAACTATCACGTTCCAGAAAGTCATATCTCTTGAGTCCGCAATTGATCACAGCTCGTTTCTCTGGAGAAGAGTACACAGGCAGGTTATGGGTCGGCGTAGAAAAAAATTCGGTCGCGCTTCATTCACTGGCATCGCAGTCGTCGAACGAGCCTTCATTCATGCCGGGAAATTTGGTGGTGAGAGCTGGCATGTWCATACGCTGATAGAAGACCACGATTGCTTGCCGCGGAACGACCTCTTAGCCTCGATGGCGATATCGTCCTGGCTTTTTCATGCATCGCAGAATTTGAAAGTAAGTGGCAATACCCGGTTAGTCAGCGGCAAGGGATTAGATGTCCGCCCGGTGCATGACCAGCTGGGCCTGTGCGACTACCTGTCGAAGCAGTCTTGGAGACCGGACTGGTCGTGGCATGACAACGTCAAAGTTCTCCGCGGACCCGGCCTGATATGACAGGGCACGCTCAAGCAAGGGTCGCTGATGCGGTGTTTTTTGAGGGGCCGTTGTGGTGGTAGCCCGGAGGCGGTGTGAATGGGCCACTGCACGAGAGGAAGCCAGCGGCCGCGATAAGAAATCCGTTATATAGGCGGTCCCTTCGCGGCGCTTTTGAAGCGATCGCGAGCCTTATGTTGCCGATTGTAGAGAAGAATCCACCGAGATCAGAAAGCTATCACGGGGCTATCTCTTAACTCCAAAACAGCTTCAGCAATGCTGATATCGAGCTAGCCGTTGCATCGAGGAGATGCTTTGCTAAATGGAGGTCGTCACTGCGGTCTACTCTTCGAGATCATCCACCAGTGCAGCCAGCTCTCGCACCGGAGGGAAAAAAGCTCCAACGTCGCAATCGAGGGCAATCGCCAGCTTGACCAACGTCGGAATTGTCGCGGCACGCTTGCCGTTCTCGATCATTCCGATGTGGGCGCGATCCAGCGGAATGCTATACGCAAGTCGATCCTGACTCACGCCCTTCGCCTTTCGCACAGCCCGAATCCTACCCCCGACTGCCACGAGGAGGTCGGACGGAACTCCCCGCCTCCTCTTGTCTGATTGTCCGCTCGGAGCCGTGGTGTCGTTGATAGCCATGCGCGAACACTAGGAAACTGTTGCCGCCATTACCTCTGGCGGCATATCCTCTGGCGGAACTACTCACTGGAAGCAATCAGATGGCGGGAGCCTCAGGGGGAATCGTTCTACGACAGGTCGGACGGTCCGTTGACTGGACCAAGCAGTGCGGCCCATGCGGCTACACAGAGCCCGGATACCACCGTTCAGAGCTCCAGCCACACACAACGCTCCAAGCGGGCGTATTTTTCTGTCCGAGGTGCAGGGCACAGACACCTGTAGTGATCTACGGATGAGGGCGCTGGCAGTGGACGCGAAGATTTTGCAGTTCGATGGGAAGGTTAGCCCGGCCTGTTGTGGAGACTTGAAGCCTCAAATTTCTCGACTTCCATGGGGCTCCGATTTTGGCCGTCTTGCCGAACGACGATCTGATTTCTTCCGGACAGTCTTCGTCGCGATGCTGGCGGGTGCTTCAGCATTTGGTCTCGTTGCGTGCTCCAAGGGCTCCACAGATGGATCATCCGCAGAAGCTGCTCAGGCGCAGCCAGCAGATGACGATGGCGCCATGCCTGACCCTAAGACATTCGCAAAGCGCTATAACGCACTTGCCATCGATTCGCTCAAGATCCAAGACCTGGCTGCTAGCACCTTCAGCCGGAACGAGCACTACGTGATTATGCATCTTGCAGGGCCCCACACAGACAGTATCGGGTTTCGGGTGGAAAAAGCTTCGTACAACTATTCGAACACGCAGCAATGGTTGGTCGGCGTGGAGAACATCAAGAAGGTTTGCAGCTGGATGGCCCGTGCGGTCAGGCCAAACCTAAGCGAGCAGGACGCCGAGGCGATGGCGAGTCAGGTCGTCGACACAGATAAAAAGGTCATCGTCGGGGACCTGATCATGGGGTGGCCCGGAAACGACCACAGCGGCTGCGATATACGCCTTACCGGGCTCTAGAACTCACAGTACGAATCGCTTGATGTCCTATGTGTAGCCTCGTATGCCTCGCCGTCAGCGATGCTGGGCGCAACCATGCAGCGGCACATCCGTATATGCGCATGCAGCGTATGACCTTATATTAAGGCAGGGAATGACAAACCATCCGACTAGCCCTCAAGTCAGCCCGAGGCGTCGCAAAATTGGGCTCACCATCATCACTGTCATCATGGCCCTCGGCGTCGTTTCATGGGGCATCCTTATCGTGAAGGGAGATGCCGGCCCGGTTGGGCAGCTTTTTCATCACGCAGGGCCGAGCAAAATGGTCTCTCTCGGGGTGGCACGGTTCATCAGTTGCGAGTACGAGGGAACCTTCGTCGGGGGAGCCGGGTTCCGTTGTGTCATCAAGAACACGTCCAACCAGATGCGGGACGTGAGCGTTGCAAGCTGCGCAGGATTCGATGACAGCGATCGGCTAATAGATAGCCCGCAGAACGTCCTAGCCTTGTATGGGCCGATGATGCGTGGCGGCGAGGAGCGGGTCATACGGCTCTATGTTCCCGAGACGTCCAGCGTAGCCGTGTGCTCTGAGACCGGTGATCTAGGATCGCCAAGTCAATTGTCATCCGTGCTTCCCGATTTTCGAAAGAACAACCTTGTCTCTGAGTTCGGCATATGAATATGCGTATWCATGCATGCTGTTGTGTGGCTTTGCTGGTCTTTTCCACCCTCAGCTCAGTTGCAGGTGCAGGTGCAGGTGCAGGTGCAGACCCTACCCGCATTACAAGTTTGGCCATTTTTGACTTGCCTTTTTTGGCTCTCTCTCACAGCCCGGTATAGCCGTCGATAGCAGGTGGGCATCGACCGGCGGGGATATCGGTGGCCCGGATGGCTACTGCGGCGGCGCAAAGCAGCCCTAGTGCCGCGGGGCTGCAAGTCGGGATGTTGCGACGCCTACTCATCGAGCGCACCATGGGCCATGGCCGACTTGATTCCTGCCGGGTATTGGACCTGCGTTCGATGTAGCCTCCCGGTGCTGCACAGCATGGTGGAAGTAAACGTCGATGACTTCGGCTGCTACTTCATATGCGTCGGGTGCGGTCGCCGGAACAACCTGCGGTGCGTTCAGGGGATCGGCGATGGGCCCAGCGCCTTCGTGCAAGCTGACGGCCGGGAGAGCTGAAATCGTAAAAGCCAAATTTGCTGAGCCGACCGGGAAGAAATCGCTCCGCCCATGAAAGTGGTCGCAGAATTAGTTGTTTACTGCCACGCTCGACTTGGCGCAAAAATGCCCATCTGCCGGGGTCGGCGCCGCGCTTGAATTCACGCTAAGACGTCGGGGCTGGCTTGGCTCATAATTGATAGTCGCCATAGGAGGGGAAAGATGTCGCCATCGGAGAATGAACGCCTCACCCAGATGCTGACCACAGCGGCGGCGGAGTGTAAACGCCTAGGTTATTCCCCGAAGAAGTTTCTTCAAATGCTGAATGCCGACGGCGGCTTTGCGACTGCCGCCAAGCTACTGGCGGCGCCGGGAATTTCGGACGGATTCGTTCAGCTTCAAATGCTCGGCAAGCTCAACCTTACGGTTGAAGCGTTGATTTTGGAGAATGGCTGGGCGGCGGAGTTTGATCCAATCTTGATCGGTCGGGCAAAGAAGCGCCTTAGCGACGCGGGCTACGCTCCGCCTGCTCCGAGCAATGTAAGCGGTCCGGCGCTCGCGACCATTGTGGAAAGCGGCAGCAGTCAGACAAGCCATTCCGACGAAATCGATCCCTCTCTATCCGGCGCCTTGAGCGAGGTTCTTCGCAGATACCTGTCTGCCGTAAAAGAACCGTTTTCTAAGCATGTGCTCGCCGACTTCATACGCGGCCCGGTTGCCGGTCGGGTGGTAAGCGTGCTGAAAGATCATGCTTCGAACCTTGAGGTAAAGGGGAGTGCCGGAATAGGCAATTGGGCCAGAGGACCTTGGGTAGGCATATTCGACCCACTTGTCACCACTAGCGCGCAGACCGGCTACTACGTTTGCTACTTATTCAAGGAAGATATGACCGGCGTATATCTGAGCTTGAATCAGGGAATGACGGAGGCCAAGAAGCACTACAAGGCAGACGCCAAAACTGCGCTTGCAGCAAGGGCGCTGAACTTCCGCGCAATGCTTGGGCCGCGAGTATCGGACGACCTGAAGCTCGTCATCGATCTAGCACCGAGCGCACCAAGTAACGACACGGCGTTTTATGAAGCTGGGAACATTTGTGCCGTGTACTATCCAGTCCAATCGATGCCAGACGATGCAACTGTGAGGCTGGATCTTGCGCGAATTGTCTTGCTATACCGCGCTTTGATTGAGGCAGAGATCGCCGCAGATAGCGCTTTGGATGAAGAGGGCGACTTGCCGCCGCTAACGATGCTTGAGGACGGTACAAAGTTTCGGCTCCACAAGCGGATCGAGCGTAACGCGAAGCTTGTTAAGCTCGTAAAGCAGGCGAAGTCAAACAGATGCGAAATCTGTGATGTTGACTTTGGTGAGCGATATGGTCCCCTTGGAGCTGGCTACATCGAGGCGCATCATCTACGCCCTATAGCTTCAATAAAAGGGATGAAGGCTGAGTTTGATCCGTTACGGGATTTCGCCATGTTGTGCTCCAACTGTCACCGGATGGTGCATAGATCCGGACTTATCGATGACCTCGATAGATTTAAACGAGAGCACTTCCATGGCTAGCGCCACGTCGGGCGAGCTAGAACACTTACGCGACTTAGTACGGGCGTTTGTCGCCGAGCGGGACTGGGATCAATTTCATACTCCAAAGAATCTTGCTTTGTCGCTGATCGTCGAGGCGGGAGAGCTTCTGGAGCCGTTCCAGTGGGTTGCGACAGGAGGCACTGACGAACTCACTGATTTGCAGCTTCTTCAGGTTCGGCAAGAGGCGGCTGACGTCTTGATCTATCTGATCCGACTCGCTGACAAGCTCGGCATCGAGCTGGGGGACGCCGTGAAAGCGAAGCTCGAACTCAACAGGGTGAAGTATCCGGCGGACTTGGTTAGAGGAAGCGCCCGCAAGTACACCGATTACTAGCCCATGCTTCCATCAGAATTCAAACATCGCTCGTGCTAAGAGCCCGATAAATCGTAGCTGGACCTACATTGAAACGCTCCGCGAGTTGCGGAACGGAGAACTTCTCCTCTTCGCGAAGCGTCCTAATTCGCATGCACTGCTCAGGGGTCAAGGCTCGCTTTCTGCCAAAGGAAATCCCTTTCTCCTTAGCCTTGGCGATGCCGTCCGCCTGTCGTTCAGCTCGAATATCATTCTCGAACTCGGCGAAGCTGGCTAGTAGGGAGAACATCAGCTTCCCCTCGGGAGTACTCGTGTCGATCGACTGGTCCAGCACCTTCAAGACGACACCCTTCTGACGCAACAGGTCGGCCATTTTCGCCAGATCGAGCACCGAGCGGGCCATGCGATCGAGGCGAGAGATGACTAGTGTGTCTCCGTCTCGAACGAATTGGAGGCAGGCTTGAAGTTCCGGCCGTCCTTCGGACTGCCGTCCAGAGCGCTTTTCCGAAAATACACGCGTGCAACCGTAGGCACGAAGTTTGTCCAATTGGACGTCGAGCGACTGCCCCACCGTACTGACTCTCGCGTAACCAACGACTTCGCTCATTATCGAATCTCCTAGATATTGTGATAATAACGTTTTGATAGGAGATTTGATAGGCCATTGCTGGCTCCTCGATAGGTATACATTGTGATGACGCGCAAGGAGGGGATCAGCGAGCTTGCCGGCGAAGAGGAGCACCCGTTAGCATCCATCGGCTATGAGCGTACTACGCGATTTTGAACTTCGTCAGGCGGTGCACCAGCGCCTGCTTGGCCATGCGTGGCGATCAGCCGACACCTTGGTCATCGACGAACTCGGCGTTCTGCATGGGGCGGCACGAGTCGATATCGCAGTGATCAACGGGCACATTCGAGGGCTTGAACTTAAAGCCGAAGCCGATACGCTCACTCGACTGCCAAGGCAGGTCGAGGCCTATGGCAAGGTTGTCGACCGCGCAAGCATCGTTACAACGGATCGTCACGTTGACGGAGCAATGAAATTACTCCCACCGTGGTGGGGCGTCGTGACTGCTAGCGCATCGAAATCCGGCGTGCAGTTCAGGCGTCTTCGTCCCGAGCGCGCGAACCCCGACGTTGATACCTCCGCTGTATTGGCACTACTCTGGCGATCGGAAGCGATGTCGCTCTTAGCAGAACTCAGTAAGGACGACCTTCCTGCGCGACTGTCTCGCAAGGAACTTTACGCCGAGCTGAGCGCCATTCTATCGAAACGTGCAGTGGCAAGATTGGTACGTTCGACCCTTAAAGGACGGCAAAACTGGAGAGATCCTCCAGCACTTTTGTCATGTGGTGATTTGTCCCTACCCACCTCCATGTAGTCAGATTACCTGTCGAAGCGGTGCCGGCAGCACAGTCGTGTACGTACTCGCTGCCCTTCGAGAAGTCCTTGTCGAGGTAGAAGCTCGACTTTTCAACGTCCTTGCAAAGCTCTCGAAATTGCTCAAATCCGTTATCACGAACATTCGACCCTTTGACAACAAACCAAATGTCGTGGGATGCGTATCGGACACTTGCAGCTGGCTTGACAGTCCGCATGTCGAGCGACACCCGTTCTGGACCTGCGATCGCGTAGTCACCGAATAGTGGTCGCCGCGCACCTACTGGCAAAGCATTCAACAACGCCTTGTAGACCAGCCATTCGGACCGAGCAAGTTCCTTAGTGCGCGTTTTTATCGTCCCCATTGAGGAGGGGAATGCCGTGCCCGCAAGGACGACCATTCGAGCTGTTGCCAGTGGTGCAGAGCTCTGGATCAACGTCGCAAGAAGCAAAGCCAGCGCAGAGACCGGTTCGAAGTTAGCTGCTCTAAGATCCACCACGATATCGACGTTGACCAGCAACGCGTGCAACGACAGAAGCAGCACGTTGACGCGATCTTCAAACGAATCATCCGCCAACTCGTCAAGACTGACTCGCAGACAGATACCTGACCCGTCAGCCATTGCGGCTGCTCGCACTGCATCCTGATACGCCTCGTCGCGATCAAGTCCAGTCACTGGAATAATATGCCCACCTAGATGTCTTACTTCGTCAAAGATATAAGTCAACGGATGACGTCCATCGCTCATCCTGTCGCTTGCATCGAGGTGGAATCCGTCGACATAGGCAAGACGCTCGCCCCACTTTGCCTTCAGTCGCTTCGCAAAAGTGGAAAGCTGCTCGTCTATAGTTTTTTTTAGCTTCTTCGCCTCGAAATCGTACTCAGGAGGGCAAAGCTCAAGCAACGGAAGCATGCGATGCTTTAGCTCGTTTTGCATTCTGAGCAGAGCTTGGTACTCACCCTGCCTCCATTTAAGGATTGGCACGTAAAGATAGCTTGGCATTCCAGACATGACGATCTCACTCCTGCTTGTCGAAGAACTTCCTAACCTGTCCTGATCCAACCAACCCGCTTAGGAGGGTGTAGTCATTTGCCTCACGCCGGATGCGTCCTGCAATGATCGCTGGGCTAATCCCGAGMTTAGAGGCATCGTTCACTACCGCCCGCTCAGTGCGAGTAAACCTTGAGACCAGAGCCGACCAGACGCTAGGCTCTATCGCTGCGTCTAAAGCAAACGCATCTGCCTCGTATTCGATATCCGTCGAAGCAACGACATCGTTATTGTCAAAGACCGATGTAAGCTGATCTCTTTTAACGTGTAGAACTAGGTGCGCTATCTCATGGAGTAACGTGAACCAGAAATTGTCGAGCCGATCGTGCCTCAGCGTTAGCGCAACCACGTAGATTCCGCTGTCGGTTAAAAGCGCGGCACCATCTAACAGCGTTCCGGGTAGGTGGGGTTCGACGACGAGGGCGATCCCAGCCTCACTTAAGTATTCTTCGGTGAGAGCGACCCCATCTGCAAGAGAACTCTTTGAGACCAATCCTTTTAGCCAGCTGGGCCGAATTGCCTCTGCACGAAATGGCGCAACCGGAGGGGTTTTCTCGGCCTTGATAACTACTCGCGCCTCCCATGCAGCGAGGGCGAACTCTTGAACCGGGCCCTTTGCACGAAGTGATCGACGGTGCAGCGCTGTCGATGCGAATCCCCTATTGGCGGCACGGAAAAAAGCTGGGACTAAAGTACTAGCAGCCTTGCGCGCCTGCGACGCGGTCCCTGCAAAGTCCTCAAAATATCCGCGCTTGAACATTTCCGAAATCGGATATGAGTTGAAGTTGTCCAACTCATTGGCTGCGGCCTCTTCGAAGCCGATGAATTGGGCTCGTTCGATTATTTTCACGCTCAGAGCATCGGAAACTTCAACCAACCGCTCCAAGCTTGCAGACCTGTAGTTTTCTGCCTCATAGCGCTGTATCTGCTGCTCGTGGACGCCGATAAACGAAGCCAGTTCCTTTTGAGTCATATTGCGTGCGATGCGCGCAGCGATGAGAAGACGCGGAAGATCTCTGAGCGAACCTGCCTCAAACGAAGTTACGTTCCCCGACTTCAGTTCGTCGTACTCGCTGACGCTGTCCAGCAGCTCCTTTAGCTGGCTCTCCATAGCCTTACGATGCGCAGAGACAAATACCGGGTGAATTCCGGCGCTTTCGCACTTGTCGTCCCGCAGCGTTTCCGTCAGCTGATCGATTATTTTCTTAGTAGTTTTGTATTGCTTGTCGTTAGTGATCATATGTTGACCCCCACTTTAGGCGTCAGCTTTACGCGGATAATTCCCTTGGGCATTCCCGATGATTTCTCCGCTTGGAAGAAGTTCAGAAAGTCGAACGCACCCGGAAAGCCGATGGGAAAAAGCTCCCCGCCGTACTTCGCCTTTTGAGCCTCCCTCGTCCCCTCGAAATCCAGCAGCACAGGATCGAGTCTCGCCGGGTCGACACCTACGACTGGCCAGCAGCCGTCGAAGTCCCCGGGGTGGGGCTTTGCCGTCACATAGCTGCCATCCAGATAAAGGTCGCTACATCCGGCCAATTCAAGGGCGGCAATGGCACGCTGTAGGCCCTCGAAAAGCTTCGTCCTGTGGGGAGTCGTGGCAAACGCTTGCCGTACCTCATGCATGGTCGCAATGTGAATGCCGGGTGGCAGGACTGCCCACGGGCAAGGCGGGCCGAGGTCGATTAGCGCAGGTATCATGACCCAACAATATCGTTGTGTTGGTCGATTGTCCAGCTCGCGAAGGGCTACAGGCCAAACGGTCACCAGCGACGCCCTTAAGCCGCTCCCAAGTTCGACGGCGGAGGGCCCGGCATGGCACCTCGACGTTCCGGCGCTCGCTCGTGAGGTACATCGCCGCTTATCAGTGCCGAGAACAGATAAGAGGGATTTACCGCCTCAGGTACGCTCGGCGAAGAGAGGGATATCAAAAGGGATGCGTTTCAGGTGGCCGATCTCGCTAACCAACTAGAATCACCGAAGGAAGGAACACCTGAGAGCGATAATGAGCGACGAGACCGCAAACAAGCCAGCCGAGCCGTCGGCGGCCGACCCGATGGTTGAGGAGCCTGCGCAGCCCGCACAGTCCCCGTCTGCTGCGCGGACGATTGCGCGTCACACCCACGAGTTGGACGGCACCCCTCCATCACAAAAGCATGCAAACGTGCTGTCGCAGCTGAACACGATCAACGCGGTCTCCAAGCTGACGGCGGACCTTCCGTCACTTGCCTTTGCCAACGCCGAGAAGCAGCTAGCGTCAGGGAGGTTGAGTGACATGCTGGCTGCAATTGATCGCACCACCAAACTTTCTTCCTTCGGCACGCTCGCGAACAAGCTCGCAGAAGATATGCATTCTTTCACCATCCCGAAGTTTCAGCACGTCAAGCTGCTTGAGCCGATGGAAAAGAGCGCATTCGCGACCGGCTCGATTCTGCAATCTCTCGTGTCTGGGAGCAGCATCGGGAATCTTCCCAAGATAGACGCGTTGACCAAATCGATATACGCCCTTCCCACACTGCCGACTATCGGTGCCCTTGGCCTTACCATTGACACGGAAAGCGGACTCGGGGCGGCTACGATCCGGAACGGGCTAGCTAAAAAGCTCTGGAACACTGGCGCCGAGAATGCGATGAGCGCGTTGAGCTTGGTTTCTAGAAGTCCAGCGACCATTTTTCCGACATTGATCTCGGCGAAATCTCAATACGACATGGCTCAGACCAGAGCTGCATCGAGCGTCACTGCAAAGATGTTTGAAGCAGGTGCTGACGGCTCGGCCTTTATGAAGCTGAGCCAGCTTGTATCGGAGCAGTACAAACCGAAGGAATTTGTACTTAATACGCCGTCGTACTCCGCGTTTAGCACAATTCGACGCTCACTTGCACAACTTGTGGACGTGAGGTCTGGATTCGACCTACCACAAGCCAAGGACATTCGGAGCGCCTTCGATGCATATAAAGCAGATCACAGTTCCCGCTTCGGCGAGCTCCGTTTAAAGGGATACCTCCTCGACAGCGTTAGCGCCACGATGGAGCGCATGAGCCTTCCATCACTGGATATCATCGGTGGATCGTCCGCGATACGCGGGGTGCTCGACGTACACCGGCTCTCATCGGCACTGGACATCTTTCCACCATACGGTCAGAGGACAGAACGCCTTCTAAGAGGCGAATTGGGTGATTGGCGCGACGCCGATGCGGCGGACGAAGCAGCCCTTCAGGATCAAGAAGCTCGCACTAATCTTTATCTCGATCGAGGTCTCGACAAAGACCTCACGAACTTTTCCGACGAGGCGTTCGACGCCCTCACAGAGGGGTCGGGCCTTCAAAGTGGAGTAATTCAGTTAGACAGCGCCTTTGGCGAGGCCATCCCGCTGAATTCAACTGAGCTCGAAGAGCTCGACCGTTCTACGCAGGCTTGCCGTCATCTAATCGCCCTCGAACGGCTGCTTCGCCAATTCATCGACGGGAAAATGACGGCAGCTTTCGGCAGCGACTGGACGAGACATCGCCTCCCAAAAGGACTGCTCGACCTATGGACGGAAAAGATGGAACGAGCAGAAAAATCTGGATTATTGCGAGCTCCACTGATCGAGTACGCCGACTTTACGGACTACGAAGGGATCATCACAAGAAGAGACAACTGGTCCCAGATTTTCGCCCCCTTTTTCGAAAGAACTGAAAGCGTAAGGGAATCGTTCAGTCGACTTCGTCCAGTACGCCTCGCCGCAATGCATTCGAGGCGAGTAACGAACGATGACATGCTGTTTCTTTATGTAGAAGTCAAGCGCATCGCGAAATGCATGGGAACGCATTGAGGACCTGCGGCGGAACTGGCCCTCGTCGGATACTCACTACCATGGAAGTTCTCGAACCTAGGTCTCTTGTGCTCACTACCGTCGTGCATTAGTAGAGCCTCGCGACGCATCGGCTTTCGAGTGACCAGCCTATTGGCCGACCTCTCCTCATTCTGCCGGATTCCGGATTAACCGGTAGCCTTCCGCATGGAACCAATCTGATTCGGCAAGGGCTCGGTACAACGCTGACTTCCAAGAATTCGGATCATGTGCGACGCGGGACCTTTGTTGCTGCTGTAAATGTTCGCGCAAACCTGCGGCACCTAGCAGACGGGCGATCTCCGCAAGACCGAAAGAGATGTCCACCAATTCGGAAGAGGCCTGCGAACCATAGAGCTCAGCGAGCCTGAACATCTCAAAGTGACGAACGACACGGCGACCGTCTAACTCGCGCCATTCCCTAGGAGCAAGCGCACTGAAGACTATCCCCGGTGGAGATGTGTTTAGGATTGCGGCATGCAACCACACCCCTGCTGGTAGCGCGTCAAAATACGGATGAAGGGACTGGTCCTCTGCACAGTCCGCCTCATGTGCCAGCTTCAGCTTGTTGCAATCTGAACACGCGGGGACGAGATTTGCCGGCGTGATGGCAAGGCTGGGGTAGGCCGACTTTGGCAGGTAATGATCCAGCGTCGCTACTACACGATGCCCACAAAGGGGACAGATGCCGTGTGCAGGCGCGAGCTTGATCGCGTCGTAAATGTGCCGAGCCTTCGATCTCTGTCTCGAAAAGTTGCCCTTATAAAGAGCTTCCATTTCTTTTGTCGTAACTAGGCCGCCGACGTCCTCAGCCGAATCAGTGAGAAATAGTTCGCCCCGCCCGGCAGCCCCAAAGTATGACGCCTCGACGTCAACCAATACGTGCTCCGCCTCAGAGAGTGCTGCGTGAAGCCGCTCGTCACGCACAGTCTCAAGGCAAAGCTCCAAGGCCTTCTTCACATCTGCACGCGGCAAAGGGAGCCTTTTCATTGCCCACCTGCGTTTCGAAGTGCGACAAGATTCCGCACAAGAGCTCGACTCTCCGCACCAAGTTGATTGCCAAACCTTTCGACAATCGCTTCATATGAGGAACCCGGCGTCGCTGCCGCCTGACGAAGCAGTTGGTGAAAGCCCGCATTCGTCACCTCGAAACCGAACACCTCGCGCGTCAGCACACCCACGTTTTCTCCAAACGTTTCAATCTCGGGTCTCTCGGCAGCGGATTCCGCACCAGCCCGCCTGAGCTTCCAGACACAAGACCGCGGTACTTCCTGAAGGACGACCGGTGAGTGAGTCGCAATAATGGCGACCCCGTTGCGAGATACGAGAAGGTCAGACACCGCTCGCACAAAGGCTGACAGAAGTGGGGGATGAAGGTGGCCCTCCGGCTCGTCGATGATTACGAGCGTACGCTCTTCCACAAGTTCTACTAACCTGGTCGTGGTTAATAGAACAATCGCGTGGCCTGAGCTCAACCGTCGAAACAGGCGCTTAGCGATGTCCCGCCACTCCTCGTCGTTTGTACCAAGAATCTGGCCCACATCGGCTTCTGCAAACAGAGGATCTGCGGACAGGGTAGCGATAGCACGCTCCCATCTATCTTTTCGTGGCCCTGTGCGACAGAGCCCAATACTTGTCACAAAATCGTCGGCGAGCTCTAAGGGAGACTTGACCTGACTCAGGCGCTGGCCTCCAAGCGTAGTAACGTTTCGAAGGCCCACGAACGCAGCCTTCGCTCGCAATACCGCTGGATCGGGAGGGACATAGTCATCGAATACACTAAACGAAACCGAAACAAGCCCCGCGAACCACCACTGACCTTGATTCTCCCCCGCCAAACGGATCGTACCTCGGGGGACTCCCTCCTGATCAATATTGAGAATGGTGTTGACCATGCTCTGCATACAACTAGTCTTCCCCACCCCATTGCGCCCCACTAACACATGAACATTCGTCGGAGGCTCAGATTCAGGCGTGACAACAAATTGGAGAACAGGTGGCGGACCGACGCCCTCTAAGCGCCTATCAGGCAGCTGATAATCAAATTCGAACGGGGTGAGGACAGCATCGCCGTGCGCAAGTCGATGCCAACGATTCCGAACATTGGATTCGTTTATAGCTCTGAGTATCGAGGTACGCATTACGCCTTCAGCAGCATGCTGATCTAACACAGCGAGATCGTAAGCGCAGTCTTGCAGTCCGACCAAAAGCCGACGCTTAAAGTCAGGGTCAAGGTTATTGAGGGTCTCGTAGTAATTCTCGTCTTGCCCAAGAGAGAAAAATCTACCGGGCTGCAACGACTCGAACCTGTCCGGAAGCGTAGGGCTGCGCATGCCGGGGGTCGGTGCTGCGCCACCCGGCGAGGGAATGATGCCTGCCTCGCCGATTTTTACCGAGCCGGGCTGATGACGCACGCCATTGACGTCAAAGACAACCATGGTGAACATTGTTCGGTAGCTAAACCAGTCGTCCCAATAGTCGACGACAAGATAAACCGCCGACGCGGCTCGTTGTGGCAGATCACGCACGCTGGTTACGACAAAGAACATTTCCCCTCCGTGGAACGTTAATCTAGAAGTTATCCGAGACGACTACTCATCAGGTCGTTGGTGTCCCTACCAATCGCTTCCGCTTCTACCTCGCCAAGAAAGTCGGCCCAGCGCTGTAAGGCCTCTCGCCGCTCGTCAATGTAGTCGTAACGGTTGTATACACCAACAAGTCCTTTGATCGAGTGATTTAAACAGCGCTCCGCCACATGCGGGGCTGTACCCAGAGCTTCTAAGTGCGTCCGGGCTGTTCGCCTCAGATCGTGCAAGGTGAAATGATCCACCGACGCCATCAATGGCCTAACGCACTTGGCGAGCGCCGCATTGATCGTGTCCGCACTGATGTACGGAACCATTCGGCTTTGCATCTTCCTTGCCGGCAAGATCCACTCACTCCCCCCACCTAGTGCAATTAGCGCCGCCACCGCTGACACCGCCTGAGTCGGCAGCGGAATGCTGATCTCTCTGTCCGACTTCGTGCGAACTGCCGGAATTCGCCAGATAGAGTCAACAAGGTCGAATTCCTCTACCCGTGCTTGAATGAGCTCGGATTTGCGCACTGCGAGCATCAGAAGCAAACGGACACAGAGTCCATTCTGAACGGTCCAACCATTTGCTTTCTCCATCGCAGCCAGCAACGACCGGAGCTCGGTGACAGATAACCATCGAGTCCTCGATCGCGCCTTGCCTCCGGCATCCGAAGCATCGAACATTGATGCCGGGTTGCTTTGTATCCGCCCAAGCTTCATGCCGAAGTTAAAAATCTGCGTAAGACACCCGAGAATTTTCGTCGATGTGGAGGGGGCATCCTTCGCGATCGCGCTAATAAAACGATCGACGTGAGAAGGCCTAACATCGGCAAGCGCAAGAGATCCAATCGCCGGTTTAATCCTGTTGTTGATCCATGATCTAACAACCTCAGGATGTTTCAGCCGGCCCTCTATATATCGCTCGTAGAAGTTGTCGGCTAGCGCCCCCACAGTGAGGCCGTCACGCTCCGCGAGGACTCTCTCACTCGCAGCTCTGACCCGATCCTTTTTTAGATGCCCGACATCGTGGCCAAGCGCGATCTCAGCCCTGAGCTTTTTCGCCTGCGCTCTCGCGTCCGCGAGTGATATATCACGATAGCTGCCCAAGTGAAGAGTTCTGGGCTGTCCGCCGATGCTGTATCGCAGAAACCACCGTGGATAGAGATCGCGGCTCCGATAGCGAAGCCAGAGATTGTCGCCATCCCCCCGGGCTTCGAATCGCTCGGCGTTCTTGATCCAGTCGTTGATGACTGTTTTTGAAAGCTTCCCCACGAGCATTCCTCGGCGTGTACCCAATCAAGGAACCAGTCCTTGGGTACGCGCTAGGGTACACGAGGACTATGACTTTCCGGGAGACATCCATAGACATCAGTGGACGGCAGGTCGGCGCAATGACGGCCTCACAGCTAAGTTTCTTCCTCAAATAGATCTACGTAGATCGCCCGAGACATCACTCGATGTTCTGAACCTGCTCACGCATCTGCTCGATCAGCACCTTCAGCTCAACGGCCGCATTGGTCGTACGCGAGTCGACAGACTTCGAGCCCAGCGTATTCGCCTCGCGATTGAACTCCTGCATGAGGAAGTCGAGGCGACGACCCACCGGCTCTTTCAGCGCGAGCACAYGACGAGCTTCGGAGATGTGGGTGGCGAGGCGATCGAGTTCCTCGTCCACGTCGATGCGGGTGATCTGCAGGACCAGTTCCTGCTCCAGGCGACCCGGTTCCACCGGCTGGCGCATATCGGCGAGGCGGGTTTCGAGGCGCAGCCGCAGTGCGGCCTGGATCTCCGGCAGCCAGCCGCGGACGTCGCCAACGATCTTCTCGATCCCGTTCAAGCGTTCGATCAGCAACTCGCCCAACTTGGCGCCCTCGCGGCCGCGGGTGTCGTTGAGGGCGACCAGGGCCCGGTCGAGTACCTCGATCAGGGCAACCTGGAGGGCGTCGGCGTCGGTCTCCGCCTGGCGCAGCACGCCCGGGAAGCGCAGCAGCTCGGTGAACTCGATCGACATGCGCGGGAAGCGCTGTTCGAGGTCCAGCGCCAGTTCGGACAGGCGCGCCAGCATCTGGCCGTTGACCTGCAGGCCTTCGCTGGAGCCGGCTTCGCTGCGCAGGCGCACCGTGAGATCGACTTTGCCGCGCGACAGGTGGGCACCGATCCGCTCGCGCAGGGCGCTCTCGAAGCTGCGCAGCTCCTCGGGCAGCCGGGGGCTGATCTCGAGGTAGCGGTGGTTCACGGTGCGCAGTTCGCAGGTGAGGGTGCCGGTGGGGCCGGCGCTCTCGGCGGAGGCATAAGCGGTCATGCTGCGGATCATGGATGGCTCGCGTACGCGGCGGGGAAGACCGCAATGGTAAACTGACCCACCGTCCGCGCCCAAATCAGGTTATCCATGACTTTTTCCCGTCCGAGCGGCCGCGCCGCCGACCAGCTGCGCGCCGTCAGCATCGAACGCCATTACACCCGTCACGCGGAAGGGTCCGTTCTCGTGTCCTTCGGGGACACCAAGGTGCTGTGCACGGCCTCGGTCGAAGAGCGCGTGCCACCGTGGCTCCGCGGCAAGGGTGAGGGCTGGGTCACGGCCGAGTACGGCATGCTGCCCCGCGCCACGACCGACCGCACCCAGCGCGAAGCCGCGCGCGGCGGCCAGGGCGGCCGCACGATGGAAATCCAGCGCCTGATCGGCCGCTCCCTGCGTGCCTGCGTGGACCGCGCCGCCCTCGGCGAGCGGGTCATCACGCTCGACTGCGACGTCATCCAGGCCGACGGTGGCACCCGCACGGCGGCGATCACCGGCGCCTATGTCGCCCTGGTGGATGCCGTGGCGACGCTGACCAAGCGCAACGCCATCAAGCGCAATCCTATTCTCGGTGCGATCGCGGCCGTGTCGGTCGGCATCTATAACGGGGTGCCCGTGCTCGACCTCGACTACGCCGAGGACTCGAACTGCGACACCGATATGAATGTGGTGATGAACGACGGTGGCGGTTTCATCGAGGTGCAGGGCACGGCCGAAGGCCACGCCTTCCGCCGCGAGGAGATGGACGCCCTGATGGACCTCGCCGCGAAGGGCATCAACGATCTCGTGGCCGCCCAGCGCGCCGCGCTCGAGAGCGCCCCGTGACCGAGGTACGGGGCGCCACCGCGGGGGATCTCGACGCCATCGTCGCGATCCATCGTGCCGCCTTCGGTCGCGATGCCGAGGCCGATCTGGTCCGCCGCCTGGTCGCCGCCGGACGGGCCGCGATCTCGCTGGTTGCCGTCGACGATGAGGACACGGTGCTCGGCCATGTGTTGTTCTCGCCGGTGACCATCGAAGAAGGCGACGACGGCAAGTCGCTCGGCCTGGCCCCGGTCGCCGTCCATCCCGATCACCAGCGCCAGGGCCTCGGCCACGACCTGATCGAGGAAGGCATCGGTGCCTGCTTCGTGCAGGACGCCCGCGCGGTCTTCGTTCTGGGCTCGCCGGCTTATTACACCCAGTTCGGGTTCACCAAGGCCTCCGTGCACGACCTGCACGATGCTTACGAAGGCGGCAATGCCTTTCAGGTGCTGCCACTCACCATCGACGGCCTCGCCGGCTATCGCGGCCGCGTGAACTACGCGCCTGAATTCGCTGAGCAGGGGCTCTGAACCGATGCGTCTGGTCCTGGCTTCGGGTAATGCGGGCAAGGTGATCGAGCTGGAGCAATTGCTCGCCGGCAGCGGCGTGCAGTTGGTGCCTCAGACGGCGCTCGGCGTGAGCGACGCCGAGGAGACCGGCCTGACCTTCGTCGAAAATGCACTGATCAAAGCGCGCCACGCGGCACGGGCCACGGGCATGCCTGCGCTTGCCGACGATTCGGGCATCTGCGTGGACGCCCTCGGTGGCGCGCCCGGCCTGTATGCCGCGCGTTATGCCGGCAAACATGGCGATAGCGCGGCGAACAACGCCAAGCTGTTGCACGAACTGGCCGGCGTGCCGACCGACAAGCGCAGCGCGTACTTCATCGCGGTACTGGTGGTGCTTCGCCACGCCGACGATCCGGCGCCGCTGATCGCGGAAGGCCGCTGGCACGGCCGCATCCTCGAGGCACCGCGCGGCGAAGGCGGCTTCGGTTACGACCCGCTCTTCCTTCCTGCCGGCCACGAACTCGGCGCCGCCGAACTGGATCCCGCCTTGAAAAACCGCCTGAGCCATCGCGGCCAGGCGCTCGAGGTGCTCAAGGCGCGCTTCGCCGAGCTGTCATGATCCTCGTCCCGCCGCCGTTATCGCTGTACGTCCACATGCCGTGGTGCGTGCGCAAATGCCCGTACTGCGACTTCAACTCGCACGGTGTCCGTGGCACGCCTGCTTACGCCGAGTACGTGGACGTGCTGCTGGCCGATCTGGACGCGGACCTTCGCGACTTCGGCGAAGCGATCGGCGGCCGCCCGGTCGAAACCGTGTTCTTCGGCGGCGGCACGCCGAGCCTGTTCGCCCCGGAGCTGGTCGGTCGTTTTCTCGATGGCGCGCGGCAACGGCTGGCCTTCGCGACCCACGCGGAAATAACCCTGGAAACCAATCCGGGCACGGTCGAGCACGGTCGCTTCGATGGCTATCTCGCCGCGGGCGTGAACCGTATTTCGTTCGGCGTGCAGAGTTTCGATAACGAAAAACTGCATCGCCTCGGCCGCATCCACTCCGCCCACGAGGCTGAGGACGCGGTGCGCCAAGCGCAGGACGCCGGCATCGACAACATCAATATCGACCTGATGTATGCCCTGCCGGAGCAGACACTCGAAGGCGCGCTGGACGACGTGCAGCGAGCCATGGCGCTGGCGCCCACGCATATCTCGCACTACCAGCTCACGCTCGAACCGAACACGGCCTTTGCCGCGAACCCACCGCCGCTGCCCGACGACGATGCCGCCTGGGCGATCCAGGAAGCCTGCGAGGCGAGCCTGGCCGCCGGCGGTTACGGCCAGTACGAAGTCTCGGCGTATGCCGCGACCGGTCGCCGCTGCGCGCACAACCTGAATTACTGGCGCTTCGGCGACTACCTGGGCATCGGTGCCGGCGCCCACGGCAAGATCACCGATGCCACCGGCGTGCGCCGCCGCTGGAAGACTCGCCTTCCCGCCGCCTACCTTGCTTCTTCCGGCCAGCCGGGCCGCATCGGCGGGGACAACCTCGTGGGTGCGGACGACCTGCCCTTCGAGTACATGCTCAATGCCTTGCGCCTGATCGACGGCGTTCCCGCAGCGGACTTCGCCGAGCGGACCGGCCTTCCTGCCGACACCATCGCTCCGGCCCGCGCCGCCTGTATCGCACGCGGCTGGCTTGTGGACGATCCTGTCGTGCTTCGAACCACGCCACTGGGCCAACGCTTCCTCAACGACGTGATCGAAGCCTTCATGGCCTGATCGCTGCCGTTTCCGCCCCTAGTCCATCCGCTCTAAGCCGTAAGCCGACCAGCTCCCCGCTGGCGCCCAAGGGCTTCGGACGCCTAAACTCGACATCAGGCAGGGGAGAAACCAACTCGATGAGCACAGGAATGCAGCCCCCACACGGCAGAATGGGTCAGGTCGCCATTGCTTTGTCGCCGCGTGCGGAGCGCGAGGCACAGCAAGGCCTGTCGCTGTGCCTGACGTGGCTGGACATGCCGCTGCGCGAATCCCTGCGCGACTTCAGCCAGCGCCTGTTCGCGACGGCCGAAAGCACCCGTAACCACCTCGAGCAGCAAGAGTGTTTCGAAAGCCGGAACATCATCGAGCGCGAGGGGCCAGCCTTCCGTAACCGCTTCGCCGCGCATCTGTCCGAGCGATTCCGTCGCCTGGGCGAAAACCCCGAAAACAAATCTGTCACGGGCGAGCACCTCTCGCTGGGCATGAACCTGAGCCTGGTCGATCCCGAGGAGCAGGAGCAGGCGGACGCACTGAGCAGCATGGCGGCACGCGGCGAAGCACGCAGCGCCAGCAGCCTGTTCGAACTGGGTTACCGAATGGCGGTGCTCGCCGGCACGCCGCCCCTCGAAGGTGAGGCCCTGCCTGCTGGCCCGCGTGTACTCACGGGCGCCCTCGAAGCGGCGGTCGCGCCGTTGCCGCTGACCAGCGCGCATCGACTGCTGCTGTTCCACGCCGTCGATACCCACGTGCTCGGGCATAGCGAAGCGTTCTACGGCGCACTCAACGAACATTACCGGACACGCGGCATCCTTCCCGGCTTCCGTGTCTATCCGAACGTCCGCGTTTCCACGCCGCCTGTCGCGGAACGTCGCGGTCGGCCCGGCGAGGGCGYGGCCCCGGGTGTCCCGTCAGGCGCTGGCGGCGGCGCAGCTGCGTCCGGCGGCACGAATGCCCCCGGCAGCAGCCACGAGGCCGCGGCAGTCAGTGCGACCAGCGAAGGCCATATCGGCGTTCTCGAAAGCCTGCGTGACCTGCTGGCCAACCGTGTGGCCGCCCAGGGTCGCGGCGCCGGCTTCGCGCCCGACCGCCTGGTTTCCCAGGACGAACTCCAGACCGCCCTGTCCGCCCTACAAGGCCACGTCTCCGAGGTCGCCGACGCCGCGCAGCGGGAGATCCGCAGCGCCCAGGCCCT
Organism: Luteibacter sp. P1_D3; assembly: GCF_056406135.1. Taxonomy (NCBI): domain Bacteria; kingdom Pseudomonadati; phylum Pseudomonadota; class Gammaproteobacteria; order Lysobacterales; family Rhodanobacteraceae; genus Luteibacter; species Luteibacter sp. P1_D3. The sequence continues at coordinate 89,355 of NZ_JBFUAT010000013.1, read as the reverse complement.
GCGCGACGAATTGCTCAACCAGCTCAACCGCGGCCGGCCGGCTGGTTCGCCGCCCGCCGAACTCACCCTCGAGCAGGGCGATACGGTCGAGCTCACGGCCATGCTGTTCCAGAACCTCGGCCAGCAGCTTGGCGCCACCAGCCCAGGCCGTGCTGTCCTGGGTGGCCTGCAGTGGCCGATGCTGCGTGCAGCCGTGAACGACCGTGGCTTCTTCGATCGCCCCGAGCATCCGGCGCGCCAGCTGCTCGACACCGTCAGCGAAGCCGCCCAGCACTGGCTCGATCCCGCCGAGGGCGAGCCGGACGCCGCACTGATCGACCGGCTCGAACGCCTGGTTGTCGAGGCCAGCCACGCCCAGGTGATCGATCCCGCTTGGCGTTCCGAGATCGAACAACAGATCGCCCAGCTGTCGCGCAAGGCGCACGTGGCCGAGCGTCGGCAGATCGAAGCGATGGAAGGCCGCGACCGCCTCGAGCGCGCACGCCAGCGCGCCACCGAGATCATGAGCGAGCGGCTTGGCAGTGGTGCCGCGCCGCGCGGCGTCCTGCGCATCCTGCTGGAGCGGACCTGGGCGGACGTCCTCGCCCTGCATATTCTTCGTGGCGGCGAAACGGGCGAGGCCTTCCTTCATTGCCTCGGCGTCACCGACCAGCTGCTCGGCCGCCGACCGATCGCCGACGTGCAGAAGCTTCGCGTGGAAGTCGAGCGCGGTCTCGAACACCTCGGCATGCATCCGTCGGAGGCGGCCCAGGTGGCTGCCGGCCTGTTCGAAGCACCGGAAAAGCAGACCGACGAGGCACTCACGCCGACTGACGTCGCCCTGCGCCTCAAGCAACGCCCGAGGCTGGGCGAAGGCACGGCACATGGGGAGACCGTCGCGCCCGTCGAACCGACACCGCTCGATGCCGCGGCTCGGGCGGTCTACGACGGCTTTGCCACCCTGCGCTTCGGTACCTGGTTCGAATTCGTCCATGACGACGGCAACCTCAGCCGGCGCAAGCTGGCCTGGTTCTCACCAACAACGGGACGCTGCCTGTTCGTCAACCAGCGCGGCAGCCGTGCCGAAGACATGGATCTGACGCGGTTGGCCCGGCTCATCGCCCGAGGCGAAGCGCGTGAATGGCGTGAGCAACGCATGTCCTTCATCGATCGCGCCTGGCAAGCCGTGGCGCGCAGCCTGCGCCGTGACGGCATGCACGAAACACGCATGGCAGGCCACGCATGAGTCAGGAATTCGAACAACGCCGCGCGCCACGCAAGCGGGTCACCTCGCCCATGCCGATTGTCGACGGCATGACCGAGCGGGTGATCGGTCAGCTCGGCAATCTCTCCGCCACGGGCCTGATGGCACTGACGACGCAGGCCCCGTGCAGTAGCGGCGTGTACCAGGTGAGCTTCACGCTGCCGGACGCGCAGCACCGCGAACATCGGGTCGAGATCGGCATCCAGGAGCAGTGGCACGAACCTGCTGCCTCGGCCGGACAATTCTGGGCCGGCTACCGCATCGTGGCCGCCAGCGAGGACGATGTCCGGGCCATCGACGAGTGGATCGGTCCGCCGCCGGACTGAACGGGAGGTCGCGACCATGCTTTACGACGCACCGCACAGGGGATCACCATCGCCCATCATGAGCGATGCCACCACCATCCTGGTCGATACCGACCTCGAACGCGACGATGCCGCGGCCGCCGCCACCGGCCTCTATTTGAGGCTGGCCGGCGACGGCACGATCTCGCCTGTCTATGAAGTCGAAAGCGAACCGCGTTTTCGTGTGCTCGATGAACGCCTTACCCAGGACACCGGCGTTTACGCGATCGGCCTGCATGCCAGCAGCCACCGCTGGCGCGACGACGAACACGGCGGTGCACACCTGGTCGAGGGCGGCCCGGAAAACGGCATTTTCTGCCGCTACGACGGCAGCTTCACTATCCGCTGTCCGGAATGTCGCCAGCCCCTGGCGCCCGGCGATGAAGGCAGCGAAGCGCTGGAAGAAGCCCTGGCGGTCTGGTGCGACGCGCCCAACTCCGCGTATGTGGCCTGTCCGGGCTGCGCAGCGTGGACGCCGCTCACGCTCTGGCGCTCGCCTGCTCATGATTTCGCCGTCGGGCACTTCGCTATCACCTTGTACGGCGCGCACCTGCGCAGCCTGACCGACGGCCAGAACGACCACGCCGCGACCCTGCTCCGCCACCGCCTCGGCGACGTCGCCGGCGATTTCGCCGTGGTCTACGCCCGCGCCTAGACGATCCAGAGGCTTGGCTACGGGATCGCCGAGGCGCACCATTGGCGTTTGCCCCGCCCCCTATTCCCCGGAGATCGACGATGAACGACGCGCTGGCCGCGCTCTACCCGCAGCACCTCGCCACCTTGCGTGAGCGCACCGATACCGCGCTAGCGCGCGGCGGTTTCGACCACCTCGTCGTCCCGGCCGGCCGACCGATCACCAAGTTCCTCGACGACCAGGACTACCCCTTCATCGCCAATCCGCATTTCAAGCACTGGCTGCCTCTGGTGGACGCCCCGGGCAGCTGGCTGGTCTATACCCCGGGCGAGAAGCCCAAGCTGGTCTTCCTGCAGCCGCGCGATTACTGGCACGTGGTGCCGGAAGCGCCGTCGGGCTATTGGGTCGATTCGTTCGACATCGTCATCGTGCGCAAGCCGGCCGATGCGATCGCCGAACTGCCGCAGTCACTCGCCCGCTCGGCGATCATCGGCGATCAGTACTGCGCGCTCGACGAGGTCTGTGCGAACAACCCGCCGGCGGTGGTCGATCACCTGCATTACCACCGTGCGTTCAAGACGCCCTACGAAATCGCGCTGATGCGCGAAGCCAGCCGTCACGGTACGCGCGGTCACCGCGCGGCCGAACAGGCGTTCCGCAACGGCGAGAGCGAGCTCGGCATCCACTTCGCCTACCTCAAGGCCGTCGGCCAGATCGACGCCGAGCTGCCGTACGCCAGCATCGTCGGTCTCAACGAGCACGGTGCAGTCCTGCATTACACCAACTTCGATCGCAAGGCACCGGCCGAGAGCCGCTCCTTCCTGATCGATGCCGGCGCGAGTGCCTCCGGTTACGCGAGCGACATCACGCGCACGTATGCGGGCAAGAACTTCGGCGAGTTCCAGGCACTGATCGACTCGGTCGACGCGGCCGAGCAGTCGTTCGTGTCAAAGGTGCGTGCGGGCCAGAGCTATCCCGAACTGCACGTGCACGCCCACCACGCGCTCGCCGGCGTGCTGCGCGAGCACGGCTTCATTCGCATGAGCGCGGAAAGCGCGGTGGAATCCGGCGTATCGTCGGCGTTCTTCCCGCACGGCCTCGGCCATGGTATCGGCCTGCAGGTGCACGACGTCGCCGGTTTCGCGGCCGGTGAAACCGGTGGCACCATCGCCAAGCCGGAAGGCCATCCGTACCTGCGCCTGACGCGCAACCTCGAAGCCGGCATGGTGGTCACCATCGAACCGGGCATCTACTTCATCGACATGCTGCTGGCCGAACTGAAGAACAAGCCGTTCGCCAGCGACATCGACTGGGCCAAGGTCGATGCCTTCCGCAAGTACGGCGGCATCCGCATCGAAGACGACGTGGTCTGCACCACGGGCGAGCCGGAAAACCTGACGCGCGATGCCTTCGCGCTGATCTGATCCGTACGGCACGGCGCCCGTGCCGTGCTGTTTGTAGGAGCCGATTCATCGGCGAAAGGGTGCTAGCCACACCCTTTCCCGTTCTCGCGGGCGCGCCCCACTCGCACAAAGCCAAGGACGACGACGTCCCGCTAGCGAGACTGGCATCGAAGCCCGCGCCACATGACGAGCATGGTCAAGCCGCATAAGCGGCTCGCCAGGACACTCGACATGGACCAGCTACACGGCCGCACCTGCATGAACGCGATGCATAAGGGGTTACTCGCCTCGGCACTCGCCGCAGCAGCTTGCCTCTCCACTCCCGTCGTTGCGCAAGAACCGCCTCCGCCGCCTGCTGAGATGACGGACCTTCAATGGCAGCGGCTCGAGAAGCAGATCAACGATCGCGCAAACGAGACCGCGAACAGCCAGAAATTCTTCGAGGACGACCGGCGCCCTATTGTCGTGAAGACAAGGTTAGATCGGCCATCGAAGGTGCTGATCCTGGAAATCGACAGGAGCTTCAGCAAGGACGTCGGAAGCCTCGAGCTTGAGGACTTCATGTCGCATATCAGAGTCGGGATGGAGGATCTGACGGGACTCATCTCGGGATTCACTACAACGGAGTGGATAATCGGTGGTCATGATATGGACTACTGGTTCAACGAAGTAGACCCGGAGTCAATACGCCCTGACACTCCAGAGCAGGTTTCTACCGCACAGACTGCCCGCCCCAAGGTAGTAGTCGCGGCGGGGCACGGCACATACTTCCATCAAAAGTTGAAGTGGACCACTCAAAGGGATTGGGTGAATGGCGTTCTCGAAGATGAGATAACCACCGTCTTCGCAAAAGAGCTTTCTTTCTTTACCGAGCGAAACGGAGCAGATCCGATAAGAATCAGGGGAGCGGACGTCGGTCTTATACATCAGCCAAGCGGCAAGCCCTGGAACAGCCTGGCCGCCCGATACACGCTTAAGAACTGGCGGCCAGATCGTCCAGAGATATGAAACAGCAAGCCCGAAAGCACCGACGCGCGCCGAGAAATGCACCAAGACATCAGAAGCCGCCCGTACTATGCGAACTCGATCGGGGCAGATGCAGTAGTGCATATCCACACAAATGCCGACAAGCCTGCGGCCACGGGGACGCGTATTCTCGTGCATACCGGTCGCGCGGGCGACTTTCGTCTCGCACAACTTGCGCTGTGCGGCATGAAGGAAGCGATTCACTCTGATACTCGGTTCGCCAACTTTCCCGTTCCGCGAGATCCCTCGGTCGTGCACGACAAAGGTGAAAACTCGTACGCAAAGGTTCCTTCCATGATCGTGGAAGTCGGCTTTCATTCAAACGTAGGTGACGCGAAGCTTCTCCAGGATCCAGATTTCCAGAAACTCTCGATGCGAGGCCTTGCCAAAGGCATGCGCCTTTTTCGCGAAGGGGCGTCCTGCGCACCCTTCCTCGTGAAGCCGGCGGAACCGATGACGGCCGTGGTGGGCAGAGACTCGCACATGCCGATCAGTATCAGCGGGAACCCCGTTTATCCGGTCAATCTCATCTCGACGCAGCTGAGCTGCCCCGAAGGCAAGAAATGTAGCCCCAAAGTTCGATCGGTCTACAGCAAGAAGGAAGCCGATGCATATCGCTTCGGCCATTTGTGCTGGCGTGGGGACGAATCTAAGCCACCAGTCGAGTTCCGGGTCGAAGCTAAGGACTTCGAGGGCCTTCGCACAGAACCTGTGATCTACCAGTTGAAGTGTGTGAGCGGCTAAGCCCTCGGTGGCGGGCCGGCCGGCAGCGTGAAGCCGGTCGGCACGTCCCGCGATAGGTGATCTACCCGCTCACGGACCCTCGTGCTTCGGCATCGGATCCCGCTTCAACGTTGCCTCGTCATCCGAGTGCACCTCGTACCAGATGGCGTTGAGGATGCCGAAGGCGGCGGCAAGGCCAAGGCCCAGTATCCAGGCGAAATACCACATGTCGTCGCTCCTTCAGTACAGGCTGTGCGACTTGCGCACGTGTTCGAGGGTGACCCGGCCGCGCATGACACGGTAGACCCATCCGGTGTAGAGCAGGATCAACGGGATGAAGACGACGGTGACGCCAAGCATGATCAGCAGCGTGCCGCGGCTGGACGATGCGTCCCACACCGTGAGGCTGGATGTGGGATCAGCCGCCGAAGGCATGAGGAACGGGAACAACGCGAAGCCCGCGGAGAGGATGGTTCCGGCCACGGCGAGGCAGCTGCAGAAGAAGCCCAGGAAGCCGCGCCGGCCGACGAACAGCTGCAGACCGAGCGCGCCAACGAAAGCGATGACCGGGCCGGCCCAGAAGTACGGATGCGTGAGATAGCTGGCGAACCACGATCCACCGACCGCCACCTGCTTGTTCATCGGGTTGGACATCGCATCGGTCACGACAGGTCCCGATACGGCGTAGCCTGGGATGCCGTACGCCAACCAGATGCCGGCGAGCACGAACAAGACGATGTACACCGCGGAGGCGATACGTGAGACCTTCGCCGCGCGTTCCGCGATAAGCAGGTCGGCCTTCATCGCGGCCCAGCTCGCGCCATGCGCCAGCAGCATGCTCAGACTCACCAATCCCGACAGCAGCGCGAACGGCCGGAACAGCTGGAAGAAGCTGCCATCCCAGGTCATCCGTAAATCGCCGTCGTAGTGGAACGGCAATCCGAGGAACAGGTTGCCGAAGGCCACACCGCAGACCAGCATCACGATCACGCCCGAGGCGATCAAGCACGTATCCCACACGAGCCGCCAACGCGGATCGTCCACCTTCTCGCGAAAGTTGAAACCCACCGGCCGGATGATGAAGGCGACAAGCAGGACGAACATCGCCACGTACAGACCGGAGAACGAGGCGGCATAGAGTAGCGGCCACGCGGCGAACACCGCGCCGCCACCGAGGATGAACCACACCTGGTTACCTTCCCACGTCGGCTCGATGGTTTCGAGCAGGACCACGCGCTCGTGCTCGTCGCGACCAAGAATGCGCAACAGCGCGGCCACGCCGAAGTCGAAGCCGTCCATGATGGCAAAGCCGATCAGCAGGATGCCGATCAGCGCCCACCAGATCACACGCAGCGTTTCGTAATCGAACATGTCGTTCTCCTCAGACCGTCTGCGCGGTGACGGGAATGGCGTCCGCTCGCTTCGGCCACATGCCGAGGCCGTCCGGTCCCTTGCGGGCGAACTTGAGCATCAGGTAGCCATCGACAAAGGCCAGCGCCGTGTAGAACAGGACGAAGCCACCCAGGGAAATCCAGACCTGCCCTGCCGTGAGCGAAGACGCTCCCAGCGCGGTTGGCAGCACGCCTTCAATCGCCCAAGGCTGCCGACCGTACTCGGCGACGATCCAGCCAAGCTCGGCGGCCACCCACGGCAGCGGCAGGCTCCACAGAGCCACCTTGAGAAATCTACGGCCGTCGAGACGCCGCGTGCTCGAGCGCCAGAACGCGTAGCCGAACAGGAAAATGAAGTACATGCCACACGCGACCATGATGCGGAACGACCAGAACAGCACCGGGACATTCGGAATCGTGCTGTCGGCGGCCTTCTGGATGTCGGCCGGTGTGGCCTTGCGCGGATCGTCCATGAATCGCTTGAGCAGCAACGCGTAACCCATGTCCTTGTCGTGCGCGGTGAGGATCGCCTTCGCCTGCTCGTCGCCCTTGTTCTCCCGAAGAACGAGCATGGCGTCGTACGCCTTGATGCCATCGGCAATGCGAATCTTGGCATCGTCGACAAGGGCAGCGATGCCGGGAATCGGCTGGTCGATGGAACGTGTGCCGATCAGTCCCATGACCCAGGGCACGCGGATCGCCGCATGCGTCTCGCGTGCTTTCACATCGGGCAGGCCGAACAGCGTGAACGACGCCGGCGCCGGCTCGGTCTCCCACATGGCCTCGATCGCGGCCATCTTCATCTTCTGGTTTTCGGAGACGGTGTAGCCGGATTCATCACCCAGCACCACGACCGACAACGACGCGGCGAGGCCGAAGCTTGCTGCCACCGTCATCGAGCGCTTGGCGAAATCGACGTTGCGTCCGCGTAGCAGGTACCACGCGCTGATCGACAGCACGAACATCGCACCCATCGTGTAACCCGCGCTCACCGTGTGAACGAACTTGGACTGCGCGACCGGATTGAAGATGACCTCCTTGAACGAGGTGACCTCCATGCGCATGGTCTGCGGGTTGAATGCCGCACCGACCGGATTCTGCATCCATGCATTGGCGATGAGGATCCACAACGCCGACAGGCTGGTCGCCAGGGCGAGGAACCAGGTCACCAGCATGTGCTTCAACGGCGAGATGCGATCCCAGCCAAAGAAGAACAGACCGACCAGCGTGCCTTCGAGGAAGAAGGCCATCATCCCTTCGATCGCCAGCGGCGCACCGAAGATGTCACCGACGTAATGGGAGTAATACGCCCAGTTCGTACCGAACTGGAACTCCATGGTCACACCGGTGGCCACGCCCATGGCGAAGTTGATGCCGAACAGCACGCTCCAGAACTGGGTCATGCGTTTCCACACCTCGCGCCGCGTCATCACGTAGACGCTCTCCATGATGGCGAGCATGAACGCAAGGCCGAGCGTGAGCGGCACGAAGAGGAAGTGGTACAGCGCCGTCAATGCGAATTGCAGGCGCGACAGGCCGACGACATCGGGGTCGACGATCATGGCTTGGATCCCTGGGTAGAGGCGGAAGCGGGCGCGAGCATCCGTCCGACACCGGCGGGCGAGACGTCCGCGCGGGGCAAGGGCCGGATGGCCACGTACCAGATGAGCATGAGCAGGGCGAGCTTGGCGACGACGATCACCGACAGCTCGAGGACCAGCCTCGGCAGGGGCTTCTTGTCGCGCCAGCGACGGCGCCTGGGTGGAACGTCGACAACCATCGGTGCGACTCCCTCGATTCCCTGAACATCTGCCGGGCATCGTATGCCTGGCGAGCCGGCCGCGATCCATGGCCGATTGTCGCAACCGGCTGACCGCGTATGCTTCGCTTTCCCTCGTTGGCTGAAGCGTATCCCCGGGATGGTTCCGAATAAAGTGCGCTATGCCTCAGTCGACATCCTGCGCGGGATGACGGTGGCCGCCATGCTCCTGGTCAACGATCCCGGCGACTGGGGCCATGTCTGGTGGCCTCTGGAGCACGCCGAGTGGAACGGCTGCACGCCGACCGACTTCGTTTTTCCCCTCTTTCTCTTCATCGTCGGGGTGTCGGTATCGCTGGCCATCGTGCCGCGTATCGAAGCCGGCGCCGACCATGCACCGATTCGGCATGCGGCGTTGCGCCGCGCCGCCCGCGTCGTCGGATTGGGACTGCTCCTGAATCTCGTCGCGTGGCTGACCCTCCCCGAGGCCCACCTGCGCCTTCCTGGCGTGCTGCAGCGAATCGGTCTCTGCTTCGCGGCGGCGGCGCTGCTCGCCGTGGATACGCGGCCGCGCACGCGCGACCTTGTCGGCGTCGCGTTGCTGGTTGGCTATGGCGTCCTCCTGCTGGCCGGCGGCTCGCTCGACCCTTGGATCAATATCGCCAGCCGTGTGGATACCGTTGTCTTCGGTCCCTTCGTCTACATGACCGACGCTGCCAGCGGTCGCGGCCACGACCCCGAAGGGTTGTTGGCCACGCTCCCCGCCTTGGCCACAACCCTGCTCGGCATGCGCGCGGGGACGTGGCTTCGCTCGGGCGATACGCGCCGCCTGCTTACCGCGGCCGTCGCATGCGCCGTGGCCGGCTGGCTGCTGCAGCCACTCTGGCCGTTCAACAAGAACCTGTGGACGCCGAGTTACGTGTTGTGGACCGGCGGCTGGTCGTTCGCCGTGCTGGCGCTCTTCCACGTCCTGATCGATCGACGCGGCTGGCGACTGCCCGGGCGTGCCTTCGGGGTCAATGCCATCGCAGCCTATGCGGGCTCCGGATTGATGGTTTACCTGCTCATCGGCCTCGGTATTGCCGCGCCGCTGTACCGTGCGGCTTTCGCCTCGTGGATGACACCACTGTTCGGGCCATACGTACCATCGGCCGCCTGGGGTGTCGTCTTCGTTACGATCTGGTGGCTCGTCGTCCGCTGGATGGACAAGCGCGGCATCTACCTCAAGGTATAAGGCACTGGCTTTGGGTAGGAGCCGATTTATCGGCGAATGGGTGCTCGCGCGACCATTGCCCGCTGCCGCGGGATCGCCGATGAATCGGCTCCTACAGAGAAAGCGGTTATCGCTCCAGCGCCTCGGGTGATTTGGGCACCATCGCCGTGAGCACATCCGGCGCGCCCTTGGTCACGGCGACATCGTCCTCGATGCGGATGCCGATGCCGCGCCAGCGCTCGTCGACCGTCTTGTCGTTCGGCGGGACATAGATGCCGGGCTCGACGGTGACGACCATGCCTTCCTCGAGTACGCGCGGCTCGCCGTCGATGCGGTAGTCGCCGACGTCGTGCACATCCAGACCGAGCCAGTGGCCGGTCTTGCTGGGGAAGTAGGTTTTGTAACTGCCTTCGGCGATGGCGCGATCGGCACCGCCTTTGAGGATGCCGACGGCACAGAGGCCCTCGGCGATCACCCGCACGGCGGCATCGTGCGCCGCACCGAACGACAGGCCAGGCCGTACAGCGTCGATGGCGGCGAGCTGGGCCTCGTGGACGATCTCGTAAAGCGCACGCTGGGCCGTCGTAAAGCGCCCGCCGATCGGAAACGTCCGCGTGATGTCCGAGGCATAGCAGTCGACTTCGGCACCGGCGTCGATCAGGAGCAGGTCGCCGTCTTTCAGGGTGGCCCGATTGGCCTGGTAATGCATGATGCAGGCGTTGGCGCCACCGGCGACCGTCGGCGGAAAGGCCGGTACGGCGCCCTGGCTGCGGATGCTGCGCAGGATCTCGCCTTCGATCTCGTATTCCGCCACGCCGGGACGCGCCAGCGTCATGGCGGCGATATGCGCAGCGCCGGCGACTTCGCCCGCACGTCGCATCAGGGCGAGTTCGTCGCGCGACTTGAACAGGCGCAGGTCGTGGAGCAGATGGCTGAGGGCGACCAGGTCCTTCGGCACGACGCCGCCACCGCGCGCCGTGCGCAGGCGGCGCATCCAGCTCAGCAGCCGTGCGTCGAAATCCGGCTCCTGCCCGAAATGACAATAGACGCGCGCCCTGCCCTCGATCATGCCGGGCAGGATGTCGTCGATATCGTCGATGGGGAAGGCGTCGTCGAGGCGAAGCTCGCGCGCGGCACGATCCGTGCCCATGCGCTCGCCATCCCAGCGCTCACGCTCGGCGTCACGTTCCCGGCAAAACAGGACGGTTTCGCCATGGGCCCGGCCTGGCAACAAGGCCAGGACGGCCTCGGGCTCACCAAATCCGGTGAGGTAGTGAAAGTCGGAATCCTGCCGGTACGGCCACGGGGCGTCGGCGTTGCGCATGCGCTCGGGGGCCGCGGCGAGGATCAGGACGGCATCCTCGCCGGCCATGCGCATCAGCTCCCGGCGGCGCCGGGCGTACTCGGCGGCCGAAATCAATGCAGGGTGTCGCTGGCCGGTCGTGGTATGCGGCTGAATTCGGCGTGCAGCAGCAGCGCGCCGGTCCGGACGTACTCCTCGATCTCGGTCAGGTTTTCGTCGTTGACGTCGTCGTCCTTATCGAACTCGAACTCGGTCGTGGCGATGCCGGCCATGTCGGTAAGCAGTTCGCGCGCCTCGTCACTCATGTTCTTGTTGGCGCCCGGCGAACCGCCCAGGCCGAATCCACCAAGGAAGCCCTCGGCCCACTCGCTCAGGCCCTCGGCACGCTCGTGGATCGGCGCGTCGTCGTCCGGCAGCCAGGGCGAAAAGGTCAGTTCCGGATCGGCCAGCCATTCTTCGGTCTGGTGACGCAACCGGGTGAGCATGTCCTGCTCGTCCTTCGTGGGCGGCTGGTCGGGCTCGAGCTCCAGTGYCTGCAGCACCGAACCATGGGGAAAGCTGCCGCCGGCGCTGATGTAACCCACCAGGGCGCCATGGAATTCGCTCACGGACATGGCCAGCTTGCAACGCCCGATGAGCTCGGCGATCTCTTCGGGATCGACGGTCTGATTGGCCGACATGGGGGTACTCCTCGATAACTTTGCTACACAGTCTAATGCAGCCGCCTTCACGCCGTTCGTCTCGCCCCTGTCACCCCCTGCCGACAAGCGCGGACGTCCTGTTATAGTCCGCGCATGACGAACCCGGACGCCTTCAAGACCGAAGTGGAAGCCCTGAGCGCGACGCTCGACCGGCTCGTCGATACCGTTCGCCGTCTCCACGAGGAAAACCGCAGCCTGCGGCATAGCCAGGAGCAGTTGGCTAACGAGCGTGCGGGCCTCATGGCACGCAACGAACAGGCGCGCGGCCGCGTCGAAGCGATGATCCAGCGCCTGAAGGCGCTCGAGAACACAGGCTGATCCGTCACATGAATGCCACCGCCAGCGAACCGGTATCCCTGCGCCTCCTCGATCGCGAGTTCCATATCGCGTGCGCGCCGGAGGAGCGGGCCGGCCTGATCGCCGCCGCCCAGTTTCTCGACGGCAAGATGCGCGAGCTCAAGGCCAACGCCAAGGCGCCCGGCTTCGACCGGATTGCCGTCCTGACCGCCGTCAGCATCGCCCACGAGCTGCTTTCGCTCAGAAAGGAGCACGAGTCGCAGGAACAGGTGCTGACCGACGGATTGGCCTCTCTTCGCAAGAAGCTTGATGGTCTGCTCGACGCACCGGTAAAATAGCCGAAGGCGTTCCCTGCGGTGTTCGCCAGCGCACTTTACATTTGCCTTGTTCCTACATACGACCCCGGGTCGGCTTTTCGTGGCTGTTGTGCATGTCCGCCTTCGTGCGGAAAGCCTAAATGCTGCGTAGCTCTCCCACCTGATCCTTTGGATCAAGGTCGTTTGGTGCGCAGCGGCATCGCGGAGAACGCCTCTCCTTAATCAGCCGATCGGCCACCCGGCCGGTCAGCGCCCCTGTCGCGGCACCGGCTGGGGCGGCTCGACGGCAACCTTCGACCGTGCCGTTCAGCTGAGCGCCCCATGTCAAAGCTTCCCGAGAGACGCGAACTTCGAGCCGACCTCGTCCAGCGCCGACGCCAGCTGACGCCGGCCGAGCGCGTGGCTGCGGCCCGGGGCCTGCGCGATTCGCTGGAACAGTTGCCCGAATTCCTGACCGACAAGCACGTGGCGGGCTATTGGGCGACCGGTGGCGAGCTGCCGCTCAACCTGGCCATCGCGCCACTGGCCGAGCGCGGCCAGACCTTTTACCTGCCGATCGTGACCAAATCGGGTGGCAAGCGCCGCCTGACCTTCGCCCCGTGGGCGACGGGCGAGGACGTCGAATCCAACGACATGGGCATTCCGGAGCCCAAGGCCTCCGAGCACATCGTCGAGGCGAACAAGCTGGACCTCGTGCTGGTGCCCCTGCTGGGTTTCGACCGAAAGGGCAACCGCCTCGGTTTCGGCGGCGGCTACTACGACCGCAGCTTCGAGTTCCTGCATGGCCAGCAGCGCCCTGCCCAGCCCCTGCTGGTTGGCGTGGGTTACCACTTCCAGGAATTGGACGCGATCACGACGGCCGAGTGGGACATCTCGCTCGACTACATCGCGACCGACAAGGAACTGATCGACTGCACGGGTGGCGCCGCATGAACTACTGGCTCATGAAGTCCGAGCCGGATGCTTTTTCGATCGACGACCTCAAGCGCAAAGGCAGCGAACCCTGGGACGGCGTGCGCAACTACCAGGCGCGCAACTTCATGCGCGACGGCATGAAGGTCGGCGACAAGATTTTCTTCTACCACTCCAACACGGATGTCCCGGGCATCGTCGGCATTGCCACGGTCGCCTCCCCGGCGTATCCGGACGAGAGCCAGTTCAACAAGAAGTCCAAGTACTACGACGAGAAAGCCACCCGTGAGGAACCGCGCTGGGTGCTGATTGACGTGAAGTTCGAGCGCAAGCTCGCGCGGACGATTTCGCTCGAAGAACTGAAGCATCGCGACGAACTCGCCGACATGCCGCTGGTGCGCAAGGGCAACCGCCTGTCGGTCATGCCGGTCGCCAAGGGCGACTGGGATTTCATTCTCACGCTGGAAAAGCTATGAGCCAGGACAACGAGAAGCGCCTTGCCGCCGAGACCGCCGTGCATCGTTACGTCGAGAACGGCACGTTCAAGGGCGGCATCATCGGCGTGGGCACCGGTTCCACGGTGAACTTCTTCATCGATGCGCTTGCGCCCTTCCGCGACAAGATCAAGGCCGCGGTGTCCAGCTCGGAAGCCTCCAGCGATCGCCTGCGCAAGCTGGGCATCGACGTGCTCGACCTCAATGCCGCCGGCCGCCTCGACCTCTATGTCGACGGCGCCGACGAGTGCGACGCGCAGAAACGCCTGATCAAGGGCGGTGGCGCGGCACTCACACGCGAGAAGATTGTCGCCGCGGCATCCGACAAGTTCGTCTGCATCATCGATGCCAGCAAGCAGGTGGACGTGCTCGGCAAGTTCCCCCTGCCGATCGAAGTGATCCCGATGGCGCGCAGCCTCGTGGCCCGCGAGATCGTCGCCCTCGGCGGCCAGCCGGTGTGGCGCGACGGCGTGGTCACCGACAACGGCAACTGGATCCTCGATGTGCACAACTGGCRCATCGCGCAGCCGGTCGAGCTCGAGGCCACGCTCAACCAGATCGTCGGCGTCGTGACCGTCGGCCTCTTCGCCAGGCGCCCGGCCGACGTCGTCATCGTGGGCAATCGCGAGATCTGATCGGGGCCGGTGTACCCTCTCGCCCCATGACGCTCGAATCCATTCTCCTCCTCGTTCTCCTGGTGCTGGCCATCGCCGGCATCGGCCTCCTGCTCGTGCTTCTTTCCCGTGGAAAGCCGGACGACGGTAACGCCGGTCGCCTCGACGGACTTCGCGAAGATACCCGCCGCCTCGAGGGCGTGCTGCGCGACGAGCAACGTGCCGGTCGCGGCGAGCTCGGTGAAAGCTTCAGCCAGTTCCGTGGCCACGTGCAGGAGCAGATGCAGCAGGCCGCCGAACGGCAGCACGAGCGCATCGAAGGCTTCGGGCGCCGCCTCGACCAGCTGACCGAACGCACCGATATCGGCCTGCAGTCGTTGCGCCAGGGCCTGGCCGACGACTCGCGCAAGACTCGCGAAGAATCCGCCCTCACCCTCAAGCACTTCGGCGAACTGCTCGACCAACGCTTCACGGCCCTGACCACCGACAACGAGAAGCGCCTCGGCGAGGTCCGCGCCACGCTGGAAACCCGCCTGGCGGCGATCCAGCAGGACAACGCGGCCAAGCTCGAACAGATGCGTGCGACGGTGGATGAGAAGCTCCAATCCACCCTCGAAACCCGCCTGGGCCAGTCGTTCCAGCTCGTTTCCGAGCGTCTGGAAGCCGTCCAGCGTGGCCTCGGCGAGATGCAGGCCCTGGCCGCGGGCGTCGGCGACCTCAAGCGGGTACTGACCAATGTGAAGACCCGCGGGACCTTCGGCGAAGTCCAGCTTGGCGCCCTGCTCGAGCAGATCCTCGTCGCTGAGCAGTACGCCGCCAACGTGGCGACCGTGCCCGGCTCGGCCGAACGCGTCGAGTACGCGATCCGCCTCCCCGGTACCGAGGACGGCACCCCCGTCTGGCTGCCGATCGATGCCAAGTACCCGATCGAGGATTACCAGCGCCTGCTCGATTTCCAGGACGCCGCCGATGCCGAAGGCGTGCTCGTCGCCGGCAAGGCGCTCGAACTGCGCGTGCGTGAAGAGGCCAAGCGGATCCACAGCAAATACGTGGCCCCACCGCACACCACCGATTTCGCCATCCTCTTCCTGCCGACCGAAGGCCTCTACGCCGAGGTCATCCGCCGGCCCGGCCTGTCCGACCAGCTGCAGCGCGAGTACCGGGTGACGATCGCCGGCCCGACCACGCTCACCGCCCTGCTCAACAGCCTGCAGATGGGTTTTCGCACCCTGGCCATCGAGAAGCGTTCGTCCGAGGTCTGGCAGGTCCTGGGCGCGGTCAAGAACGAGTTCAGCAAGTTCGGCACAGTGCTGGAAAAGACCCGCAAGCAGCTGGATACGGTGCGCAACAGCATCGACAACGCCGGCACGCGTACCCGCGCCATTGAACGCAAGCTGCGCGGCGTCGAATCGCTCACGGGAGACCAGTCGCAGGCCCTGCTGGAGCTTCCGGCCGACCTGGAAGAGCCCGAGTCGCCCGAGGATTAAGGCTCTTTGCCCTTCGTAGGAGCCGATTCATCGGCGATGCTCCTCCTTCGGCTGGGTAGGAGCCGATCATCGGCGATGCTCCTCCTTCGGCTGGGTAGGAGCCGATTTATCGGCGATGCTCTTCCTTCGGCGGGGACCGAGGCTAGCAGCCTGGAGGAGCGCTGCTGCGCAGCGGGTTTATTGGCCATTCGCCGATGAATCGGCTCCTACATGTATCTATTGCCGATGAATCGGCTCCCGCATTTCCTAATACAATGGGCGTTTGAACCTTCGAAGGAATCCCCGATGAGCGACGACGCCACGTCCCGCCCGGTCACCCGCGAACAGGCCGAAGAGGCGGTGCGCACGCTGCTGCTGTGGTCGGGTGAGGATCCGACTCGCGAGGGCCTGCTGGACACGCCCAAGCGCGTGGTCAAGGCCTACTCGGACTGGTTCAAGGGCTACGACGAGGATCCCGCCGAGTACCTTCGCCGCACCTTCAAGGAAGTGGAAGGCTACGACGAGATGATCGTGCTGCGCGACATCGAGTTCGAAAGCCACTGCGAGCACCACATGGCACCGATCATCGGTCGCGCGCATGTCGGCTACGTGCCGACCGATCGCGTCGTCGGCATCAGCAAGCTGGCGCGCGTCGTGGACGGTTTCGCACGCCGCTTCCAGGTCCAGGAGAAGCTCACCGCGCAGATCGCGCACTGCATCGAAGATACCCTTCGCCCGCGCGGCGTCGGCGTCGTGATCGATGCCAGCCATGAGTGCATGACCACCCGTGGCGTGCACAAGCGTGGCGTCTCGATGGTGACCAGCCAGATGCTCGGCAGCTTCCGCGAAGATCCGCGCACACGTGGCGAGTTCCTTCGCTTCGTCGGCGTCGACCGTCGCTGACGTTGAGCGGACCGACCGACACCACCCTCCACGACGAACGCCTGCAGGATCTCTTCCGCGACGGCTTCGTCGCCGAGGACCTCCCCGCCGTCTTCCCGCTGTTGCGCGGACGCGGCTTGCTGCGCGCGTTCTCCGCGCTGTTCCACGGCAGCGAAGCCCAGGTGCTCTTGCGCCTCCTGGTGCTGCGCACGCTCGGCGCACGTTCGCACGCGTCGGAGTGGACGCCCCAGGAGATCCGTGACCACCTGGCCTTCGTCGACACGGTGAAGCTGGAAACCGTGGTCCAGCGACTGAAGGATCACGAACTCCTCGTCTACGATGGCGAAACGCAGCGTTATCGCGTCGGCCCGCTCGGTCGCAAGGCACTCGCCGCGCTGGCCGTGATGCTGGAGTTCGAGAACGACGATGACGACGGCCTCGGCTACCTCACCGCGCAGCTCGCCGCCGGCCAGGCGGTCGGGCGCGTGTCGGTGGATGAACTCGGCCATCTGCTGTCGCGCCTCAGCGAGCTGAAGGAAGACTTCGATCGCGCCGTTCTGTCCGGCTCCGAGCACCGCATCCGCCGCGCCGCCGAACGCCTGGATTCGGTCTGGACCTGGGTCGAGAAGGGCACCGAGGTCGTCGCCGGCATCACCGAGAAGGAAGAACTGGAGCCCGCCGCGCATCGACTCGCCCAGGCCGTCGGTCGCGCGCAAAGTGCTTTGCTGCGCCAGGCGGGCATCTTCCAGCGCGAACTGAACAAGATCGATCAGCATCGCGTCCACCTCGGACGGACCGGCCTGTCCTCCTCCGACCTCGTCGGCTGGCTGCGCGCGCTGGATGTCGATGCGCTCGCCGCCTTCGAGGACGGGCAGCTGCTGATGCCCTTGCCCGCACCCTTCATCCACGACCAGATCGCCCTCGACGTGGCGGAGTTCGAACTGCTCGAGCGCGAACGGCTCGCCGCCGAAAGCACCACGCTCCCCGGCGCGGAAGAACCGCCCGACACGGCCGACCTACCGATCGACGAGGAAGACCTGCGCTTCCTCGAGGACTGGCACACCGAACTGGCCGCCATCGTGGCGCCGCGCGAACTCGCCGATACCTTGATCGGCGACGACTACGCACTGTCTGCGTATCGCCTCTCCTTGCTCGGCTTGCTCGGCGACCCCGAATCGGCGGCCCTGGAGGGCGGTACGGCCGACCTGGCGCGGCTCCCCCTTTCGCTGGAAATCGAGCCGATCCTGATCGAGACCGACCTGCCCCAGATCGCGCTGGTGAGCGCCGGACGCCTGCGTCCGCGAACCGTCGCGAAGGACCCTACCGATGCATGATGAAACCGCCACCCTGGTCACCCGGCTGCTCGCCCAGCGCTGGTTGCCGCGCGACGACGTGCAGGCCCGCAAGGCCCTGCTGGATGAAGCGTTCCGCGAGGAACTCGACCGTCGGCTCGAGTCCGTCGGCCTTGAGCTTCGCGAGCATCCCTATGCCGCGTATATCGGCCTCGCCGTGGCACGGAAGAGCGAACGCGCCGTCTTCGGCGGCAGCGACAGCTGGATCTCGAACACCTTGCAGCTGGACCGCGATGGCGTCGCGCTGCTCGTCGTCATCTGGGCGCTGATCGTGCTGCCGAAGCGGCAGCGCCAAGTCGAACGCCAGGACGTCGAGGCCGCTGCCTCGCAGAGCCAGATGTTCGCCGAGCAGAAACCCATTCCGCGCGACCCGACCGTCTCGCCTGTCATCGCCGAGCGCACCCTGCTCGCCGACTTCGGCGAGAAGCTCGGCGGCAAGACGCGCGTCGGCTTCAACCTGGGCACGCTCAATCGACTCGGCTTCATTATCCGTCGCAAGGGCGAAGTCGCCGAGGGTCCGCTGCTCGACCTCGCCTTCGATTACGAGCGCACGGCGCGCCGCATCCTTGACGGAGCCCTCGGTGATCTCCTGGCCGAGGCGGCCTCGCGTCCGCCATCGGCGCCAGTGGACGACATCGACGACGAGGAACCCATGGACGAGATCGAGGAAAACGCCGATGTTTGATTTCCGCAGCCTCGAGGTCGTCCACTGGGATTACTGGCAGCGCTTCATCCTGCCGCTGGACACGAACATCGTCACCGTGGTCGGGCCAAATGGCTCGGGCAAGACGACGCTGCTCGACGCCTTGCGCACCCTGCTCACCATCGACTGCGCCGGCAACCGCGATTACAAGAGCTACCTCCGCCACAACGGCAAGCCCTTCGCCTGGTTGCGCGCCCGCGTGGGCAATACGCCCGGCCCGAGCGGTGAGCGCCCGTTCTTCCCGCTGATGGATCGCGAGGTCACCCTCGCCTGCCGCATCCAGAAAAAGGGTGGCGAGTGGACGCGGCAGTACGCCGTGATGGGCGGCGACGTCAGCGTGGAAGAGATCGAGGCACGCAACGAGTTCCTCGGCCTGCGCGAATATCGCGTGCGCCTGGAAGGCGCGGGGCTGTCGCAAGCAATACGTCGCGTGTTGACCCTGGAACAGGGCGCGACGGACAAGCTCTGCCAGATGCCGCCCAAGGCCCTGCTCGATTTGGTCTTCGATGTCTTCGGCGACAAGGCCGTGCTCGACGACTACCAGCGCGCCCGCAACGAGCAGAACGAAGCCGATCGCGAGCAGCACGGCCTCGAACACCAGCTCTCCCTGATCGGCGTGAGCCTGCAGGAAGCGGAGGCGCGCGCACGATCGTTCCAGGAATGGAATGCGCTGAAGACCGAGCGTGTCGACCTCGTCGCCGACATCCTGCCACGCACCGAACTCGCCGAACTCGGCGCAGGTATCCGTGGCGCCCGTCCCCCGCTCACCGGTGTGAAGCGCCGCGTCGGCGAACTCGAGACGCGGGATGGCGAGCTCACGCGCCAGCTCGGTGAATTCGATGCCGGCGGCGAGACATTGCGCAGCGAGCAGCACGAAGCCGACCTGGCCCGTCAGCAGACGCAGAAAAGCCTGGACGCCGCACGTGCCGAGCTCGCGCAGAACGACCTGCTCATCAAGCAGGAGTTGCGTCTGCGCGAGATGGTCGCGGCGCAGGGCGGTGCCGATCACGAGCGCCTCGCCGACGTGGCGCGAGACGCCCGCGCACGGGTCAACACGCTGCAAGGCGAAGAAACCCTCCTTCGCCAGCAGTTGGCCACGCTGACCAGCCAACTCGCCGCCTGGCGTAGCGGCCGTCGCTACACACCCGACTTCGAGGCCGACTTCCGCCGCGCGCTGGAAGCCGCCGGCGTTCGCCACAGCATGCTCAGCGAGATCGTCGAGATCGCCGAACCGCGCTGGCAACCCGCTGTCGAAGCCGTGCTGGCGGGTTACCGCCACGTCGTCCTGCTCGATGATCCGCGTGACCGCGAAAAGGCCTGGAAGCTCGGCGAGCAGCATCGCTACAAGCACTTCGTCGTCGCCGATCGCGCTCCCGCGGAAACCGCCACCCGCGGATCCCTCCTTGAAGTGGTCGAATTCTCGGCGGCCGCACCGGACTGGCTGCTGCGCAATCTCGACCGTATCCGTCGTGTCGAGGACATTGCCGATGGTTCGAAGTTCGGCCGCGAGCAGGACTGGATCACGCCGCAGGGTTACTTCCGCGAACGACGCGGCGGCCGTCATCTGGGCGTCGACGACATGTACTTCGGAGCGGCCGCCCGTGATCGTCAGCTGCGCGACGGCGAGACGAAGCTGCGTGACATCGAAGGCCGCCTTCGCGACATCGCCAGCGAGCGCAAGGATACGCTGGCTCGCGCGACCGACGCCGAGGGCGTGCTTCGTGGCGCCAGTGCCAGCAGCCAGCTTGCCGACCGTGCCGACGAGTTCAGCGAGGCCCACGAACAGCAGGCCCGGTTACGCGAGGACGTGCAACGCACCGCGGACAGCCACGTGGCCGCCGAGAATCACTATGAAGCCGTGCGCGAAAAGCGTTTGAAGACGTCGAACGCGCGCGACAATGCCGCGCGCGAGCAGCGTGTCGTACAGAACCAGCTCGCCGACGCCGTGCGCCAGCATCATCAGCTACGCAACGACCAGATCGACCGACTCAAAGACTTCCGTGCGAAGCGCGCCCATGTCGGCCTTGCCCTGCGCAGCCGCGCCGCGATGGCCGCACTGCGTGAGCGCTACGAGTCACCCTCGTCCGTCCGCCGCGAGATCGAGCGCATCGAACGTCGGCTCGAAGAGGGTCACTGGGAGCAGGACGCCAGCGTGGTCGCACTTCGCGAAAAGCTGTGGACCGACCATGACGGGCTCAAGCTCGATCTCGAAAAGCGCCGCATCCATCTGGAGCGCGCCTCGCGCATCACCCATGAGGCGCGTGGCGCGTACATTCAGGTGCTGCGCAACACCGTTCGCCGCTACGCCAAGAACCTCAAGGTGCTCGCCGAACTGGCGGGCATCGGTGTGGACGTCGATCTGCCCGAGCTGAGCAATGACGACCTCGCGCTCGCCTCCGCCGCCTTGAACGTCCGCTTCGAGTTCGACAAGAAGGGCTGGATCGGTATGGACGACGGCGAGGCCTCCGGCGGCCAGCAAGTGATGAAGTCACTGCTGTTGCTGGTGGCCCTGATGCGCGACGAGGATCGCCCCGGCGGCTTCGTCTTCATCGACGAGCCCTTCGCGCACCTGGACATCTTCAACATCGACAAGGTCGGCGCGTTCCTCAAGTCCACGCGCGCGCAGTACATCCTGACGACGCCGGCGACGCACAACGTGAACGTGTTCCAGCCGTCGGAGCTGACACTGGTGACGAGCAAGCGGCGACCGGGGGCGACCTGGGCTCAGCCGCTAGCGGTTTTACGTAGGCGGCCTGTGGCCGCTTGAGCAGATTCAGCGCCGGGCTTTGGGCGCGAAAGCTTGACCTGTTCGAAGCGTCCCTTGGTCTCGGCCGACCAAGGCACCAGGAAGATCGCGGGCGGCGTTACGGCCCCTGCCTGATCCACAATCTGTGGCCAACACTGTATGAGGCGGGCCGCCTTGTCGAAGTAAGGCTGACCTTGCCAGCCCTTGGCGAGTACGAAGATGGCCATGCTCAACCTCGCGATCGTATCTCGCTCGTTACGACGACGGTGGTGATGGTCATGTGTGATGTGGATACAAACTCCGAGCCTCGACGTTTCGAGCAAGAGCTCGACGTCGGGCGTCCCTCGCGGAACAAGAGTCGTCACGTGAGTGACCGAATGTCCATCGTCCTTGACGAGGCAATTCAATGCCTGAGCCAGCGTCGGAGGAAGATTTTCGTCGAGCTGGGCGTTCATGGAGCGAACAGCATCTCGAACTGCACTGCTTTCCTGACGCCGACGAGCGAGACTTCGAAGTAGCGGGCAACGCGCCTTTCGTCACCACCTTCCGCGGCGACGGCCGATGCAAGGGCTACGGTTRGCACACCGTAAATGCTCAGGATCGGCTTGCCAAAACTCCTGGCGGGATCCAGAACGACGACCTTGGATCGCTTGAGCGGATACCATCGCAAGGCTTCCCCCTTTGAATCCAGCTCGACGCCCTCGCGAATCGACGGCCCGACTACCTGCTGAATAACTGCACGGCGGCGCGCGAGATCAACGAGCGAACGATCGCCAACCTCATCCAGGACCCTGAGAAAAATCTCCTTTCCTTCAGTGCGAAATCGCGGAGAGGTGAATGGGTACGGCGTGGACAGTTGCTTTCGCGCAACCTCGAACATGCGTCGTACGACAGCAAGCGACACGCCCTCGGAGCGGAGCGCCCGAATAAAGCGAAGCTCAATAAGGTCTTTAAAGCCGATTCCATCCGCACCCGAGCCGGCGAGCTGCGAGTCCCACAGCCTTCCGTTCATCCACCGACGAAGTTGGGCGGATGGCGCGCCTATGTAGGTCGCAGCCTCGGCAAACGAGTAAAGGCCGATGCCGACCAACGGGAGCGATATACGTGTTTTTGTCATCCGCGAATTCTATCTGACGGGAATTCGCGCAATGCCAGAGCCGGTTACTTAAGGCGGCCGGCTGGCAGCCACGCTGCATGTGCGCCAACCGGAGACTAGAGTCAGTACAAGCCCGTCTCACCCGGAATCGGATTGTCCTCACCCGACCCGTCGAACGCATCACCACTGGCGTTGCTCGGGCGATAACGCGTCGGATCGTGCTCGTCGTATTCGTCCTGCGTCAGCGCCTTGCGGCGCGCGAGCAAATACGCCGTCGCGAGGGCGCCCAGACCGATGCTTACGCCGATGGCAATGCCTAGCCCCGTGCGGTTGCGAGCCGTTCGCCGACCGGACGAGGTCAGGGCTTTCGTGGTGCTGACCGCGTTACTCGCCAACGTGCCGGCACGCCCGGCGTAATCCCGCGCCAGGCCGCGCGCCAGGTCGTAGGCATCTCGCGGCGGATGGTCCTGGACGAGCTGCCGGGCGTGCGCGAGAAGTTCCTCGCTGATGGTCTTGCGGCGCAGAAAGGTCATGGGCGGTCTCCTCGAAATCAGGCGCCTAACGTGCCTTCCGCCATGTGACGAAGACGCAGCGATCCCGTTCTCGCGGGATAACGAAATCGCTGCCGCCGCGAAGCCTCACCCGAGGCTTTCGAGCCATTCGGTGTCGGAACCTTCCTCGACGCCTTCGAACAGGAAGGTAGACAGGTAGCGCTCGCCCGTATCGGGAAGCATGGCCAGGATGACGCTGTCCTTTGCGGCGCTTTCGGCGAAGGCCAGCGCCGCTGCCACCGTCGCGCCGGCAGAAACGCCGACGAACAGACCTTCTTCCTTGGCCAACCGACGTGCTGTATCGCGGGCGACCACCTCGTCCACCGGCAGATTGACGTCGAAGACCTTCCGGTTGAGCACCTCGGGCACGAAGTCGGGCGTCCAGCCCTGGATCTTGTGTGGCGACCAGGGCTTGTCCGCGAGCAGCGGCGCGGCCGTCGGTTCGGACACGACGATCTTTACCTCGGGACGGGCCAGCTTGAGCATCTCGCCCACACCCGTCAGCGTGCCACCGGTGCCCCAGCCCGTGACGAAGGCATCGAGACGGCGGCCGGCGAAGTCCTGCAGGATCTCCGCCGCGGTGGTGCTGCGGTGGTAGGCGGGATTGGCCGGGTTGGCGAACTGCCGCGGCAGGAACCAGCCGTGCTTGGCCGCCAGTTCCTCGGCACGGCGCACCATGCCGCTGCCGCGCTCGGCGGCCGGCGTGAGGATCACCCTGGCGCCATAAGCGCGCATCAGCTTGCGACGCTCGACGGAGAAGCTGTCGGCCATGGTCGCGACGAACTTGTAACCCTTCGCGGCGCACACCATGGCCAACGCCACACCGGTATTGCCCGAGGTGGCTTCGACGACCGTGTCACCCGGTTTCAGCAGGCCTTTCTGCTCGGCATCGAGAATGACTGCGATGGCCAGGCGGTCCTTGACCGAGCCGCCCGGATTGAACGACTCCACCTTGGCGTAAAGGGTGACGTGGGCGGGTGCCACGCGGTGAAGACGGACGATGGGCGTACGGCCGATCGTGTCGAGAATGCTGTCGTAGATCATCGTCGCGTTCCCTTGGCTGGAGGGTAAGAAGCCAAAGGTACTCCCAGCACGCACGGGGCGACAAACACCGGCCGATCCCGCAGACTGCCGCCCCATGAATCGACGTCCCCATGCCTTCGTGGTGCTCTTGTTGCTCGCCGGCGCTGCGCCGGCCCAGGATTACCCGCGCACCCCCGCCGAGTACCTGCAACGCATGGACGCCAACGGCGACGGTCGGATCGACGAGGCTGAATACGTCCGCTACATGAGCCAGGGGTTCCTGCGCATGGACGTCAACGGCGACGGCGTCATCGACGCGAACGACGGGCCGATGCGACCCGGCGCCCGGCCCATTCACCTCGACGAGTTCCAGCGAAACCTCATCCGCCAGTTCCACAAGCTGGACAAGAACAAGGATGGGACCCTCAACGCGAAGGAACTCTCGCAGCCGCCGATGTAAGGCGACGGCGAGAGGCGTCGGCTCAGGCTTTCAGCTTGCGGCCGAGGAAGTCGCGGATATGTCCGGCGATCTCGTTGGCATGCGTCTCCAGGGCGAAGTGACCCGTGTCGAGGAAGTGCACCTCGGCCTCCGGCAGGTCGCGCTTGTAGGCTTCGGCACCGGGCGGAATGAAGAACGGGTCGTGCTTGCCCCAGACGGCGAGCAGCGGCGGCTGATACTCGCGGAAGTACGCCTGGAACGCCGGGTAGCTGGCGACGTTGCTGCGGTAATCGAGCACGAGGTCGAGCTGAATCTCATCCGCCCCAGGGCGGCTCATGTATGCGATATCCAACGTGTAACCGTCCGGCGACAAGCGGGTCAGGTCCGTGCCGGTCCCGTACTGGATGTCACGGATGGTTTCCGGCGCAAGCGCGTCCCGGGTGGCCTCGCGATTCTCCTGGGTGGGCTCGCGCCAGTAACGCTGCCACGACTCCCATGCCGGACTGAAACCGTCGAGGTAGGCATTGCCATTCTGCGTAATGATCGCCGTGACCCGCTCGGGGTGGGCGAGTGCCAGGCGCAGGCCGGTCGGTGCGCCGTAGTCGAAGATATAGAGCGCGTACTTGGTCAGGCCGATCGCGTCGACAAAGCCGCCGATGACCTTGGCCAGGTTGTCGAAGGTGTAGTCGAAATCGCCTCGCTTCGGTGCCTTAGTCTGTCCATAGCCCGGCAGGTCCGGAGCAATCACGCGATAGCGGTCAGCCAGCAGCGGGATCAGGTCACGAAACATGTGGCCAGAGGTCGGGAAGCCGTGCAGGAGCAGGATCACCGGGGCATCGGCCGGGCCGGCCTCGCGGTAGAAGACATCGACGTTGCCAACGGGCTGGCTGCGGTACTGGACGATCGGAAGGGCGGGAGCGGGAGCGTTCATGGCGGGTCTCCGGGGGGAATGAAACTCGAGGGTGGATCTGCTAAAATAGATCCGACCGGTCGGTAGTTTATGTGGAGCATTCGATGAAAGCAAGCCTGGGTGCGATCGTGCGTGAGGCACGGGAGCTGTTTCGCCATCACGGCTACGACGGCGCCTCGATGCAGGACCTCGCCACAAGGGTCGGCTTGAAGAAGGCCAGCCTCTACACGCGGTTTCCCACCAAGGAAGCCCTGGTGCCCGAAGTGCTGACGCTCACCAACGACGAGTTGTTCGTCGATCTGCCGGCAGGCGATCCTCTCGCCGCCTATGCCGTGGTGCTAGAACGGATCGCCCGTGGCTTGTCCGAGCAGACCCGTTGCGTCGGGCTGCACCTGGCCTACGGCGCATCGGGGCCGGATACGCCCGAGGCGGCGGTGGCGGTCCATGGGTTCTTCACCGGCCAGCGCGAGCGGTTGGCGGCCTTGATCGCGCCATCGGTCGGCGAGACGCGGGCGCGTGAGTTGGCGGGGGATGCGATTGCGCGGCTGGAGGGGGCGACGGTGTGGACGGTCGTCGAGGGGGATGCGGCACCGATGGCGCGGGCGTTGCGGTTGTCGATGGAGGAATTGGCGAGCACCCTTCGCCGATAAATCGGCTCCCACAGATAAATCGGCTCCTACCGGGAGCGGTGTTCGCAAGAGTGTGCGGTCCTGTACGCTCTGCCCAGCTTTGGGGAGAGCGAATGAGCACAACCGAACTGTTCCTGATCGCGATGACGATCATTCTTGGCCTGCCTTACCTGATCTGGCGCGTGTTCCGTACCGACTACTGGGCGCCCCTGGTGGTGGTGCAGATCCTGACCGGCATCCTGCTCGGACCCGGGGTGCTGGGAAAAGTCTTTCCCGCGTATTACGCGACGGTGTTCGCACCCCCGGTCATCGCCGCCCTCAACGGCATCGCCTGGTGGGCGGTGATGGTGTTCGTCTGGATCGCCGGCATCGAGCTGGATCTGCGCGAGGTGTGGAAACAGCGGCGCGAGTGCGGTACCACGGCCGCCCTCGCCCTGGGTGCGCCTTTGCTCACCGGCTGCCTCGCCGCCGTCGGCATGCTGGCGTGGCGCGCGGGGTGGATGGGCGACGCGGCGAGCACCTGGCAATTCGTCCTCGGCATCGGCATGGCCTGCGCGGTGACGGCGCTGCCGATCCTGATCCTGCTGATGGAAAAAATGGGCATCCTGCGCGAGCCGCTGGGCCAGCGCGTGCTGCGTTACGCCAGCCTGGACGACCTTGCGATCTGGGCCGTGCTCGCGATCATCCTGCTCGACTGGCAGCGGGTAGGCCACCAGATCGCCTTTCTCGCCGTGTTCGGCGTGGCGGCGTGGCTGTTCCGCCGCCTCATGGCACGCGTCCCCGAAATGGACCGATATTTCCTCGGTCTCGTCTGGCTCGCCGCCTGCGGCTACGGGGCGGACTGGTGCGGACTGCACTTCATGGTCGGCGCCTTCCTCGCCGGTGCGGTCATGGAACGCGAGTGGTTCAACCTCGATCGCCTCGACGGGCTGCGGCACAACGTGCTTCTCGTGGTGATGCCGGTCTATTTCCTTTCCACCGGCCTGCGGACGAACTGGCAGATCGGTGGCACGGCCGTCTTCGTCGCCGCGGCGCTCCTGCTCGCGGCCTCGGTGGTCGGCAAGCTCGCCGGTGTCGGGGTCGCCGGCAGGCTTCTCGGCTGGAAGCGTGGCGATGCGTGGACGGTGGGCTGGCTGCTGCAGACCAAGGCGCTGATCATGATCATCTTCGTCAACGTGCTGCTCGACCGCCGCATCATCACCAGCGAAACCTTCACCGCCCTGCTGCTCATGGCGGTGGCGAGCACCATGCTCACGGTACCCATCGTGGCGCCCCGACTTAAACGCGCTAACCCCGGTGATTTCTCGTAGTATGGCGCCCGTATTCGGCAGTTAACGCGACCGTTGGGGCGTGCGTTTGGACAACCAGGTCTGGGAAAGCAGGTATCACGAGGCCGTCGATCGGTTGAGTCGTGAGGAAGCACAGTGGCGGACCGCCGAGTCCCTGCTGCGCCAACTTGTCGGTTGCCTCGGTCGTGCCGCCCACGGTGCCCACGACCAGGTCGACCCCCATATCGAACGCCTCTCCGGTGCCCTGCAGGGCCCCATGGACGCGATGGCCCTCGAGCCCCTGGTCAACGGCCTGACCGAGGCGATGAACAACCTGGGAGCGAGCCCCCGGGGCGCCCACGCGGAACGGTCGATCGCGATCACCCGCGTGACGCGCACGGAGCACGGTTCCTCCGTGCAATCGGCGCTGAGCCGGCTGGTCGACCGGATCATCGTGCTGCCTCGCCTGGCCGACCGGGCGAACGAGCTACGCCATGACGTGGCCGACGCCGGCGATCTGGTCGCCCTGGCAACCTGTGGCGATCGTCTCGCCGACCTCATCAATGAACAACGCCTCGGCCTCCAGCGCGAGATCGATGCCCTGCAAGCCGTGCTTCGCCATGTCACCAGCCGGCTGGACGAGCTCAGCCAGTACATGTCGCGCGAACTGGCCGACCAGTCCACCGGCGAAGCGAATGGCCAGGCCCTGGACGCCTCGGTGGCACACGAGATGCGACTGCTCAGCGAAGCCGCGCTCGAGTACGACGACGTGCACGACCTGCGCGAGCGGGTGAACGTCTGCCTGGAAACGATCGCGCAGTGCTTCAGCGAGTTCCGCGACCGCGAAGGCGCGCGCCTCACCGCGTATCGCGATCGTGCCGAGAAGATGCGCCAGCGCATCGAGCAGCTGGAAACCGAACGCAACACCTTGCAGCGGTCACTGGAGCGCGAGCACGAGCTGGCACAGACCGACACCATGATCGGCATGCCCAACCGGCTCGCCTACGAGAAGCGCATCGAAGCCGCGTTCGAAAGCTGGCAGACCACGACACGGCCGCTCAGCATCGCCGCGATCGATATCGACCATTTCAAGAGCATCAACGACACCTACGGCCACACCGCCGGGGACGCCGTGTTGCGGATCATCGGCCAGGCACTGGTCAAGCACGTGCGCCCCTGCGACTTCGTCGCCCGTTACGGCGGCGAGGAATTCATCGTCCTGTTCGACGGCGCGGATGAAGCCGAATCCATGCAGGTATGCGAACGCCTGCGCGGCAAGATCCAGCATCTCGCCTTCCACGCCAGCCGCCAGCCGGTACGCGTGACGGCCTCCATCGGCCTGGCCCAGTTCCAGCCGGGCGACACGCCGCAAACCGTGTTCGATCGCGCCGACCTTGCGCTGTATACGGCGAAGAACGGCGGTCGCAACCGCTGCGTCTCGGGCTGAGACCGCCCGGCGGCGCGGCTTAGACAGCCGCGTCGAAGAGTCGACCCGTCACCGCCGACACCGCCATCGCCAGTGCACCCCAGAAGACGATACGCGCGACGCTGCGCGACGTGTTCGCGCCACCGAGGCGAGCGGAGATCGCACCGAGAATGGCGAGGGCGAGTAACGATACGGCCACGGTGATCGGAGCCAGGTGTTCCCGAGGCGACCACACCGCCGCGAGGATGGGCAGGATCGCACCCGATGCAAAGCTCACCGCCGACGCGGCTGCCGCTTGCAGAGGCTTCGCCGACGTCGTCACCGACAGGCCGAGCTCGTCGCGCGCATGCGCTTCCAGGGCGTTGTGTTTCATGAGCTGCTCGGCCACGTCATGCGCGAGTGCACGATCGAGCCCCCGTCGCACGTAGATCTCGGTGAGCTCCTTGTGCTCGCCGGTGGGATCGTCGCGCAGCTCCCGCGACTCCAGGTCCAGTTCCGCCTGCTCGCTGTCTGCCTGCGACCGGACCGAGACGTACTCACCAGCCGCCATCGACATGGCCCCGGCGACCAGCCCGGCGACACCGGCCAGCAATACGCTGCCCGAGGCGGCCTGCGCGGACGCCACGCCGACGAGCAGGCTCGCTGTCGACAGGATGCCATCGTTGGCGCCGAGCACCGCCGCGCGCAGCCAGCCGATACGATCCAGCCGGTGGTGTTCGCGATGTTTGGGCCTGAGCATCGGGTGCATTCTCCGGGTCTGGTGCCACCATCGTAACCGTACCCCGTCGACGCGTCGCCAGCGAACCCGCAAACTACGCCGCCGCGGCCGCCCGGCCGCCACCCACGACAAGAGCCCCGCCATGTCCATCTCCATGTACCAGACCTCCGTGCCCGTCCTCGTGCGCGCCCTGAACAACCTCGCCGCCATCCTCGCCAAGGGTGCCGCCCATGCCGCGGAACGGAACATCGCTCCGGACGTCCTGCTCCATACGCGCATCACGCCGGACATGTTTCCGCTGATCCGCCAGGTACAGATCGCCACCGACATGGCCAAGGGCGCAGGCGCCCGCCTCGCCGGCGTCGAACCGCCGAAGATGGAAGACAACGAGACCACCTTCGAGGAACTGCAGACCCGCATCGCCACGGTGATCGCCCAGCTGCAGGCGTACACGCCGGCACAGATCGACGGTAGCGAAGACCGCACGGTCGTACTGAAGACGCGCGGCGGCGAACAGAGCTTCCGCGGCCAGGATTACCTGCTGGGCTTCGCGCTGCCGAACGTGTACTTCCACATCACCACGGCGTACGCGATCCTGCGCGGCGTGGGCGTGGTGCTGGGCAAGACCGATTTCATCGGCAAGCCGTAACTCTTGCGCTTCTGTAGGAGCCGATTCATCGGCGAGCTCTTCCCCCCAGGTTGCGTGAGGCAAGCAACCTGGGGGGAGCGCTGCTGCGCAGCGGGTTATTTACTATTCGCCGATGAATCGGCTCCCACATTTGCCTATTGCCGATGAATCGGCTCCTACACGGTCTAATTAGCTCTTGAGCTTCCAACCGGTGCGGAAGATCCACCAGACCACGCCGAGGCAGATCAGCAGGAAGCCGACGGTCGCGGCGGCGCTGACCAGCACGTTCACGTCCGCCTGGCCGTAGAAACTCCAGCGAAATCCGTTGACCAGATACACGACGGGATTGAACAGCGTGATCTTCTGCCAGACCGGGGGCAGCATGTTGATGGAGTAGAAGCTGCCACCGAGGAAGGTGAGCGGCGTGATCACCATCAACGGCACGACCTGCAGTTTCTGGAAGTCGTCGGCCCACAGGCCGATGATGAAACCGAACAGGCTGAAGGTCACCGCGGTGAGGATCAGGAAGGCCAGCATCCAGAACGGATGCTGGATTTCGTAGGCGACGAAGAAACGTGCCGTCAGCAGGATCAGCAGGCCGAGGATCACCGACTTGGTCGCCGCCGCGCCGACGTAACCGACCACCACCTCCACGTACGACACGGGCGCTGACAGCAGCTCGTAGATCGTGCCGGCCCACTTCGGCATGTAGATGCCGAACGAGGCGTTGGAGATGCTCTCGTTGAGCAACGACAGCATGATCAGGCCGGGGATGATGAAGGCGCCGTAGCTCACCCCACCAATCGCTCCCATGCGCGAGCCGATGGCAGCACCGAAGACCACGAAGTACAGCGACGTCGACAGCACCGGCGAGGCGATGCTCTGCATCAGCGTCCGGAAGGTGCGGGCCATTTCAAACCGGTAGATGGCGCGGATCGCATGGATGTTCATACGCCACCCCGCACCAGGCTCACGAAAATATCCTCGAGCGAGCTCTCACTGGAATGCAGGTCCTTGAAGTCGATGCCGAGTTCGCCCAGCTTGCGCAACAACATGGCGATGCCGGTGTCGTTGCCCTGGGTGTCGAAGGTGTAGGTAAGGCACTGGCCGTCGTTCGACAGGTCCAGCGGCCACTCGCGCAGGCCTTCCGGCACGGCCGCAAGCGGACTCTGCAGCGACAGCGTGAGCTGCTTCTTACCGAGCTTCTGCATCAGCGTGTGCTTCTCTTCCACCAGCACGATTTCGCCGCGATTGATGACGCCGATGCGGTCGGCCATCTGCTCGGCTTCCTCGATGTAATGAGTCGTGAGGATGATGGTGACACCCGACTCGCGCAGGCGACGGACCATCTCCCACATGTCGTGGCGCAGTTCCACGTCGACACCAGCCGTGGGTTCATCCAGGAACAGCACCCGCGGCTCATGGGCGAGCGCCTTGGCGATCAACACGCGCCGCTTCATGCCGCCGGACAGCGCCATGATCTTCGAGTCCTTCTTTTCCCATAGCGACAGGTCGCGAAGGATGCGTTCCAGGTGCACCGGGTTCGGCGCCTTGCCGAACAGGCCGCGGCTGAACTTGACCGTGGCCCAGACCGTTTCGAAGGCGTCGGTGGAGAGCTCCTGCGGGACCAGGCCGATCAGGCCGCGCGCCGCCCGGTAGTCGCGCACGATGTCGTGGCCGTCGACGTGCACGCTGCCTTCGCTGCCGTTGACGATGCCGCAGATGATGCTGATCAGCGTGGTCTTGCCGGCACCGTTGGGGCCGAGCAGGGCGAAGATCTCGCCGCGGCGGATCTCCAGGTCCACGTGGTTGAGCGCTCGCAGGCCGCTCTTGTAATGCTTGGAAAGCCCACGCACCGAGACGATGGCATCGGGCGAGGATGGGGTGGCTTCGAGTGACGACATGAGGACCCGCGGATCGATGGGTAAGGCGGCCGATGGTAGACCGATTGGACGAAGACTGCCTGCCTTGTCAGGCGCCCCGGGCACCCCCAGATCGAAGCGGATTGCCCAACCCAAAGGCCCCGCCCGCCATGACCCTTTCCGCTTACGACGCTTCCGTCCCCGTCTTCGTCCGCGGTTTCCGCGTGCTGACCGAACTGCTGGACAAGGCCGAGGCCCAGGCCGATGGGGCCCGTCTCATCGAGGCCCGACTGGCCCCCGACATGCTGACCCTGGCCGGCCAGGTGCAACGCGCCAGCGACACGGCCAAGTTCGCCATCGCCCGCATCGGTGAGGTGCAGCCGCCCTCCTTCGAGGACAACGAGACCACCTTCGCGGATCTGCGCAAGCGCATCGACAGCACCGTGGCCTGGCTGGAATCGGTCGACCGCGCCGTCATCGAGGCGGGGGAAGCCCGTCCCCTCTCGCGCAAGTTCAAGGAGACCGAGCACAGCTTCACCGCGGCCTCGTACCTGCTGACCTTTGCCATCCCGAACTTCTTCTTCCACGTGACGACGGCGTACGACATCCTCCGCCACAACGGCGTGGCCATCGGCAAACTGGATTACCTCGGCTTCAACGGATGACCGATGGCAAGACCCGCTGCGCCTGGGGCGAGTCCGACGAGCTCATGCGCGCCTACCACGACACCGAGTGGGGCGTGCCTGAGCGCGACGGGCGCAAGCTGTGGGAAAAGCTGGTCCTCGACGGTTTCCAGGCCGGGCTGTCGTGGCGCACCATCCTCGCGCGCCGGGAGGGTTTCCGGCGCGCCTTCGAGGGTTTCGATCCGGAACGCGTCGCCGCGTACGGCCCGGACGATGTCGCTCGCCTGCTCGGTGACGCCGGCATCCTCCGCTCGCGCAGCAAGATCGGTGCGGCGATCAACAACGCAAAGGCCTACCTCGCCATGCGCGATGCGGGTGAGGATTTCGCCCGCTTCTGCTGGGACGCGGTCGGCGATCAGCCGATCCTCTGGGAGGGGCCGGTGCCGCCGAACAGCCCGCTCTCCGAACAGATCGCCAAAGCGCTACGCCAGCGCGGCTTCAGCTTCGTCGGGCCGCCCATCGTTTTCGCCTGGCTCGAGGCTACCGGTCTGATCAATTCGCACGCCCCGGATTGCTTCCGGCGCCGGGAAGTGGCATGTACGCCCCTGCGCCCCAAGGGTTAACGGGTTTTTTAGTCGCGGCGGCGTAGCGTGGACTCACCGCCCGCCGGCGACCGCTCCACCCGGTGTACCCATCCCAGGTCTACGTACCGACAGCGAGGGTTTCCATGGCTTCGAGCTCCGCACAACTGTTCATTCCATATAGCGAATCGACACAGGGACCGTGGATCGTCCGCCGTGCCTCCCTGCCTCTCGGCCGCTACGCGTCGCAGCCCATGGCGATCGCCGCTGCGGAAGCGCTGGCTCCCGGCCTGTCCGACAACCTGGGCCGTCCGGTCGAGATCCATGTCCAGCAATCCGATGGCACATGGGAAGAACACACCTACGTCGTCGCTGGCCTGGTCGCCGGCGCCTCGGCTCCCCCTGTCGGCATCAACCGTCACGCCTGAGCGTCGTGGGGTGAGACGGGTATGAGGTAACCTTGGTCGGTTGCCCTCCCCGTTCTGCGCCCTCATCGATGCTCACCGACGACACCAAAGCCGCGATCCGCGCCGCCTATGCGCGATTGAAGGACGGCCTTGCGGGGTTCCGCGGGCGTGCCTCGCAGCTGAAGATGATCGCCGAGGTGGCCAAGGCCCTGGGTGAACCCGGCGGCGCCGCCGTGATCGAGGCACCGACCGGTACCGGTAAGTCCATGGCCTACCTGATCGCCGGGCTGGAAGTGGCCCGTGCCCAGAAGAAGAAGCTGGTCATCGCGACGGCCACCGTGGCCTTGCAGGAACAGCTGGTCCAGCGCGATATCCCCCAGTACCTCACCCTCTGCGGTGTCGAGGCGAAGGTGGCCCTGGCCAAGGGCCGCGCGCGATACCTCTGTCCGCGCAATCTGCGCATGGCCGGCTCGGAACCGACGGCTCAGGGCGGCTTTGAGTTCGATGCCGACGTAGCGCTGTGGGCGCGGCCGCCCGCGGAGCGCGATACCAAGGCCGTGGCGAAGCTCAGCGCGGCCTTCGAATCGCGTGAGTGGAATGGCGATATCGATACCAGTCCCGAGCCGCTGTCGGATCTGGTGCGCGGCATGGTGACGACCAGCGCCGGCGGCTGCACGGGTCGCAAGTGCGGCGCGTTTGCGGTCTGCCCGTTCTTCGTCGCCCGCCGGCTCATCGGCGAAGCCGACATCGTGGTCGCCAACCAGGACCTGGTGCTGGCCGACCTGACCATGCCGCGCGATGAGGACACCTTCGGCGGCGTGATCCTGCCCAAGCCCGAAGAGACCCTGTACATCTTCGACGAGGCGCACCATGTGCCGGCCAAGGCGATCGACCGCGGCGCCGCCGACGTGCATCTGGCCACCGCCGTGCGTCGCATCGGGCGCCTGCAGAACCAGATCCACGCAGCCTACTCGCTCACCGACAAGGAAAGCATCGGCAATCTCTCGCTCGAAGCGGGCGACGAGAAGCTCATGCTGATGTCGGGCTCGCTGGAGGAGATCGAACGCGAGATCCGCATGTCGTGGACACCCTCCTCCAGCGAAACCGAACCCGTATTCCGCGCCTCGCTGGGACAGCTTCCGGAAAACTGGAAGATGCACGCCGAGCACCTCCACCTGGTGACCAAGGACATCCAGCGGTGGCTGCGCACCGTACGCCGCACCGTGGTGGAAATGGAAGCCGGCGGCCCCACGCAGGAGGCGCTCTCGCGTGAGCTTGGTGTGGCACTGGAACGTCTCGATCGGCAGGTACGTACCTGGTATGCGTGGTCGTCCGAGGATCGCGAGAACGCGCCGCCGCTCGCACGCTGGGTCACCATGACGCCCGAGCAGCAGCTGGTCTGCCATGCCTCCGCCGTCTCCGCCGGTGGCCTGCTGCGCACCGTGCTCTGGGACAACGCTTCCGCCGTGGTCATGACCTCGG
Source organism: Luteibacter sp. P1_D3 (assembly GCF_056406135.1). NCBI lineage: Bacteria > Pseudomonadati > Pseudomonadota > Gammaproteobacteria > Lysobacterales > Rhodanobacteraceae > Luteibacter > Luteibacter sp. P1_D3. Next base: position 54,189 of record NZ_JBFUAT010000013.1, on the reverse strand, counting down.
CCACGCTGAGCGCGGGTGGCAACTTCCGCGGCTTCGCCGATTCGGTCGGCTTGCCCAACGATGCGGTGACGCTCAGCCTTCCCTCGCCGTTCGACCTGGAAAAGCAGGCGACGCTTACCGTGCCCGCCCTGACGACCATGCCGGACGATCGTGAAGGTCATGCGCGCGAGGTGTCGGGCTGGCTGGCCAAGAACCTCGACTGGGACGCCGGCAACCTCGTGCTGTTCACATCACGCGCCAAGCTCGATCGCGTGCTGCAGATCCTGCCGATCGAGTTCGTGCGCAAGGTGCGCGCGCAAGGTTCGCTTTCGAAGGCGCAGCTGATCGCCGAGCATCGTGAAGACATCGAGGCTGGCAAGGGCAGCACCTTGTTCGGCCTGGCCTCGTTCGGTGAAGGCCTCGACCTGCCTGGCAAGCTCTGCGAAACCGTCGTCGTCACGCAGCTTCCGTTCGCCGTGCCTACCGATCCGGTCGGCGCGACCTATGCGGAGTGGCTGGAGTCACGCGGACGCAATCCCTTTATCGAAGTGAGCGTGCCGGATGCCACGCGTATTCTCACGCAGTATTGCGGCCGCCTCATTCGTACCGAAACCGACACCGGTCGCATCGTGCTTCTCGATCGCCGGGTGATCACCAAACGCTACGGCACGGGCATGCTTCGTGCTCTACCGCCTTTCGCCCGCAACATCGAGCGCGTCGCATGACCATCATTCCCTTTGCCGAGCTCAAAGCCGTGCCGTGGAAGAACGGTCTCGGCATCACCCGCGAAATCGTCGTCGAACCTGCCGGTGCGACGATGGACGATTTCCTCTGGCGCGTGAGCATCGCCGACGTCGACACCGCATCGCCGTTCTCGGCTTTTCCCGGTATCGACCGCATCATCGTGCTACTCGAGGGTGACGGCTTCACAATGACGCTTGACGGCGAGCGCGAGCACGCATTGACGACACCGTGCGCACCCTTCGCCTTCGCGGGCGAGGCGCAGGTGGATGTCACACTGGCCGGCGGCGCGACACGCGATTTCAACCTCATGGTCCGCCGCGGCAAGGCACGCGGCACGGTCGATGTCGTGCATGGTCCGGCAATCGTCGATGCGGCCGACGTCGCGTTGCTTTACGTCGCGATGGGAAACGCCGTCGCCGACGGCAACCCCTGCCAGACCGGCGATTCCATCACCCATCCCCAGACCATCGAACTCGCCGCCGACACCACTGCACTTATCGTCCGCATCGCGTAGCCATCACCGGCACCAGGCTCACGCAATCCCATGGTAGGAGCCGATTCATCGGCGATCCCGCGCCAGCGGGCCAGACCCCTGACCGATCGGCTACTGCCTACCGAGCCCCAGCATCAGTCTTCTTCACCTTGAGTTCGATAGGCGGGGGGTCATTAACGCCTTCAGTCATCGACTGTGCTTCGACCTCACCCGACGTTGTCACATCGACCCACAACGTACTTCGGTCACCATACAGCTCTGGTTTGCATGCCCATTCGTACGCCCACCTGTCTGGAAAAGTCTTCTTGCTCGTCATCACAGGCGCCTGACAATCGCGATCTTTTGCTGCAGCCGAAGAACTCAGCGCGTCAGCTTGCGCCTCCGTAATCCGGCTGCTACAGCCGACGAGCCCCATCGACATCAGAACTATCAGCTGGCATTTCATGGCGTGAGATCCGTCTTCAATAAAGCCTCTTCGCAACTTCGCGTTCGTGTCATGCCTGCGGCGGACTGAGCGAATCATCCTCAGGCGAAACGTCGTGGATCAGGGGTCGCTTCCACAGCTCCACCGAGGTCAACTGAAAGCGAACCGGCGGCACCGCCCCCTCCCAGCCCTCAATGCCCGGGAAGTACTCGCGCATGACCTCGACCAAGGCGGCAAAGCCGCTGTCCAACTCGGAAATCGCCATCGTCGGCTCGCCGTCGAGGTGGAAGAACAGGAATACCGTATCGGCCGCCAGATTGTCCCGATTGCCTGCCTCGATGCGCCGAATCCGCTCCATCCGCACCTCGCGCGTCCGGAACGGCCCCAGGTGAACCACGACCACGCCCGACTCCCGGTCGAAGTGGACCTTCGGCCGCCATGTGAGATTTTCACGGAAGCGTGTCCATAGGGGGCGGGGCGTTGATTTGGGGCCCATCGGCGGCGTCTCTTGTCGGCTCCACCCCGTTATCGGCCGCGAAGTCGTAGGATTTAGTTGTAGTTCACCGCCGCGGGGCATCGTAGGGGGTCTGCTCGTAAGGAAAAGCACCGCCATGCGTGAACTATTCGCCGCCCTCTCCCTGGCCATGGCCACCTCCAGCGCCGTCGCCACGGTGCCACTCGCCCCCGTGCCCGACCTGGATCTGGCCCGCTACGCCGGCACGTGGCACGAGATCGCCCGCCTGCCCATGTGGTTCCAGCGTAAGTGCGAAAGCAACGTCACCGCTCATTACACGCCGAAGCCGGACGGCACGGTCGCCGTGCACAACGCCTGTGTCACCGCGGAGGGCAAGACGATCGCCAGCGACGGCGTGGCGCGGCGCCCGGACAACTTTGCCCGTGGCAAACTGGAGGTGCGTTTCGCCCCGGCGTGGCTGTCCTGGGTCCCGATGGTGTGGGCGGACTACTGGGTGCTCGCCTTGGACGACGACTACCAATGGGCCCTCGTCGGCCAACCTGGCCGGAAGTACCTGTGGATACTGTCGCGTGAGCCGTCGATGGATCGGGCCACCTTCGAGGCGCTGAAGAAGACCGCCACGGACATGGGGTATGACCTCACGCCACTGATCGTGTCGGGCAAGGTGGAGTAAGCCGCGGGGCTGCTAGGATCGCGATCTCCCACGAGACCGGCCGTACCGATGCCCATCGCTCCACCCTGCGCCTGCGGATCCGGCGCCACCCTGGCGAACTGCTGTGGCCGTTGGCACGCCGGTGAACCGGCCCCCACGGCCGAGGCATTGATGCGCTCCCGCTACACCGCCTACGTGTTCGCCCTCGAGGAGTATCTCCTCGCGACCTGGCACGAAAGCACGCGGCCCGCAGCGCTCGACCTGGCGACGCAATCGCCACGCCCTACCTGGCTCGGCCTCAGCGTCAAACGCCACGAAACCCTGACGCCGGAGTCGGCGATCGTCGAGTTCGTGGCGCGTTTGCGTATGGGCGGCGGTAGCGCGGAACGCATGCATGAGACGAGTCGTTTCGTACGCGAAGGCGGTCGTTGGTTTTATGTCGATGGCATCCTCGACTGAGCCCAGTGCGACGTGAGATGTTCCTTAGTGGGTTCGGGACACTTATGTCATCCGATGCGACTACGAACCTTCAGAGTTGTGCTTAGTTTATGTAGCCAAATGTCGGTCACTGCGTCGCTCCCGCTGTGGCTACACGCGCCCACATAGCGCTTTTTAAGCTGTCTTAACGTGTAATCAAGAGCCATCGCGACGAGACACAACGGCGACGAACGTCCCTTGGCGGCATCATCGCTGCACGAAATCGAGCGCTATCATTCTTGAATGACTACCAACAAACCAAAATTCCCCGTAGCGAACTTCCGTATCCGAGGCTGCAGTTTGACGAAGCGTCAGAGGGTTTCGTTGGTGCGAAAAGCCATGGCGGCTCAACGTGCACTGGAAGAGGCAACGCCGCCGCAGACTAACAAGGTTGTTCCGCAAAACTCGCTTAAGAGGAAGTAAGTCGCGATGGCTCGATGGACCGATCGCGACCTGACCAGCGTCTTTATCAACTGCCCTTTCACGACATACTTTCGGCCGTTGCATGAGGCGATAGTCTTCGCTGTGTTGGCGTGCCACTTTCGCCCACGCTCCGCCCTCGAAGCCGGCAACAGTGGCGATACACGTCTGGACAAGATCGTTCGCCTGATCAAAGAGTCCGGATACAGCGTACATGACTTGTCTGCCGTCAGCCTTGACGCCACCAGTGGGCTACCGCGTTTCAATATGCCTTTCGAGCTTGGCATCGCCGTCGGCCTGAAGAAGGCCACGCGCACCTACGCATCGCATTCCTTGCTGGTACTTGAGCACGAAAGGTACAGCTACCAAAAATGCCTCTCCGACATGGCTGGACAAGATCTCCAGGCGCACGGCAGCGACAGCGCCCGCCTGATCCCTATCGTGCGCAATTGGTTACGCACGGAGTCGCCCCGCACAGACATCCCGGGTGGCACCAGGATCAGCGCTGAATTCGTCAGGTTTCAACTCAAGCTTCCAGACATGTGCGCCGACGCGGATCTGGACAGGGATGCCCTGCCTTTCGTCGACCTGGTCGCACTTGCGCAGACATGGTTGCTGGAAACTGGCTTTACGCCTAAGACACGCCCGACGGATTCTTCTTCCGCCGCTTCGCATACCACCGTCCGAAGGACGGCATGAGGCAGGCGACGACGAACGCCGCGATAGCACTGAACATTCCCTTGATCCCTGTGCGCCGGCCGAAGGCCGACTATGCCGGGAATCTAGGTGTCACGTCAGTTATTGTCAATCGCCGTCCCTGGCGATCGACCGGCACGTTCAGATGATCGAACGGGTCACGCCACCGTCGACGCGGATGGCGGCGCCGGTGGTACCGGAAGCCTGCTCCGACGCCAGGTAGACTGAGACATTGGCCACTTCCTCGACGCTCAGCAGGCGTTTGATCAGCGAGGTCGGGCGGTGGGTCTGGATGAAGTCACGCTCGACGTCTTCCAGTGATTTGCCCTGGTCCTTGGCAATCTTGCCGAAAAACTCGCTGACGCCTTCGGACAGGGTCGGGCCCGGCAGGATGGCATTGACGGTGACGCCGGTGCCCGAGAGTACCTCGGCGAGGCCACGCGACACACCGAGCTGGGCGGTCTTGGTCACACCGTAGTGGACCATCTCGGCCGGAACCTGCACCGCGGATTCACTGGAGATGAACTGCACGCGACCCCAGCCACGCTCGGCCATGCCCTTGGCGTAATGACGCGAAAGGCGCACGCCCGAATTCACGTTCACTTCGAAGAAGCGCGTCCATTCGGCGTCATCGATGTCGAAGAAGCCCTTCGGCTCGAAAATGCCGAGGTTGTTGACCAGGATGTCCGTCTCCGGGACGGCCTTGATCAGGGTGGCGGCGCCGTCGGCCGTGCCGAGGTCCGCGGCGACGCCCTTGAGCTTTGCGTTCGGAACATCCTTGCGGATCGTGGCGAGGGCTTCGTCTACGCGAGCCTGCGTGCGGCCGGTGACGACCACTTCGGCGCCGGCGGCGGCAAGGCCGGTGGCGATGGCCAGGCCGATACCGGCGGTGGAACCACTGACGATGGCACTGCGCTTGCTGAGATCGATGTTCATGGTGACGCTCCGAGAGAGGAAGGTTCGATGTCTGACCCACTCATCGTCGGGGCTGACCGGCGCTGGATCAATCGCCGCTACGGCAAAAGACTCTCGCCGCCACGCCAACAACGGCGAGCATCAAGGGCTGGCGAGGTCGAACCGGTCCTCACCGAGGGCGACGCCATGTGGCCCAAAGCGCCGCTCGGCAATGACGGCGCGATCCTCGTGGTCGACGAGGATCACCGTACTCGCCCGGGTCCCGTAGGTTTCGCCGACGATGAAGGCACTGGAGAGGAAGCGTTCGCGCTCGATGCCGATGCCCGTGTCTGGCAGCACATCGTCGGGCCAGGCGCCCTCGTCGGCGAGCAGCGCGAACAGCGCGCTTACGTCGGTGTCCTCGTCGGCGGCCACCCAGGCGGTGAGATGCTCGACCAGGGCCTGGGTCTTTGGCCACGGCGCGTTGAAGTCCGCGTTGCTCAGGCCATGCACACCCGGCTCGACCCGCTGGGCGCGCGCATTCGGATGATTGCCCAGGTAATAGGCGTCGTCGTGGTCGAAGGTCAGCAGGTTGAACGGCCGGTATGCCTTTGCGCTCGACATCAGCTCGATGGCATGGGCGCGGGCGGGCACGTTGGAGCCGAGGTAGTCCGCGACCAGCAAGCCCCGCGACATGCCGCTGTGGTCCGCCGTCATGTCACGCACATTGGTGATCACGCTGACCCGGCCATGCGGAGCGATGCCGGCCCAGGTGCCGCCGGCCTCGAGATCGCGCCCCGCGATGATGTCGGGGGCTTCGTCCCACGGTGCCAGCGGTGCGGTCGGACGTGCGTGGAACTCGTCGCGGTTACCGACGAGCACCAGCTTCCATCGCGGATGGACATGCCAGGCGAAGGCGATCAGGCACATGGGCGGGGAATGGCTCGGAAGAGCATGCGCCTATTGTGCCCTACCTGTCGCCGTAAGGTTTTGTGGCGGATTAGACCGCCACTTTCAATGTCAGCTTCGACGTCGCCAGCATCCGCGCGATCGACCCAGCCGCTTCGCGACCGTCGTAGACCGCACGCACGACCAGGTCCGCGCCACGCACGTTGTCACCACCGGCGAAGATGCGCGGGTTGCTCGTCTGCAAGGGCAGTCGCCCTTCGCCACCGGCGACGATGCGACCACTGCGGTCGCGCTCGACGCCGAAGGCATCACACCAGTCGGGCGGGCTGGGCTGGAAGCCGAAGGCCTGGATCACCACGTCGGCGCGCAGGTCGGTCTCGCTGCCTTCGACGTTGCGCGGTCGCGGGCGTCCGTCACCGTCGTCGACAAGCTGGGTTTCGACCACGCGAACCGCGGCGACCCTCCCACCGTCGCCGACCAGGGCGATGGGCTGCTGCTGGAACAGGAAGCGCACGCCTTCTTCGCGGCTGTAGCCAACCTCGCGACGCGAGCCGGGCATGCTGGCTTCGTCGCGACGGTAGACGCAGGTGACCGAAGCAGCACCGAGGCGGATCGCGGTACGGTTGCAGTCCATACCCGTGTCGCCGCCGCCGAGGACGACGACATGCTTGCCGGCGAGGTCGTACTCCGGGGCAGGCGCTTCATCGCGTAGCAGGCGTTCGACATTGGCGATGAGAAAGGGCAACGCATCATGCACGCCGCCGAGGTCGCGGCCTTCGAGCTGCCCATCGACGTAGGTGTAGGCACCGGTACCCACGAACACAGCATCGTAGTCGGCGAGCAACTCGTCGAAGGCGATGTCGCGACCGATCTCCACGCCGAGATGGAACCGCACCCCCATGCCTTCGAGCACCATGCGACGGGTGCGCACGACGGATTTGTCGAGCTTGAACGGCGGGATGCCGAAGGTGAGCAGGCCGCCGATTTCGTGCTGGCGATCGTAGACGTCCGCCGCGATCCCGGCGCGACGCAGACGATCGGCACACGCCAGGCCCGCGGGCCCCGCGCCGACGATGGCGACACGTTGCCCGGTCTCCCGAACGCGCGACAGGTCGGGACGCCAGCCCTGACGGATCGCCTCGTCCGTCACCCAGCGCTCGACGCTGCCGATCGTCACGGCACCGAAGTCACCTTGCTCCAGCGTGCATGCGCCTTCGCAGAGGCGGTCCTGCGGACATACGCGGCCGCAGATTTCGGGCAGCGGGTTGGTTTCGTGCATGAGGGTCGCGGCCTCGAACAAACGACCGTCCTGCACCAGCTTCAGCCAGTTCGGAATGTAGTTGTGCACCGGGCAGGCGTGTTCGCAGTACGGGTTGCCGCAATCGATGCAGCGTTCCGACTGCGACGCTGCCTCCGACGGGGCGAACTCGCCGGAGATCTCGCCGTAGCCGAGCACGCGCACGGCCACGGGCACCGTGCGCGGCGTCTGCCGCGGGACATCGAGGAAGCGAAAGTCCTTCGTGCTCATGCGGCGCTCCGCAGTTCTTCAGCGAGGGCGTCGAGGCTTGCGGCTTTCGGCTTGACCAGCCAGAAACGCTGCAGCAGTCCACGGAAATCGCCGAGCACCTTGCGACCCCAGGCGGAGTCGGTGAGTTCGGCGTGGCGGGCGATGAGTTGGCGCAGGTGCTGCATGTAATGTTCCATGCCTTCGTGCGAGATACGCACGATGTCGACGAGTTCGTGGTTGTAGCAGTCGACGAAGTTGCGCTCGGTATCGAGCACGTAGGCAAAGCCCCCCGTCATGCCGGCACCGAAGTTGAGGCCGGTACGGCCGAGCACGGCGACCACGCCGCCGGTCATGTATTCGCAGCAGTGATCGCCGGCGCCTTCGACGACAGCCAACGCACCGGAGTTCCGCACAGCGAAACGCTCGCCGGCCTGACCCGCGGCGAACAACTCGCCACCGGTCGCGCCATACAGGCAGGTGTTGCCGATGATCGAGGCTTCCTGGCTGGCGAACGGCGAATCGGCCGGCGGCCGGATGATGAGGCGGCCACCGGCCATGCCCTTGCCGACGCCGTCATTGGCTTCGCCGGTCAGATCGATGTGCACCCCGGAGGCATTCCACGCGCCCAGGCTCTGGCCCGCCGAACCGGTCAGGTGCAGGTGTACCGGCTTCTCGGCCATGCCGACATCGCCCCAGCGACGCGCGACATCGCCGGACAGACGCGCGCCGATGGCGCGATCGGTGTTCGCGATGTCGTAGCGGAAGCTTCCGCCGAGGGCATCGGCGACCACGGCCCGGGTGTCCGCCGAAATCCGGCTGGCCAGGGTTGCGGGGTCGCGCATCGGGTTGCGCGCGAAGGTACAGGCGAAGTCGACCTTCTCACCCATGCCGTCTTCGGCGATGAGCGGGGTGAGATCCAGGCGGTCCTGCACGGCGGTGACGCCGTCGCGCTGCTCCAGGCGGCCACTCTGGCCGACCAGTTCTTCCAGCGTGCGCACGCCAAGACGGGCGAGATGGCGACGCACGTCCTCCGCGACGAAGCGGAAGTAGTTCATCACCATGTCGGGCAGGCCCAGGAAGTGCTTCTGGCGCAGTACCGGGTGCTGGGTCGCCACGCCGGTCGCACAGTTGTTCAGATGGCAGATGCGCAGGTACTTGCAACCCAACGCCACCATCGGCCCGGTGCCGAAACCGAAGCTCTCTGCACCGAGCATGGCCGCCTTGATCACGTCGAGACCGGTCTTCAGGCCACCGTCGGTCTGCAGGCGAACGCGACCACGCAGGTCGTTCAGGCGCAGCGTCTGCTGCGTCTCGGCCAGGCCGAGCTCCCACGGTGTGCCCGCATACTTGATGGACGTGAGCGGGCTCGCGCCGGTACCGCCATCGTGGCCGGACACCGTAATCAAATCGGCGCCCGCCTTCACCACACCGGCGGCGACGGTACCCACACCGGCATGCGAGACGAGCTTCACGGAGATCAGCGCCTTCGGATTCACTTCCTTGAGGTCGTGGATCAACTGGGCGAGATCTTCGATCGAGTAGATGTCGTGATGCGGCGGCGGCGAGATCAGGCCGATGCCTGGCTTGGCATAACGCAGACGAGCGATCGTCGCGTCGACCTTGTGGCCGGGCAACTGACCACCTTCGCCGGGTTTGGCGCCCTGGGCGATCTTGATCTGCAGCACTTCGGCATTGACCAGGTAGGTCGGCGTGACGCCGAAGCGGCCGGACGCGACCTGCTTGATCTTCGACGCGCGGTCGGTGCCATAGCGCGCCGGATCCTCCCCGCCTTCGCCCGAGTTGCTGCGTGCACCCAGACGGTTCATGGCGATGGCCAGCGCCTCGTGCGCTTCGGGCGACAGCGCGCCCAGCGACATGCCGGCCGAATCGAAGCGCTTCAGGATGCTTTCCACCGGCTCGACCTCATCGAGCGGGATGGACGTTCCTTCACGTGGCACGAGCAGGTCGCGCAGCGCTGACGGCGGGCGGGCGTCCACGTAGTGCGCGTACTTCGCGTAGTCATCCCAATCACCCGTGCGCACGGCCACCTGGAGGCTGGCGATCACATCCGGGTTGTACATGTGGAATTCGCCGCCGTGCACGTACTTGAACAGGCCGCCGGCACGCAGTGCCTGGGCTTCATCCCATGCTTCGGCGGCAAGCAGGCGCTGCTCTTTCTCCAGGTCATCGAAGGTCGAACCGCCAATGCGCGAGGGCGTGCCGGGGAAGCAGATATCGACGACATCGCGTGAGAGGCCAACGATCTCGAACAACTGAGCGCCACGGTAACCGGCGACGGTCGAGATGCCCATCTTCGAGAGGATCTTGAGCAAGCCTTTACGAATACCACGCCGATAGTTGCGGCCGATTTCGCGCGGCGCGCCTTCACCGTTGCGGATATGCCCGCTGCGGCCCATATCGAACAGGCTCTGGTAGGCCAGCCAGGGATAGATCGCCGTGGCGCCGAAGCCGAGCAGGCAGGCGAAGTGGTGCGGGTCGCGCGGCGTGGCCGTCTCGACCATGATGTTGCATTGACATCGCAGGCCACGGTCGACGAGGCGCGCATGCACGGCGCCGGTCGCCAGCAAGGAATGGATCGGCAACAGGTCACGACGCGGATAGCGATCGCTCAGGAAGACGATCTTCACGCCACCGCGCACGGCCGCTTCGACGCTGTCGCAGATGCGCAGCAGCGCTTGCTCGAGCGTTTCATCGGGGCCGTACATGAGATCGAATCGCGGCGTATCCGCGTACTCGGCATTCGCGAGAATCTGCCGCAGCTTGCGCTGCGAGAGGATCGGCGAATTGAGCAGGATCTGCTTGGCGTTCTCCGGACCGAGATCGAAGATATTCCGTTCCTGGCCGATCTGCGTCACCAGCGACATCACCAGGCGCTCGCGTAGCGGATCGATCGGCGGATTCGTCACCTGCGCGAAACCCTGGCGGAAGCGGTCGAACAGCGGACGGATCTGTCGCGACAGCACCGCCATCGGCGTGTCGTCGCCCATGGATCCGGTGGCTTCCGCCTCGGTCTCCGCGAGCACCTTGAGCACCGACTCGCATTCTTCGCGGGACAGGCCAAACAGCTTCTGGTAGCGGTGCAACTCCTCGGCAGGCAGCGGCTCGGCGGCGAGGCTGGGATCGATGAGGTCCGACTCGAGATAGGTGACGCCATCGCGCAACCAGTCGCGGAACGGCGCGCGCTTGCGATTGATCGCATCGATGTCGGCGTCGCGCAGCAGCCGGTGCTCACGGAAATCCACGGCGATCATTTCGCCAGGCGCGAGACGCCCCTTGGCGACAATGCGTGCCGAGGGGACGTCCCACAGGCCAGCTTCCGAGGCGACGATCAGGTGGTTGTCGTCGGACAGCGCCCAACGTGCGGGACGCAGGCCGTTGCGATCGAGCGTGCACGCGGCATAGCGCCCATCGCACATGACCAACCCGGCTGGGCCATCCCACGGCTCGCTGTGCAGCGCGTAGTACTCATAGAACGCGGCGAGATCTTCATCGATGTCCTCCCGCGCGGAGTACGCCGGCGGCACCAGCACACGCATCGCCGTGAGCAGGTCCATCCCGCCCATCAACAGCACCTCGAGCGCGTTGTCGAGGCTCTCGGAATCCGAACCGTTCTGGCGGACCAGCGGACCGATGTCGGAGAGATCGACGAGATCCGAGCGCATGACCGAGGTGCGCGCCTGCATCCAGCGACGGTTCGCGCGGATGGTGTTGATCTCGCCATTGTGCGCGAGTAGACGGAACGGCTGCGCGAGACGCCATTGCGGCGAGGTGTTCGTCGAGAAGCGCTGATGGAAGACCACCGCATCGGCGACGAGCGCCGGATGCTTGAGGTCGGGGTAAACATCGCGCAGGTGGCCCGGCGCGGCCATCGCCTTGTAGCCAATCACTTCGCCGGAAAGCGAAACGACATAGAACTGGGTGTCGCCGGCCAGCGCGAGCTCCGTGCGACGGCGTGCGCGGAACAGCGCGGCTTCGAACTGCGCCGGGGTGAGATCGCCCGGCGCGTCGACGAAGACCTGCCGCACGCGCGGCATGGACGATGCCGCCAGCGGTCCGCAGGCGGCCGTATCGACGGCGACGTCACGCCAGCCGGCCACATGAAGGTTCACGGCGGCGAGCTCGGTCTCGAGGACGGTAGCGGCGCTGCCATCACCGTCGGGATCGAGGAAGACCACGCCGGCGGCGAAATGCGTGGCCAGCGCGATGCCCGATTCGCGCGCAAGCGCGCGCAGCCACTCCACCGGCCGGCGAATGAGTACACCGCAGCCGTCACCACTGATGCCGTCGGCGTTGACGCCGCCCCGATGCGAAAGCCTGGCGAGTGCCGAAAAGGCGGTGTCGACCAATGCCGAACTGGCATGGCCGTCTATCTGCGCGACGATACCGAAGCCGCAGCTGTCGTGTTCGAACGCCTCGTCGTAGAGGCGCGGAGTGCCTTGCTTCACCATCCGCCTCCTGGGGCATAAGGTTGTGCTGGGAATCTGGCGAGCACGTGGCCCCGCGACCTGGAACGGTCGACCATCACGTGCGCGCGAAGGAGCTTGCGGCCCACTTTAGTCATATTTGTCGCGCTGCGTCAAAGCGTTCGGACGTCCAAACGGAAACCGAACGGAATTCTTACGACGCAACGGCCGAGACCAGTGGGAAGAAACGGGCTGGCACGCGGCTCGCGAGGCATACCAGCCTCGATAGTTTCGTGTGAGACCAATCGCCGCTGACGCGGCCGATAGGTAATAATCGCGGGATGCGCCCATCCCCCAACCTCCGCCTCGTCCTTACCCTTGCCCTCGCCGCTGCCGCTCCCTTCCCGCCCGCCTTCGCGGCGCAGGACGCCAAGGCACGGTCCGAACAGGACGAGGCACGGCAGAAGCTGGACGGTGTCCGCAAGGAGATCGAGGGACTGACGAAGGAGCAGCGAGACACCGCCAACTCGCGCGACAGCGCGAACGCGGCGCTGGCCAGGCAGGCCGAACAGGTCTCCACGGCCGCCAAGGCAGTCCGCGAGACCGACACCGAGCTGGAGGCGCGCAAACGCGACCTGGCACAACTGAACGAGCAACGCGCAGGGATGCAGGCCGGACTTGACCAGCAGAAGGGCGCCCTGAGTGACCTGCTCCGCGCCACGTATACCCTTGGCCGGGGTTCCGACCTGCAGATTCTCCTCGGCGACGAGAACGTCAACCGGATCTCGCGCGCCCTCGCCTATTCCCGTTACTTCCAGCAGAACCGGGTCGAGCGCATTCGCGGCCTGCTCGCGGATCTTTCCCGCCTGCAGGAGGTCGAAACCGCAATCACCGCCGAACAGGACAAGCTCGAGGCAACCCGGGCCGAACGCGAAAAGCGCACCGGCGAACTGGAAAAGCAGCGCAGCGAGCAGCAGAAACTGGTGGCCGAAGCGGACTCCAAATACAAGGACCAGGCGCAACGCATCGCTGCCCTGAAGCAGAACGAGCAGGACATGAATGCCCTGGTCGCCAAGCTGCAGAAGGTGATCGACGAGGCGGCCAAGGCTGCCGAGCCTGCCCCGGCGCCGAAGGGCACGGCACCGTCGGCGCCGCTGGGCAACCTTCGCGGCAACCTGCCCTGGCCGACCAACGGTCCGGTACACGCGTATGGCAGCGGCGTCATCATCGTCGCTGCACGCGGCAGCGAAGTGAAAGCCGTGGCCCGTGGCCGCGTGGTCTTCGCCAACTTCCTGCGCGGCTACGGCATGATGATCATCGTGAACCACGGCAACGGCTTCATGAGCATGTACGGCAACAACGAAACGCTGCTGCGCGGCGTGGGCGACATGGTCGAGGCCGGCGAAACCGTCGGCACGGCCGCGGCGCCCGCCGGCGACAACGGCGCCTATTTCGAGCTGCGCCAGGGTGGCAAACCCATCGATGCGCGCGGCTGGCTCGGTAAACGGCATTGATCCCGGAGACAGGCATGCGCCAGCACCCCCTTCGTTTCGCTCTCGCGCTGGCCCTCGGCACCGCGGTGGCGATTCCCGCCGCCCAGGCCCAGCACAAACCGCTGAAGCAGCCCGACGCGCCTGCGGCGTCGTCGAGTTCCGCAGCAGCCATCGCGGCAAAGGCCGACGACGAGGTGTCTCTCGACGATATCCGCAACTTCACGCGGGTCTACCAGATCGTTCGCCAGGCCTACGTCGAGAAACTCGACAACAAGACCATCATGAAGGCCGCGATCAGCGGCATGCTTGAAAACCTGGATCCACACAGCGAGTACCTGGACAAGGAAGGCCTCGATGAACTCGACGAGGACACCACGGGCCAGTACGGCGGCCTCGGCATCGAGGTGCTGCAGGTGGAGGGTTCGCTGAAGATCGTCTCGCCGATCGACGACACACCCGCCTCGCGCGCCGGCATCAAACCCGGCGACACGATCGTCAAGGTCGACGGCATGGTCATCGATGGCCAGAACATCGACGAAGCCTTCAAGAAACTGCGCGGCGATCCGGGCAGCAAGATCACCCTGACCATTCTTCATGAAAAGTCCGACAAGCCGATCGACATGCCATTGGTGCGCGAGCGTATCGCCGTCACCAGCGTCAAGGTGAGGCAGCTCGATCCGGGCTATGCGTATATCCGCCTGAGCCAGTTCCAGGAAGATACGGCGACGGACATGGACAAGAAACTTACCGACTACATCAAGAAGAACGGCGCGCCGAAGGGGGCTGTGCTCGACCTGCGCTCGAATCCCGGCGGCCTGCTCACCACGGCCGTCGCCGTCGCCGACGCCTTCCTCGACACCGGCACCATCGTCACGACGAAGGGCCGCCTGCAGGACGCCAACCTCAACTTCGAAGCGCACCCGGGCGACCTGCTCAAGGGCGCGCCGATGATCATCCTCACCGACAACGGCACGGCGTCCGCGGCCGAAATCGTCTCCGGCGCACTGAAGGACAACCACCGCGCGCTGATCATGGGCCGTCGCACCTTTGGCAAGGGCGTGGTGCAGACCGTGCTGCCGCTGGATCAGGACCACGCCGTCAAGATCACCACGGCGCGTTACTACACCCCCAACGGCACCTCGATCCAGGCCGAAGGCATCAAGCCGGATATCCCGCTGGCGGATCTCGCCGTGAACAAGAGCGATACGGCACCGCAGCTGATCGGCTCGGAAGCGGATCTTCGCAATCACCTGGCCAATGAGAAATCGGCCGGTGGCGACAAGAGCTCAGGTGACGACGATGGCAAGCTGGCGATCGAGGATTACGCGTTGTCGCAGGCGCTCAACGTGCTCAAGGGCATGGCGCTGAATCGTCAGCCCGCCACCAAGTAAGGTCTCACCAGAACTTCCACCAGGGCCGATCCGCGCGGGCCGTCACCATGGCCCGCCGGACACTCCACGGCAAGGTCGCCTTGCGCCCCGGCTTGAGCGCTTCGACCGGCGTCCATCCTTCGAATGCCGCGACACCGTAAGCGCTCGCAGGCCGCGCTTCGTCGAACGTCGTCACGCTGTGGGCGAGTTCGGGCGGCAGGAAAAAGAAGTGGTCGGCATCCTCGCCTTCCGCGTCGGCCTGATCCTGCAGGGCCTCGATGCGTGCGTGGATGGCATCGAAGGCGCGAGGCAGCGATCCCTGCGAGGCGAGGTGACGCGTGTCGTCCTGCTGGCCATCGTGTTCGACGCGCCATGTGCGCAACCCATCCACATAGCACGTGGCGGTACTGACCAGCTGCTGGTCGTCCTGCTCGCAGGTGATCACGGTGCAGCCACGCGACAGGGGACGCAGCGATTCCTCGGCGATCAACGGCGAGGCGAAACGCGTCACCACGACGAACCAGCCTGATGGGAGCGTGATTGCGAAGCCGCGGCGCGGATGCGATTCGGTCTGTTCGTTGCGAACCAGGCCGAGGGCGCCCAACACGGCATCCGCATCCTTGCCCTTTACCGCCAGCCAGCCGATCGACGCGCCCATGACATCACTCCCTTTCGGGTGGTTTCAGCAGGAAGCGCACCGACAGCAGGCCCACTTCGTAAAGCAGGCACATTGGCACGGCCAACATCACCATGGACAACAAATCCGGCGGGGTGATGAAAGCAGAAATGGCGAAGGCGCCGACGATCGCGTAGCCGCGTCCCTTGCTGAGTTTCTCCGCGTCGACGATACCCACGGCAGCCAGGATCACCACGGCCACCGGCACCTCGAAACAGAGTCCGAAGGCGAAGAACATCAGCATGACGAAATCGAGGTAATGCGTGATGTCCGTCATCATCGCCACACCTTCGGGCGTGACGGCGTTGAGGAATTTGAACGCCGCCGGCATCACCACGAAATAGGCGAACGCGCAGCCGGCGTAGAACAGCACCAGCGAGGCGACCAGCAGGGGCCGCGCCAGCCGCTTCTCGTGGCGGTACAGCCCGGGACTGACGAAGGCCCACAGCTGGTAGATGATCATCGGCATGCTGATGAACAGCGCCACGAAAAAGGCGAGCTTCAACGGGGTGACGAACGGGCTGGCCACCTCGGTCGCGATCAGGTGCGCGCCCTGCGGCATGCGTTCGACCAGCGGCTTCGCCAGTTCCGCGTAAAGATGGTTGGCCACGGGGACCAGGGCCAGGAGCACCAGCAGGAGCACGACCACGGCGCGAAGGAGCCGGGAGCGTAGTTCGATCAGGTGGGAAAACAGGCCCTCTTCGATCGCGTCGTCGGCGGACGGACGGGGGTCACTTGGGGTCATGCGTCTCATCCGTGGGCGGCGTGGTCACGCCGTGGGCCAGCGGCAGCATGTCGCGTGCCGGGTCGGGTTCCCGGCCTTCGACGCGCGCCACCTGTGTGTCGGTAAAGGTGTCGCGGACGCGATCGCCGGTGTCACGGATGTCCTGGCCGGCGCCGCGGATCTCGTCGCGCACGCTGTCGTGGGCGGAGCGTGCGCTTTCCGCCGTCTCACGTAGCGTCCGCTTGATCTCCTCGGCCTGGATCTCGCGCTCGACCTCGGCCTTCACGTTGTCCCAGCCATTGCGCATGCGCCGGAGCAAGGCGCCCGCGGTGCGGGCGGCATGGGGGAGCTTCTCAGGGCCGAGCACGATGAGCGCCACTACCGCGAGCAGCAGCAATTTACCGAAGCTGATCTCGATCATGGCGCCGCCAGGATCACGGAGCGCGGTCGCGCGGCTCGGTGGATTCGGTGTGGACCGGCGGCACCTGGCCCGTTACCGGGGGATCGGCGCGCAGCTTCTCTTCGCGGTCACGGGCGGCCTTGGCCTCCTCGTCACCGTCCATTCCCTTCTTGAAGTCGCGCATGGCACCGCCCAGGTCCGAGCCGATGTTGCGCAGCTTCTTCGTGCCGAAGATCAGCACGACGACGAGCAGCAGGAGGACGATATGGGTAATGCTCATGTAAACCTCGCAGGCGCCCGCCAGGGCACCGATAGGACGGACCGGCGCCCTTGCGCGACGCCGGATGGTTCAGATTCAGCGGTTAGTGTACTCCTCCAGCGTATCGCGGAAATTGACCACGTATGCCGGAGCGTTGGTTATACCGCCTGTCTCGAAGATGCGGCGGGGCGTGATGCCCGGGCCGTACACCTGCTTGTTCGTATCGTCGTCGATGCTGAAATGGGTGCCATCCAGCGCCACGCCGGCGAACAGACCCCGGGCGCGGGAGTAGGTGTAGATCTCGGCCTTGAGCTGGCCGTCGGTGGCCGCCGTGGCGGAGCGTCCCACCGGGCCGGCGGCGGCGGAGGCGTTGGCGCCCAGGGTGAACTTGCCGTCGATGATGCCCTGCACGCCCCGGTCGGTGCGGAAGACCAGGATCACGTCGGCTGACTGGATACCGATCTGGAACCCGACGCCGGCACCCGCCATGGAGATGAAGTTGGGATTGGACCAGGTGCCGTCGGGGCTCTTGATCGAGATCAGACCCTCGCCCTTGGCGCCCGAGAAGACGAAACCGCCCTTGACCATGTCAGGCAGCACCGCGATCGCCCTGGCGTTCTTGAGCAGGTCCGCCGGGAGTTGCTTATCCGGCGCGTCGTCCATGATTTCCTTGAGCACGCGAACCGCGTTCTCGGCCTGCTCCTTCGGTGGATCCGCGGCCTGGACCGCCGATATCGGCAGCAAGGCAAGAAGTCCCAGGGCAAGCAGGCGGGAAAGACGTGGGGTCATCGCGTGGCTCCTTTCATACATGACGGCTTCGGCGTGACACCGTGCTATGGCAGACTGCGGGAATTCCCGCGAGTGCCCGACGCCGATGCCAGGTACGCCAAACTATACCGGCCTTGCCGGGTATTCCCACGACACGCTGCCCCAGGTCGGTGTGTTGCTGGTTAATCTCGGTACACCTGAAGCGCCCACGGCTGCTGCCGTCCGGCCCTATCTCGCCGAGTTCCTCGGCGACCCGCGTGTCATCGAATACCCCCGCCTGCTCTGGCTGGCCATCCTGCATGGCGTGATCCTGCGCGTGCGCCCGAAGCGTTCAGCACATGCGTATGCGCGCATCTGGACGGAGCAGGGCTCGCCCCTGCGGGTCGGCAGCGAAGCCCTCGCCGCCGCCTTGCAGGCGGAACTGGGCCGGCGGCGATCGGGCCCGATCCGCGTGGCGCTCGCCATGCGCTACGGCAGACCCGCCGTTGCCGAAACGATTGCGCAACTGCAACGCGAGGGTGTTCGCCGACTGCTCGTGCTGCCGCTCTACCCGCAGTACTCGGCGACGTCGACCGGCAGTGTCTTCGATGCCGTCGCCGACGCGGTTAAAGGCTTGCGTTGGCCCCCGGAGCTGCGCCAGATCAACGACTATCACGCCGAACCCGGGTATATCGCAGCGCTGGCCGATAGCGTGCGCGCGCACTGGGAACAGAGCGGTCGCGGTGAAAAGTTGCTCATGAGCTTCCATGGCATTCCCGAACGCTACGTGCGAAACGGCGACCCCTACTTCTGCCAGTGTCACGCCACAGCGCGCCTGTTACGCGAGGCGCTAGGCCTGTCCGAAGACGAGGCGCCGCTCAGCTTCCAGTCCCGCGTCGGTCGCGAACGCTGGCTGCATCCGTATACCGATGAAACCGTGAAGGTTTTTGGCAAGAGCGGGATCAAGCGGATCGACGTGATCAGTCCGGGTTTCGCCGTCGACTGCCTGGAAACGCTCGAGGAAATCGCCATGCAGAACGCCGACTTCTTCAAGGAAGCCGGCGGCGAGACGCTCAACTACATCCCCTGCCTCAACGCCGCGCCCGCGCACGTCGGAACGATCGCCGATCTCGTGCTTCGGCATACCCAGGGCTGGCCGGAGTTCGCCGCAGACTACGACGCCGCCGAGGCGGCTCGCCGTCTTGCCGCCAGCCGCGAACGCGCCCGCCAGGTGCGCGACGATGCGTGAGTTGCGTATCGGCATTCCGGGACTGGAACTGTCCGGCCTGACCTGGGGCGAACCCGATGCACCGCCGCTGCTGCTGATCCACGGCTGGCTGGACAACGCCGCGAGCTTCGCCCTGCTGGCACCGCTGCTGGCCGAGCGCTTCCATGTGATCGCGCTTGACCTGCCCGGGCACGGTCATTCCGATCACCTGCCGGCGGGAACCATCTACCAGCATGTCGACTACACCCGCGCCGTGCTGGCGGCGGTCGATTCGTTGGCGCTGCCCCGTTTTCATCTGCTCGGCCACTCCCTCGGGGCAGGTGTCGCGACCATGGTCGCCATCGCCGCGCCCGAGCGGATCCGCGCCCTGGCCCTGATCGAAGGCCTCGGGCCCCTCGGCGACGATGGATCGCGCACGCTCGATCGCTTCCGCGATGCGCTGGCCATCAAGGACGAAGGTAGCCGGCCGCTTCGCGTTTTCCCCTCCATCGACGATGCCTCCCGCGCGCGCGCACTGGCCAGCGGCCTGGACAGCGCGCTGGCCCGGCATATCGTCGAGCGCGGGTTACGCGAGGTCGATGGCGGTTACAGCTGGCGCAGCGACCCACGCCTCTCGAAACCCACGGCGATCCGCCTGGCCGAAACGCAGGTGATGTCGCTCTTGCTGGGGCTGGCGGCGCCGACGTCGCTGTTGCTGGCGCGACCGCATCCGCCGTATCTGGAGCCCGAGGCGCTACAGGTGAGGATCGACTGCGTCGACCAGATCGCGGTGGAACACATGGATGGGGGGCATCATCTGCACCTTGAACATCCGGGGGCGGTCGCGGACTGGTTGCACAAGGCCCTGTAGGAATCGCCGATGAATCGGCTCCTACCAAAAGCCGGCTCTTGTGGGAGCCGATTCATCGGCGATTCCCTAAACGACGGGATCCAACCTAAACGCCGGCTGCACCATCGGATCGATCAGCCAATGGTCGGCAAGCAGGAAGGCGAACAACACCATCAGGTAAACGATGGAGTAGTTGAACATCTTCATCGCGAACAACTCGTCCGGCGGATTGAGCATGCGGATGGCATACCAGAGGAAGCCCGCGCCGAGGATCACCGCGCCGAACAGGTAGATGAGCCCACTCATGCCGGTAAAGAACGGCAGCAGGGTCACCACGCAGAGCAGGATCGTATAGAACAGGATGTGCCACCGGGTGTAGACCACACCGTGTGTCACCGGCAGCATCGGCACCTGAGCGCGCGAATAGTCGTCAACGCGGAAGATCGCCAGCGCCCAGAAGTGCGGTGGTGTCCACACGAAAATGATAAGCAGCAATTGCAGCGCATAGGGATGCAGTGAACCGGTCACCGCCGTCCAGCCGAGCATCGGCGGCGCGGCACCAGCAAGACCACCGATCACGATGTTCTGCGGCGTGGCCCGCTTGAGGTACGCCGTGTAGATCACCGCGTAGCCGATCAGCGAGAAGAACGTCAGCACCGCGGTGAGTATGTTCACCAGGAACACCAGCACCAGCATCGACACGATGCCCAGCGTCATGGCGAAAACGAACACCTGCATCGACGTCAGCTGACCGGTCGCAAGCGGCCGGTGCGACGTGCGCGCCATGATCTTGTCGATGCGTTGGTCGATCAGGTGATTGAACGCAGCGGCGGAGGCAGAGGCAAGCCAGATGCCAAGCGTGCCGAAGACCGCGGCATGCCATGTCGGCAGCACGCGCTGCCCGGAGGCGTCCACGGCGAGGAACATGCCGATGACGGCGCAGAAGACCAGCAGCGCGACGACGCGCGGCTTGGTCAGTTCGTAATATTGGCCGAGGATGCTCACAGTGACTCCGTGGTCGCGGGCAGGCGCTGCGTGCTGGCCAGGGCAACGAGCAGGGTGAAAAGAAGCAGCGCCGCCACGCCATTGTGCGCCGTCGCCACCGGCAGTGGCAGGCCGAGATGGACGTTGCCGATGCCGAGCAGGACTTGGGCGACCAGGACCACGCCGATAGCGATACCCGCCCGACGCAGCCCCGCGCGCGCCAGCTTATGCGACAACCAGGCGAGATAGCAGAACGTCACCAGCGCGCCGATGCGATGGGCAAGCTGGATGGAACTGCGCGCGGCCATGTCGAGTACACCGCCCTCATAGTTCACGCCGATACCACGCCAGAGCACGAAGGCTTGCGGGAAATCCGTCTGCGGCCACCATTGGCCCAGGCACTTCGGGAAATCGGTGCCGCAGGCGAGCGCCGCGTAATTCGAGCTGGTCCAGCCACCCAAGGCGATCTGGCAGACCAGCACGACGATACCGATGGCGACCGGCCCGCGCAGTGCCGCGAAACGATCGTCGGGCGTGCCGATACGCCACCAGCGCAGGGCCGCCCAGGCCAGCAGACCGAAGGTCGCAAGGCCACCCAGCAGGTGCCCCATCACGACGATCGGCTTCAGCAACAGCGTGACCGTCCACATGCCGAGCATGGCCTGGAAGATGATCACGGCCAGTGCGACGACGCCGATTTTCCAGGCACCCGGTCGATCCAGCGTCGCTGCAGCGATCAAGGGCAGCGCGATAGCCAAGGCCGAAAGGAACGAAGACACCACGTGCTCGCCACGTATGTACATCACCACGCCGACCACCGCGAACGCGGCAGCGAGCAACACGGCGATCACCGCGACGCGTCGACGCCAGGCGGAGACCAGTGCGATGGCCAGCACCATGAAGCCAAGACCGCCGGCGAGGAAGCGATGGACCTGTTCGCGCCAAGCCTTGTGCGTTTCGTAGGGGCGATCGGGGAAGGCCTCGTTGGCCTGTGCAATGTCCTGCGCGTGGCCGGGCCACGTGGCCTTGCCATAGCAGGTCGGCCAGTCCGGGCACGACAGGCCGGCATTCGACAGGCGCACGAAGGCACCGAACATCACGATACAGAAGGCGAACAGCGCAGCAAGCAATCCGAGGGTACGCAGGATTTTCACGGCACGCGGCGTCATCAGCGAATCACCTTCTGCATGTCCTTGCGCAGGCCGCTCGGATCGAACCCGGCGGGGTAATAGGAAAGCGCCGTGCCGTTGGACTCGATGAGCACGGCGGAGACCGTATCCGGTTCGGTCGGACGGAACTCGCCGAAAGCATTGGCGGTATCGCTGCCGAGCTTCCAGCTGGGCATCACGCCATCGGCGCCGGGAGCGGTCGGCGGCGTGCCGAGATAGAGCAGGCGCAGACGGTCCGCGTTGGCATTGAGCACGATGCGCGCATTACGCATCAGCGCCAGCGTCTGCAGGCAATGATCGGCGCAGCCCGGCCCCGGCAGGGCGATCAGGGTCAGTCGCGGCTCGCTGTCGCGCCACACCCAGGGCTTGCCGTCGACATCCACACGCACGTCGTTGACGCTGCGCTGGGGCACGATCGGCCGTCCGTTGCCCTTGCCTTCGGGCTGCCAGCCACTGAGCGTGAGCAAGCCTGCGGCGATGATCGGCGCAAGGAACACCAGCATGATCAGGATCAGCTTGAGGCGGCTGCTGCGCAGGTTCTTGGTGGAGACGTTCGGATCGGTCATGGATTCTCGGGCCGCTTCGGGCGTCGCTGGCGATGCAGGAGGACGAAGATCACCACCGCGGCGAGCGCGAAGGTGAACCACTGAAAGGCATAGGCGCGGTGCCGCGCCGGCGGCATGAAGCCGGGCGTCCAGTCGCGCGCATAGATACTGGCCGGATCGGCGTCGAGCAACAGCACGCGAGGATACAGCGCACGGCCGACGTCAGCGCCGATCTCCTTGAGGTCGACATAGACCATCGACTTCTCCGCACCGTGCTGCTCCGGCAACCGGTCACCGCCCAGGCGGACACCGACACCCGGCGATGGCACATACAGCCCCCGGATCGTCGTTTCGCCCTGGGGCAAGGGCGGCAGGCGCGGGTTGGCGCCAGCTTCTTTGGCAAGGAAGCCGAGGTCCACCAACACGTAAGGCGTCTGCCCGCGCGGGGAGAACGGCACGTAGACATGGATACCGACCTGCCCCGCATGGGTCTGGTCGTCGAGGATATAGGTGTGGCCGGGCACGAACTGGCCATGCAGGGCCACGCGGGGATAACGATCCACCGGCGGCGCATCGGCGATCATGCCGAAGTCTTCCACCGCCGCTGCAGCGGATGCGGCGTAGCGCCGCAGCAGTTCGTCCTTCTCGTCGGCGCGGTCCAGCTGCCAGACACCCAAGCGCACGAAGGCCAGCACACCCACCACGGTGAGTGCGACAGCGAACCACGTCGGACGACGCAAGAAGCTCATGCCAGACGCCCCACGGCCACCGCTATACTCGGATTGTCGATATCGGGCGGAAGGGTCACGTGGAAACCATCTATAAGTACGCGCTGGTGATTCTGCTGTTGGTTGTGCTCTTCAACCTCGGCCAGGCCCTGTTCTTCATGATGACCGACAAAGGCCAGAGCAAACGCACGGTATGGGCGCTTACCCGTCGCATCGGCCTGTCGTTGCTGCTCATCGCCATGGTCGCGCTGGGCATCTTCATGGGCTGGCTGCATCCCCATGGGGTCGGTCAATTCTAACGCGCATGGCCGGGGGGCCAAGGCGCGCTGCGGCATTTGGTGCCGTGGGGGGCTCAGGGAGTATCGAAATCGGGATCATTCGGTCGGCGCAAGAGCCGCCTTCGACGCTTCTTCGATAAGGTCGAACACGGCAGCCGGGACGCGGTCGGCGAACTGATCGCGGCGGCGCTTTGAAACGATACCGTTCTGTGTCAGGGCACTGGTCACCAGCGTAGCCAGATMGCTCCCGCGAAGATCGTAGCGGCGCTCCACTTCACGAACGACCCGGTCGTAGCGGAGGATGAACTCGGTGTTCTCGCGAAGGTTGACCTCCAGCGCCTGATCGGCCATCCGGTAGCAGAACTCGACGGCCGGGGTCGCATCCCAATAGCGGTAGAGCTCGTGCCCTGCACTACCCTCATAGTGCAGGTCGTACTCGTCTTCGCCGATCCAGCCGACGCGCCAACGTTCGCGCGCAGGTACTGAGAAGATCTGGAGGGTGGACAGGTAATCAGCCTCATGGGCTTTCATGGCGATCGAAACAGGGAGGATGAGCCCGTTATCCATGCGACCCGACTGGCACAGGGCGTAGTGAACGAGGAAACGTGAAAGTCTGCCGTTGCCGTCCATGAAGGGGTGAACGAAAACGAATCCGAACGAAGCCACGGCACCCACGACAAGTGGATCAAGGGCCGCCGGAGCACGGTTGATGAAAGCCATCAACTCGTCCATCAATTCGCCTGAAAGTGCGGGCGGTGGCGGCACATAGGTCACGCCCGAAGCCCCGCGGAGGGGCCCTTGCAGATAGTTCTGTTGCGCGCGAAAACCCAACGCACGGTCAAGCGGATTGGTCACGGCCGTGGTCTGCAGCTGGACGAGATAGTCTTCGCTGATATCCCGCTTCTTGTGCGCCGAATGCAAAAGGGCCACGAAGGCGCGCTGCTTTTCTTCGCTCGGTGTTTCCCGCTCGATCGCAAAGCTGCTGCGTGTCTCGTCGAGGTAAGCCCATTCAAGGGCCCGATCCCTGACTGCGGTTCCGACATCGTCGGTATACCGGTGAATTCGCTCGATCAGCTCGCTCGCCAGGGCCTTTTCGACGGCATCGGTTCGCTCAACGGTGGCGCAATAACGAAGAGAGCCCAGACCGTTGAAGTGGACGCGCCACTTAGGGTGTCGCTCTCCTTCCATCGTCACATAACGGGCCGGATCGAAGAGATCCACCATGGCGCCCTTCGCAGCCGGCGCGGCGTCCAATGTCCGGCCATTGGCCGCCTCCCAGAGATAGCAGGCCTTTCGAACGAAGACACTACCCGGAGTGCGCGTCATAGCCGCGACGAGCGCCTCTTCCGGAAGATGCGTCAGTGCCTCCATGAGGATGGCCAGATTCGTGCCCTCGTGCTTCAGGGCGAACAAGATGTGGGCTAGCGTCCCGCCCTGGTCGAGCTCCATGCGTTCCACGACGGCAGCCGGCACGGCCAGGTGATCCGCGTTCTCCACCAGTTTCGAGACGGGTTTCACCAACGCAGGACGCCGGGGTTCGAAGGCCGTCAGACCGAGAGAGGCGTGCAGATAGGCGTAACCTAATCGGCTCATGGGAGGCCTGCGGAAAAGTTCAAAAGGGCCACATCGGCTCACTTTTTTTTACTTTGCCACATTTTTTTTTACTTTTAGGGCATTTCTCTGATTTTTTTTTACTGCCGACGATCGCGTGATCCGGCATTGAGTGCTGTGGACTAGCCACAAGGGGAAAGCAGGGATGACTACAACAACGCCCAGGCCACTGCCAACAGCGCTGTTTTTAGCGCTGATTCCTGTCGGCTGGCTGGGTGTCACGGTCGTCGTGACCGGGCTGGAAGGCCTGGTCGGTATCTTCCCGAGCCGCTTCGCGGCCGCCTTCACGGTATTCCACCAAGCCTCGCCCTCGCTTCTCGCTGGCTGGGGCGCTACCGCCCTGATGGCAGCCGGGGCCTTTCTGACCAGGAATCGCCGACCTTTCACTTGCGCCTTGTTCGTCGCGCTATTCCTTGTCGGCTATGTGACCCTGGCACACGTGATGTATCAACGCCTGACCTTCGGCGTGTGGATTGCGTGCGTTGAGGCGATGCTCGCCGTCGCCGGGATCTGGCAGCTCATAAGGGATGATTCGGCGTCGTAGAAGTATCGCTCTCGTCGCCAAACGATTTTCAGCGAAGGTCACAAAAAAACCCGCCTCACGGCGGGTTCTTCGATGCACATGGCAGCGCGCCTACGTCAAATCAAAGCACGTAAACGAACAGGAACAGCGCCAGCCACACCACGTCGACGAAATGCCAGTACCAGGCGACGGCTTCGAAACCGAAGTGATCGTCCTTGGTGAAGTGGCCCTTGGCGCAGCGGATCCAGATGATCGCCAGCATGATCGTGCCCAGCGTCACGTGCATGCCGTGGAAGCCGGTGAGCATGAAGAACGTGGCGCCGTAGACGCCGCTACCGAGCGTGAGGTTGAAGTGCTCGTACGCCTCGGCGTACTCGTGGGCCTGGAACCAGAGGAACAGGCAGCCGAGCAGGACGGTGGCGCCGAGACCGATCAGCAGCGCCTTGCGATGACCGGCCTTCAGCGCATGGTGCGCGATGGTGATGGTCACGCCGGACGAGAGCAGGATCAGCGTGTTCAGCAGGGGCAGGCCCCAGGCCGCGATGGTCTGGAACGAACCGCCGATTTTCTGCGGGCCGCCGCCACCGTTCGCGCCCCACGATGCCTCATAGCCCTGCCAGACGAACTGGTGGGTGAGCACGCCGTGGCCTTCGCCGCCCAGCCAGGGCACCGAAAAGATGCGCGCGTAGAACAGCGCACCGAAGAACGCACCGAAGAACATCACTTCGGAGAAGATGAACCACATCATGCCCATGCGGAACGAGCGATCGACCTGGCCGTTGTAGTTGCCGGCCATCGATTCGCGGATCACCGAGCGGAACCAGCCGAAGAACATGCCCAGGATCATGACGAAGCCGATCCAGAAGAGCGGCTTGCCGAAGGCACTGCTGTCGCCGGGCTGCGAGTTCAGCCAATGCGCGGCACCGTACACGGTGACGAACATGGAGATCGCCGCCACGATGGGCCAGTAGCTCTTGCTCGGTACGTAGTAAACGTCTTGTTGCTGGTGACCCATGGTGGTTTCCCGTGGATGTCGCTTGGTTTAGCCGCTCAGACCTTCAGCATCTGCACGATCGAGAGAAGGAACACCGACACGGCGAACCCGCCCGCGATGAGTGCCGTAACGCGGGCGCGCTTGAGGCGCGCCGCCATTTCGATGTCCGTCTTGTCCTGCATCGATCAGTGGTCCGTGTTGCCGTGGGCGAGCTCGTCGTCATGGATGACCGGCGGCACGTCAAAGGTGTGGAACGGCGCCGGGGACGGCACGGTCCACTCCAGGCCCTTGGCCCCTTCCCACGAGCGATCCGCCGCCTTCTTCTTCGAGAAGAACACGCAGTGGATGATCACGCCGAGGAAGATCAGCTGCGAGGCGCCGAACCAGAAGCCGCCGATGGAGCTGACCATGTTGAAGTTGGCGAAGGCGACGTTGTAATCCGGGATGCGTCGGGGCATGCCCGCCAATCCCAGGAAGTGCTGCGGGAAGAACAGCACGTTCACCGAGATCACGCTGGACCAGAAATGGATCTTGCCCCAGGTCTCGCTGTACATGTGGCCCGACCACTTCGGGATCCAGTAATACGCGGCGGCCATGATCGAGAACGCGGCGCCGGTTACCAGCACGTAGTGGAAGTGGGCCACGACGAAGTACGTGTCGTGATACTGGAAGTCGGCCGGGGCTAGGGCCAGCATCAGGCCGGAGAAGCCGCCGATGGTGAACAGGATCACGAAGGCGATCGAGAACAGCATCGGGGTCTCGAAGGTCATCGAGCCGCCCCACATCGTCGACACCCAGTTGAAGACCTTCACGCCCGTGGGCACCGCGATCAACATCGTCGCGTACATGAAGAAGATCTCCGCCCCCATCGGCAGGCCCACGGCGAACATGTGGTGGGCCCAGACAATGAAGGAAAGGAAGGCGATGGACGCGATCGCGAACACCATCGCGCGGTAGCCGAAGATCGGCTTGCGGGCGAAGGTCGGGATGATTTCCGAGATGATCCCGAACGCCGGCAGGATCATGATGTAGACCTCGGGGTGCCCGAAGAACCAGAAGATGTGCTGGAACAGGACCGGGTCACCGCCGCCGGCCGCGTTGAAGAAGTTGGTATGGAAGTACTTGTCGGTCAGCAGCATGGTGACCGCACCGGCCAGCACCGGCATCACCGCGATCAGCAGGAACGCCGTGATCAGCCAGCTCCAGACGAAGACCGGCATCTTCAGCAGGTCCATGCCCGGCGCGCGCATGTTGAGGATGGTCGCGATGATGTTGATCGCACCCATGATCGAGCTGATGCCCATCAGGTGGATCGCGAAGATCACGTAGGCCACCGACTCGCCCTGCAGCGACAGCGGGGGGTACATCGTCCAGCCGCCGGCAGGACCGCCGCCCGGCATGAACAGCGTGGACAGCAGCATGAAGAAGGCGAACGGAAGGATCCAGAACGACAGGTTGTTCATGCGCGGCAGCGCCATGTCCGGCGCGCCGACCATGAGCGGAACCATCCAGTTCGCCAGGCCGACGAAGGCCGGCATGATCGCGCCGAAAATCATCACCAGCGCGTGCATCGTCGTCATTTCATTGAAGAAATACGGCTGCACCAGCTGCATGCCCGGCTTGAACAACTCCGCGCGGATAACCATCGCGAAGGCGCCGCCGATGAAGAACATCGTCAGCGAGAAGATCAGGTACAGCGTGCCGATGTCCTTGTGATTCGTGGACATCACCCATCGCTGGAAGAACCCTTTCGGGGCTCCGTGGTGATCGTGGTGATCGTGGGTGGCTGCGTGCGCCATAACTCTGCACCTCTACCTGCAATACTTTTCGGTTAACCCTGGGGGGCCGGGGCGGGAGCGTTCTGGGCGGTCTGCGCGGCCTTCTGGAGCGTGGCCTCGTTTTCCTGGGTCGCCAGCCATTGTTCGAATTCGGCCTTCGGCACGGCCTTCACGACGATCGGCATGAAGCCGTGGTCCTGGCCGCACAGCTCGGCGCACTGGCCACGGTAGACACCGGGCTCCTTGATCTTGGTCCAGGCCGCGTTGGCGATGCCCGGGATCGCATCCATCTTCCAGCCCAGTGCCGGCACCCACCAGGAGTGGATGACGTCGCCACCGACGATGATGAAGCGAATCTTGACCCCGACCGGCACCACCAGGGGCTTGTCGACGTCGAGCAGGTAGGTGTTGTAGCCGTCGACCTGGATCTTGTCCGGATCGAGGTTGGACTTCAGCTGGCGGGTGCGGTCCGAGGACTCTTCGAGCTTGGATACGAAGCCGACCTTGTCGACCCCCTTACCCTTGTAGTCGACGTAGTCGTAGCGCCACTTCCACTGGTAGCCGGTGATCTTGATGGTCATGTCGGCGCCGGTGGTATCGGCGAACGAGGTCAGGCCACCCGTGGCGAGGTTCGCCAGGAAGATCAGGATGATGACGGGGACGACCGTCCAGACGATTTCCAGCTTGGTGCTGTGCGCCCACTTCTCGGCGACGGCGCCGCGCGACTTCCGGAAGCGGAACATCGCGATGAACATGGCGCCGAAGACAAGGACGCCGATGACCACGCAGACCCACAGGGCAACCATGTGCATCGCATAGGGCGACCACTCGCTCACACCCTTGGTCATGTTCAGCTGGTTGGCAACGGGGTTGGCCCACGCCTCCCCACCGAACAGCGCCATCGCGCCTGCCGCCCACGCTGAAACCGATCGTCCGATGCCGCCAGATGTCATGTCTTGCACCTTTAATGAACCTACCTGCGCGTCTGGGTCGAGACCTCGGCCAGCAGCACCATGAGTTTCCTTGACACCTCGACCCGTTCCTCTTCCCCGAGAAAGGCGCCGATTTCTAGCTCGTTGCCGTGTGACTTGAGCAACAGACGCTGGCGTCCGTCCCCCGGAGCCAGACCCACCCTGACCCAATACGTCTGGAAGCGCCGTACCCGACGACCGGGCACCACCCTCACCTCCAGCGTATCCGGCCCGATGGCGATACGTTCACCCCTGTCGCCGGCCTTCCAGGCCGCGCCAAGCGCGAACCCCACGACGAAGGTTTCGATCAGGGCGAACACGGGAGCGAAGACATTCCCCTGCCACGCGCCGAACGACGCCGTCGCCAGGGCTATCGCCGCCAGACCCATGATCAGTCGACGCAGACCAAGCTTGTCCAGCGCACGGTTGGGCCTGAGCCACAACACGCGCGGCTGACCCGCGACGGTCGGTCGAAGCACGTTCATGGAAAGTCCAGCGTGCCTGGAACCCGAGGGATGATAGGGCGCTGGTCAAGAAGCGGCAAGGTTGGGAAGGGACGTGTTGTCGCAGGCGGCGTGGCGGGGGTGGCCCGAGGTCCCCTACAATGGCCGGTCTCCCCATGTCGCCCACTCCCCCCGTGAACCCATCGATCCTCCGTCCCGAACTCCCGACCGGCGCCGAGCCGGCACGCGCGCGTATCACGGCCGCCTGGCTGCGCGACGAAACCGAGGCCGTCAACGACCTGCTGGCCCAGGCCACGTTGCCGCCGACCGAGCGCGAACACGTCATCGACGTCGCCGCCGGCCTGGTCACGCGCGTCCGCGCGCGGGCCAAGGACCAGAGCGCGGTCGAGTCCTTCATGCGTCAGTACGACCTTTCCTCCGAGGAAGGTGTCCTGCTGATGTGCGTGGCCGAGGCGCTGCTGCGTATCCCCGACAAGGCCACCGCGGACAAGCTCATCCGCGACAAGCTGGGCGAGGCCGACTGGAAGAAGCACCTTGGCCAGAGCGAGTCGCTCTTCGTCAACGCGTCGACCTGGGGCCTGATGCTCACCGGGCACCTGGTGAACCTCGCCGAAGAGACCCGCCACGACTTCAGCTCCGCCCTGCGCCGCCTGGTCGGCCGCGCGGGCGAGCCGGTCGTACGCCTTGCCGTGCGCCAGGCCATGCGCATCATGGGCCACCAGTTCGTCATGGGCCGGACCATCAAGGAAGCGCTGGACCGTTCCGCCGAGAAGGAACACGCGGTGTACCGCTACTCGTACGACATGCTCGGCGAGTCGGCGCTCACCCAGGAAACGGCTGAACGCTACCAGCAGGATTATCGTGACGCGATCAACGCGCTCGGTGCGCGTGGTCCGTTCAAGAACAACCTCGAAGCCCCGTCGATCTCGGTGAAGCTCTCGGCGCTCCATCCGCGCTATGAAGTGGCCAACCGTGCCCGCGCGCGCATCGAGCTCGGTGCCAAGCTGCTCGAACTTTCGCAGCTTGCCTTCAAGAACGGTATCGCGCTTTCCGTCGACGCTGAGGAAACCGACCGCCTCGAGCTGTCGCTCGACATCATCGGTGATGTCTTCGAGCACCCGTCGCTGGAAGGCTGGAACGGCCTCGGTATCGTGATCCAGGCGTACCAGAAGCGCGCGCCCTTCGTCATCGACTGGGTGACCGAGAAGGCCCGCGCCACCGGTCGCCGCTGGTTCGTGCGCCTGGTCAAGGGCGCCTACTGGGACGCCGAGATCAAGCGTTCGCAGGAAAACGGCCTGACGGGTTATCCGGTGTATACGCGCAAGCCGAACACCGACGTTTCCTATCTCGCCTGCGCGCGCCGGCTCTTCGCGGCCGGTGGCGATGCGGTCTATCCGCAGTTCGCCACGCACAACGCGCACACGATCGCCGCGATCAACCACCTGGCCCAGGGTCGTCCGTACGAGAACCAGCGCCTGCACGGCATGGGTGCGGATCTGTATGCCGAGGTGATCGGCAAGGACAAGCTCAACGTACCCTGCCGCGTCTACGCGCCGGTCGGTACGCATGAAGACCTCCTGCCCTACCTCGTGCGTCGCCTGCTCGAGAACGGCGCCAACACCAGTTTCGTCAACCGCGTGGTCGACGAGAGCGTGCCTGTGCGCGACCTCGTCGCCGATCCGTGCGAGACGGTGCGCGCCTTCGCTTCCATTCCCCATCCCCGCATCCCCCTGCCGGTCAATCTGTACGGTGAACTTCGGAAGAACTCCATGGGCATGAACTTCGCTAACGACAACGAGCTCCACGAGCTCGCCGACGCCGTCAACCGTCACAGTGGTCCGTGGACCGCCGCCCCGCTGGTCGCCGGTGGCGCCACGGCCGGCACCAAGGTCGAAGTGACCGATCCGTCGGACCGTCGCCGCATCGTCGGCACGGTCGAGAACACCGATCCGGCCCTCGTCGATCGCGCCCTGTCCGCCGCGGTAAAGGCCCAGCCTGCGTGGGACCGCCTGCCGGCCGCCAGCCGCGCCGCGATCCTCGAGCACGCTGCCGAACAGCTCGAGCACAACCGCGCCGAGTTCATCGCGCTGTGCGTGCGCGAAGCCGGCAAGAGCCTGCCCGATGCCATCGCCGAGATCCGCGAGGCCGCCGACTTCCTGCGTTACTACGCGACCATGGCGCGCCGCCTGTTCGGCCAGCCGGAACAGCTGCCCGGCCCCACGGGCGAGAGCAACCAGCTGTTCCTCAACGGCCGTGGTGTGTTCGTCTGCATCAGCCCGTGGAACTTCCCGCTGGCGATCTTCCTCGGCCAGGTCGCCGCGGCGCTCGCTGCCGGTAACGCCGTCATCGCGAAGCCGGCCGAGCAGACCGCACTGATCGGCTACGCCGCGGTCAAGCTGCTGCACGCCGCCGGCGTGCCGACCGACGTCCTGCAGTACATGCCGGGCGATGGCGCCACCGTCGGTGCCGCGCTCACCCGCGACCCGCGCGTGGCCGGCGTGGCCTTCACCGGCTCGACCGATACCGCCTGGGCGATCAACCGTGCACTGGCCGCACGTAACGCGCCGATCGCCGCGCTGATCGCCGAGACCGGCGGCCAGAACGCGATGATCGCCGACTCGTCGGCCCTGCCGGAGCAGATCGTCAAGGACGTGATCGCCTCGGCCTTCCAGTCCGCTGGCCAGCGCTGCTCGGCAGCCCGCGTGCTGTTCGTGCAGGAAGACATCGCCGACAAGGTCACCGCGATGCTCGCCGGCGCCATGGCCGAGCTGAAGATCGGCGACCCCGGCCTGCTCTCGACCGATGTCGGCCCGGTGATCGACAACGACGCGCTGCAGATCCTCGTCGATCATGCCGCGCGCATGGACAAGGAAGCGAAGAAGATCGGCGAAGTTCCGCTCAACGACGCCACCGCCAACGGTACGTTCTTCGGCCCGCGCGCCTACGAGATCCCGTCGCTCGACGTACTCACCCGCGAGGTGTTCGGCCCGGTGCTGCACGTGATCCGCTGGAAGGGCTCGGAACTGGACAAGGTGGTCGAGCAGATCAACGGCACCGGCTTCGGCCTCACGCTGGGCATCCACAGCCGCATCGACGACACGATCGACTACATCCAGAGCCGCGCCCGTGTCGGCAACTGCTACGTCAACCGCAACCAGATCGGCGCGGTGGTCGGCGTGCAGCCGTTCGGCGGCGAAGGCCTCTCTGGCACTGGCCCGAAGGCCGGCGGCCCGCACTACCTGCTCCGCTTCGCCGGCGAGCGCACGCTCACGATCAACACCACGGCGGCCGGCGGCAATGCGTCGCTGCTGACGATYGGCGAGTAAATCCGCCGTTGGTGCGATGAAAGCCGCGCATCGAAGGATGCGCGGCTTTTTTCTTGCTGGAGACTTATCCGAACCTGCGGTCTTGCTCTAAGATCCTGCGGATATCCAGGGCAGGAACACCACCCATGAGCCATGAAGCCATCATCAGCGATGCCGTGCGTCGCGACGTCGCCCGGCACGCTGAAGCGTTCGCCAGCGCGCGTCCCTTCCGCCACCTCGTCATCGACGATTTCCTGCAG
Organism: Luteibacter sp. P1_D3; assembly: GCF_056406135.1. NCBI lineage: Bacteria > Pseudomonadati > Pseudomonadota > Gammaproteobacteria > Lysobacterales > Rhodanobacteraceae > Luteibacter > Luteibacter sp. P1_D3. The sequence goes on along the minus strand of NZ_JBFUAT010000013.1, from coordinate 20,759 downwards.
CCGGCCGTCATCGAGCAACTACGGCAGGAGTTTCCGGCCTTCGAGCGCGGCAACTTCATCGGCGATGACGGACGTCCGGGCGGAAAGTCGACCGTCGACAGCATGCCGCAACTCGGTCCGGCTTACCGACAGCTGGATGACGTCATCCAGTCACCGGCGTTCCTCGCTTACCTCGGACAGGTCACGGGCATCGACGGACTCCTGTACGACCCGTTCTACCTGGGTGGCGGCACGCACGAAAACCGGAACGGGCAGCCGCTCCGACCGCACATCGATTTCAACTACCACCCCAGTGAGCGCTGGCACCGACGCCTGAATCTCATCGTGTATCTGAATCCCGAATGGGACGATCGCTGGGGCGGACTGCTCGATCTTTACCGCGACCCGTATGCCGACCCGAAACCATCGGCACGCATCGCGCCGCTGCTCAATCGCTGCGTCATCTTCGAGACGACCGAAACGAGCTGGCATGGCTTCGACGCAATCACCTTCCCCCCCGATCGCCCTGGGCTTTCGCGAAAGTCGATCGCGCTCTATTTCTACACTAGGGAACGGCCCGTCGAGGAAACCGCGCCCCGTCATACGACGCACTACGTGAACCGGCAATTGCCGGAGCACATGACCGCAGGACACGCGCTGACCGACGCCGACGTGGCCGTCCTGCGCGAACTGATCGCCTCGCGAGATGGGCAGATGAAGATGCTCTATGAAGAAAACAGCAAGCTGCTTCAGGCCCAGGACAAGGGCTTCGGCGGCCACGTGCTGTACCTGATGAAGCGCCTCTACATGCGTTACCGCCGTAGCGCGACGAAGCTGGGCTGAGCCGCGCCTACAACGAAAGTTATATTGCGGAAGGAGGCCGTTTCGTTGCTTYCTGTCAGGACATCGCGCCGGCCGGAACCCGGCGCCCATCCATCCTGGAGGGCCGCGACATGATGTTGCAGATGTCCGCTATACCGGCGTCRCCCGCTGTTCGATCCGAACCCGCGCCTGCTTCCGTACACGGCAAGCCGCTTTCCCCACGACCGGCGTGGAACAACGCACGCCTGCAAGCCTTCATGACGACCCAGCGCGACGGCCGCACCGAAGTAGGCGCCCTGGCAACCCAGGCCATGGAGGAATCGTTCCAGGACGCCCCTCCCGGCACGGTGAAAGCCGGTGACATGCTCGAGCTGCGGGAGACGATGGTCGTGGCGGCCAACGCCGATGTGATCATCGAGCCGACCGATCACGGCTGTGTGGTGACCGGCACGCGGGGAAAGAACAACGAGTGCCGACTGATCTTTCGCCATGCCTATTGCCACGTGCGTTGCGACATCCGTATCCCCAACGGCGCGGCGGATGCCCGCATCACATACCTCAGATCGCCCAGTGAGCGATCGCCATGCCTCGGCGAACTTCACTCGTTCAATATCTGCCAGCCTTTGCTCAGGATGCGCAGCGACGCCGGAGGGTTCTCGATGACACTCGACTACCATGCCGACCCGCTCAACGAAGTGCAGGGCATCCTCTGGCGCGGCGGCCTGCTGCAGATTTCGCGAATCCACCTGACGCCGTGACGAAGAAGGGCGGCCCTGAGGCCGCCCTTCTTCGTTGTCGCCAGACCCGCGGGGCTTACTTCAGCCCGCGATCCTTGAGCATCGGCTCGATGCTCGGATCCTTGCCGCGGAAATCGCGGTAGAGCTTGCCGAGCTCCTCGGTGTTACCGCGCGAGAGGATCTTGTCGCGGAAGATCTGCCCGTTCTCACGAGTCAGGCCACCGTGCTCCTTGAACCACTCGAACGCATCGGAATCGAGCATCTGCGTCCACAGGTAGGCGTAGTAACCGGCGGCGTAGCCGTTACCCCAGATATGCTGGAAATAGCTCGAGCGGTAACGCGGGGGTACCTGGGCGAGCGTGAAGCCGGCCTTCTTCAGCGCATTCGTTTCAAAGGCATCGACGTCCTGCTTCGGTGCACCCGGCGCGATCATGTGCCACTGCATATCGAGCAACGCGGCCGAGATGAGCTCGCTCATCGCGTAGCCCTGGTTGAAGCTCTTCGCCTTCTTGATCTTGCCAACCAGTTCTTCCGGCATCGGCGCACCAGTCTGGTAATGCTTGGCGTAGTTGGCGAAGACCTTCGGATCGGAGGCCCACTGCTCGTTGAACTGTGACGGGAATTCCACGAAGTCGCGCGCCGTGTTGGTGCCGGACAGCGACGGATACTGCGAGGCGGCGAACATGCCGTGCAAGGCGTGGCCGAATTCATGGAACATCGTGGTGACGTCGTCGAACGAGAGCAGGGCCGGTTGGCCGGCGGCCGGCTTGGTGAAGTTGGCGACGTTGTAGACCACCGGCTTGAGGCCGAACAGCTTCGACTGGTCGACGAAGTTGCTCATCCACGCGCCGCCGTTCTTGTTATCGCGCTTGAAGTAGTCGCAATAGAACAGCGCCATGGACGTGCCGTCCTTGTCGAACACCTCGAACACGCGCACGTCCGGCTGGTACACCGGGATGTCCTTGCGCTCCTTGAAGGTCAGCCCGTACAGCTGGTTGGCCGCATAGAAGACACCGTTCTGCAGGACGTTATCCAGCTCGAAATACGGCTTGATCTGCGCCTCGTCGAGGTCGTACTTGGCCTTGCGGACCTTCTCGGCGTAATGGTCCCAGTCCCATGCCTGGACCTGGAAGCCACCCTTCTCCTGGTCGATCACCTGCTGGATGTCCTTCGACTCCGCTGTGGCGCGGGCGACGGCAGCGGGCGCGAGGCGTTCCATGAATTTCTCGGCGGCGGCCGGCGTCTTCGCCATCTGGTCGTCGAGTTTCCAGGCGGCGTAGTTCGGGAAGCCAAGCAGCTTCGCGCGGTCGGCGCGAACCTGTGCGATGCGCGTGATGATCTCGCGCGTGTCGTTGGCGTCGCCGTGCTCGGCCCGGTCGAACGAGGCCTTGAACAGCTTCTCGCGGGTGTCGCGGTCGTTCATGCCCTGCAGCGCGGGCTGCTGCGTGGTGTTCTGCAGCGTGACGACATACTTGCCATCGAGCTTGCGATCCTTCGCCGCCGCGCTGGCGGCTTCGACGTCGGCGTCGGACATGCCATCGAGCAATTTCTTGTCGTCGACCACCAGGGCACCGGCCTTGGTCGCGGCGAGCAGCACGTTGGTGAACTTGGTGCTGAGGGTCGACTCTTCCTTGTTGAGGTCCTTCAGCTTGGTCTTGTCGGCCTCGGACAGCTTGGCGCCCGCATGGACGAAGTCGTCGTAGGTCACCTGGAGCAGGCGTGCGGATTCCGGATCGAGCTTGAGCGAATCGCGCTTGTCGTGGAGGGCTTCCACGCGCTTGAACAACTTGTCATTGAGGTAAATCGCATCGCTGTGCGCGGCGAGCTTCGGCGATTCGTCCTCGTCGACCTTCTGCAGCGTGTCGTTCGTGTTGGCGCCGGTAAGCGCGCTGAACACGTTCTCGGCGCGCTTGAGCAGGACGCCCGACTTCTCGAGGGCGACGATGGTGTTGTCGAAGGTCGGCTCGTCCGTCGCGTTCGCAATGGCCTCGACCTCGGCCAGCTGCTGCTTCATGCCCTCTTCGATCGCCGGCTGGAAGTCGGCATCCACGATCTTGTCGAACGGCGGCGCCTGGAACGGCAGCTCGCTCGCTGTCAGCAGCGGATTCACGTGCGACGCGGGGACGGCGGCAGACGCTGCCGCGGTCGCGGTCGCCGCCGGCGCGGGCGCGGTGCTGGCCGGCGCGGGGTCGGCAGCCTTTCCGGCGTCGTTCGACGACGAGCAGGCGGCAGTGAGGGAGATCGAGGTGGCGATCACGAGGCTACGGACCTTCAGCATGGGCAACAATCCCTGACGGTGGGCAAAGCATCGACTCTAGTGGCGCAAGGCCACCGAGGACAACCGCCATCAGTCAGGGGATGGAAACGGATCAGCGGGTGTCGCGCAACTCCCAGCTCGAACCGATCAACAGGTTCAGCCGATGCTTGACGAGACGCATCGGCAGGCTCGTGGTGAGCTGCACATCGGTGCGATCGTTGGAAAGCTCACCCTTCGCCGACGCGCTTGCGTCGGTCACGCCCAGGCTCGGATCGACCTCGTCCGGCTCCGGCTGCTTGGCGCGCCAGCGCTGGAACAGGCCGTCGCTGCGCATGGCCTCGGCGATGTCGGCGGCCAGTTTTTCCGGACCGATGCCTTCGAAGGAAAGCTCGGGGTCCGGGCCCCGGGCCTTGCTCATGTCTTTTACGGAGAGGAAGTAGGTCGTCATGGGGTCTTAGTTAAGCCGGTCGACGTGAATTTGCCGTCAGCCGAGCAGGTCGAGGTCGAGCAGGAGTGCCGCATCGCGTGGTGCCACGCGATGCGGGAGCACGCCGAGACAGGGTGCGGGCAACAGGTCGCGCAACGTGGCGATGTTCTCCTCCCGCAGCGGCATGTCCGATTCGATGACGTTGGCGATCCACCCGGCGAGCACGCAGCCGTCCGCTTCGATGGCACGCGCCGTCAACCGTGCATGGCTGATGCAGCCAAGGCGAATACCGACCACGAGGATCACCGGGAGGTTCCAGCGACGCGGGATATCTTCGGTGGACATGCCTTCGGCCAACGGCACCATCCAGCCGCCGACGCCCTCGACGATGACGCGGTCGTAGTCACGGACGAGGGCGGCGAAGCCCGCGTCGAGCGGTGGCCATGCGATGGGCTGCCGCGCGCGGGCCGCGGCCAGATGGGGCGCGACCGCCTCCTCCAGCGCGATCGGGTTGACCGACTCGTAAGGTGGCGTGGGCGAACTGGCGGCCTGCAGGTCGAGGGCATCCTGGTTGCGCAGCCCCTCCGGCTGCCGGGCCGAGCCACTGGCCACCGGCTTCATGCCGACGACGCGTTGACCGGTCTCGCGGAACGCGTAGACGAGGGTCTGTGCGCCGTGCGTCTTGCCGATGCCGGTGTCGGTACCGGCCACGAAGAAGTGTCGTGACATGGGGCCTGGAGCCTTGCGGGAGCGGGGACGTGGCACCATACACGGTCCCAGATACCGAATTCACCGGATAACGTCATGTTCGAAGCCAAGGCCATCGCCACCGACGACAAAGCCACCCTGTACGCGGAGCTGGTCGAACAAGCCCGGGGGCTGCTCGCCGGCGAACCGGACATGATCGCCAATGCGGCGAACTTCGCCGCCCTGGTGTTCGATGCCGTGCCCGACATCAACTGGGCCGGCTTCTACCTGTTCGACGGCAAGGAACTGGTCGTCGGCCCGTTCCAGGGCAAGCCGGCCTGCATTCGTATCGCTATCGGGCGTGGCGTGTGTGGCACGGCCGCGCAGACGCGCGAGACACAGCTGATCCGGGATGTGCACGAGTTCGAAGGCCACATCGCCTGCGACGCGGCGTCCAATTCGGAAATCGTGGTGCCGTTGGTCAAGGCCGACGGCAGCCTGCTCGGCGTGTGGGACGTGGACAGTCCGTCCGTCGCGCGCTTCGACGACGAAGACCGCAAGGGGATGGAAGCGCTCTGCCGCGTGTTCATGGCGACCCTGGCCTGAGCCAGGGCGTCCGAACCGCTGCGGAGCGGGTCAGAGCTCGTGCGGGCGCGGTGTTGCCAGTAGTTCCATGACCCGTGCGCGGGCTTCTTCGACGCCCGTCTTGGCGCTCGAGGAAAACACCTGCGCGGTGCCCGGCACGTTGTTGTCGCGGAAATGCTTGCGCATCGCATCCAGCGCCTTCTGGGCCTGGCTGCGCGAAATCTTGTCGGCCTTGGTCAGCAGCACATGGCAGGGCAGCTGGGTGTCGGCGCAGAACTGGAGCATCGTCGCGTCGAACTCTTTCAGCTCGTGCCGGATATCCACGATCAAGACGATGCCGCGGAGGCTGCGGCGCATCTTCAGGTACGCGTCGATCTCGCCGCGCCAATGCTTGCGCATGGCTTCGGGGACTTTCGCGTAGCCATAACCGGGAAGGTCGACAAGCCGGCAGTCGAGCGGCTCGGCGCCCTCGGTTTTCAGCCGCGGCAGATCGAACACGACCATCAACTGGGTGCGTCCCGGTGTCTTGGACGTGCGCGCCAGGGCGTTATGGCCCGTCAAGGCGTTGAGCGCGCTCGACTTGCCGGCGTTGGAGCGCCCGGCGAACGCCACCTCGGCACCCTCGTCGAAGGGCAGCTGGACGATTTCGTGGGCGGCCAGGACGAAGGTGGCGCCGTTCAACGGATTGGAAGACATGGGGGGATAGCCCGCCGGGCGGGAAAAACAATGGTCGGGCAGTGTATGCGATACCACGCCCGGTCGCGCGCTGGTGCGGTTTGACCCGGCTCTCCCGGGCCCCTCATAATCTTTTGGTTGCGGCGCGTGGGGAAGCGCGCCCGATCCGGAAGCATCCCCCCTTGGAGAGACTTATGAAGTTTCGGCACGCCGCCGCTGCCATCACCGCGATGCTCGTCATGAATGTAGCTGTGGCCCAGACCGCAGCACCTGCCAAACCGGCCTCCGCGCCGGCGGCAGCGACCACCGCGGCGAAGCCAGGGGCGAATCCGGCGACCGATCCGGCCACACCGGGCATGCCGAAGGCCGAGACGGCCACCGTGGCGCCGAGCGCCCCCGGCGCCGACGCGACGGCCGCGGTCAAGCCGGGCGACGCCACGGCAGGCCAGGGCAAGGCCGCCGCCTGCGGCGCGTGCCACGGCATGGACGGCAATTCGACCGACGCCCAGAATCCGCGCCTCGCCGGCCAGAGCGAGCAGTACATCGTCCGCCAGCTCACCGACTTCAAGGCAGGCAAGCGCCAGAACCCGATCATGATGGGCATGGCCGCGCCACTGACGCCGCAGGACATGCACGACATCGGCGCGTACTTCGCCAAGCAGAAGCCGCTGCCCGGCGTCGCCGACAAGGCGCTTGTCGATCAGGGCCAAACGCTTTATCGCGAAGGCGATACCGCACGCGGCATTCCCGCGTGCATGGCTTGCCATGGGCCGGACGGCCGCGGCAATCCCGGCGCCATGTACCCGCAGCTGACCAGCCAGCACGCCAAGTACGTCGAGGCCACACTGAAGTCCTGGCACGACGGCACGGCCTGGGGCGACGACGCGCACGCGAAGATCATGCCGTCCATCGCGCAGAAACTTGACGACAAAGACATCGCCGCGCTGGCCAGCTACATCGAAGGCCTGCACACGAACGATGCGGCGGACGCACCCGCGACGCGCTGATGGCGTTAAAGTTGGAAGATCGAACGGGCCCCTTCGGGCCCGTTCTCGTTTAGAAGGTTAGAAAAGGAATCCCCGATGCGTCTGCGCCTTCCCCTGCTCTGCACCGCCCTGATCGCCCTGGCCGCCTGCGGCTCCGGCAACAACGATACCGCCGCGACCACCCCGACTCCCCCGCCTGCCGCCACCGCGGCCGCCCCCGCCGCGACCGCGCCTGCACCGGCCTCGACCGCCGCCACCGCCTCACCCGCCGCTGCCGGTACCGCTGCTGCCGTGGCCGCTCCGGTCGCCGCCCCGGCAACCGATGCCGACGACGCCAACCGCCCGGCACCGAAGCCCTTCGTCGATGACGGCAAATGGGTCGAGGGCAAGAACTACTTCCGTATCGACCCCGCGCAGCCGACCAGCTCGCCGGGCAAGATCGAAGTCACCGAGGTGTTCTCCTACGGCTGCCCGTTCTGCTACCAGTTCAACGGCCTGGTCGACCAGCTGGCTAAGGACCTGCCCCGTGGCGCGGTCATGACTTATACGCCCGCCTCGTTCCGACCGGATGAGAACTGGCCGCTGCTGCAGCGCGCTTTCCTCACCGCCCAGGCCCTCGGCGTGGAGAAGCAGGGCCACGACGCCATGTTCGACGCGGTGAACAAGGGTTCGCTCAGCATCATGGACAGCAGCGGCGATCGCCGGAAGCCGCAGTCCGCCTGGCCGACCATCGACGATGTGGCCAAGGTCTACGCGAAGTACGGCGTCAAGGCAGAGGACTTCGTCGCCACCGCCAATTCCTTCACGATCAACACGAAGATGAAGCGCGCCGATGAACTCGTGCGTGCTTACGAGGTCGATGGCACACCGGCGATCATCGTCAATGGCAAGTACCGCCTGTCGCCTGCCAGCGCCGGTGGCTATCCGCAGGCCGTCGAGCTCACGCAGTGGCTCGTCAGCAAGGAAGCCGCGGGTAAGTAACCGCGTTCTCGACCCCTCCCGGAGATTTTCATGCTCAAGCGCCTCTCGTTCCTGTTCGTCGGCCTGACCCTGGCCACCGCCTGCTCGGCCGGTGGCGCCGATCCGGCGACCGCCACGGCGGCCACCTACACCGCCGACCAGTACGCCACCGTCGCCACGCCCGTGCGCCTGGATCCGAAGGACGGCAAGGTCGAAGTCGTCGAAGTGTTCTCGTACGGCTGCATCCACTGCGCGCACTACGAGGCGCAGGTCGAGGACCTGCAGAAGAAGCTGCCCAAGGGCGTGGTGTTCCACGCCATCCCGGCTGCCTTCAACGATGCGTGGCTGCCGTACGCACAGTCCTACTACGCCGCGCAGAAGCTCGGCGTACTGCCGAAGACGCATGCGGCACTGTTCAAGGCCATCCATGAGGAGCATTACCCGCTGCGCACGCTCGACGAGCTCGGCGACTGGTATGCAAAGACGGCCGGCGTGGACAAGGCCAAGTTCCTCGCCGTCGCCGACAGCAAGGAAACGCACGACCGCATCATCGCCGACACCAAGCTGATCCAGGCCTGGGGCGTGGACGGCACGCCGTCGATCATCGTCAACGGCAAATACCGCCCCGCGCAGTTCAAGGACTTCGACGAGCTCAACGGCATGACGCTGTTCCTCGTGGATAAGGAACTCAAGGGCGGCAAGTAAGCCCCTGGGCCGATACCGATGCCCCCCGTTCACACGGCGGGGGGCATCCTCGGCAGTCACGGCCCGACGTGGTACCCATCGCGAAACACCATGACCCGCTCTCCGCCGAATCCCTCTCCCGCTCCCGAGCGCACCCTGCGCCTGCTGAGCTGCAACATCCTCGCCGGTGCCAGCGTCCAGCGCTACAGCGATTACGTCACGCGTAGCGTCAACGCCGTCCTACCCGGCCGATCGAAGCTGGCCAATCTCGATTCGCTGGCTGAGCTTCTCCATGAATTCGATGTCGTCGGCCTGCAGGAAGCGGATGCGGGAAGCCTGCGTTCCGGATTCCTCAACCAGACGCGCTACATCGCCGAAGCGGCAGGCATGCCCTTCTGGAGCCACCAGCCGAACCGGCCGATGGCGCGCGTTGCGCATTCGGCAAACGGCCTGCTCAGCCGCATCGAGCCCAGCGAAGTCATCGATTACCCGCTGCCGGGCCGGATCAAAGGTCGTGGCGCGCTCTTCGTGAAATTTGGCGAAGGCACCGACGCGCTAGTGATCGTCGTCGCCCACCTGTCGCTCGGCGCGGCGGCACGCCTGGGCCAACTCGCCTTCATCGCCGAGTTGCTGGCACCCTATCCGCACGCCGTGCTGATGGGCGATCTCAATACCGAGCCGACCAGTCCCGAGATGCGCGTGCTGTTCGACAAGACGGCGCTGCAGATGCCGACCGTGCACACGCTCACCTTCCCGAGCTGGAAACCGCGTCGCGCGCTCGATCACATCCTGACCTCGGCGGACATCAAGCTCGATCGCACGTGGACATTACCCCGCGCCTTCTCGGATCATCTGCCGCTTGCCGCCGAAATCCGCCTGCCTCTCGCCCTCGCCGAGGCGGCCGGCGCATCCCGACCAAGGTAGCCCGTTACATGAAACCGAGCCTGCGCGCCGCCCTGCCCTGGGCCATCATCGTCCTCGCCGCCCTCGGAGCGACGTGGGTTCGCTACGGCTTTGTCGAACCCTCAGAGATGGCTCATGCCTGCGATGGTGCCAGCGGCCCGTGGTGGTGTGGAACCCGCACGCTCGTCGTGCAGGGATTTCTCAGCTACGGCTATGGCTATGCGGCCGTACTGATCGCGCTCGTCGCGCTGTTCTGGCGTAACACGGCCGCCGCCGTGCTTGCCGCCTGCGCCGGCGTCATCGCGCTGCAGCTGTACTGCTACGAGGGCGGCGCACTGGCGCTGCTGATCGGCGTACTGCGGCTGGTTCGCGTGCAGTACGACCGGCAGCAGGTCGCCGTCACCGACTGACGGGGTTTACTCGCGCCTCGCCCGGTACCACGCCAGCAATACGGGCAAGGCCAGTGCGAGGTTGAGCAGCATCCAGCCCCAGGAGACGGCGTTCGCACCCAGCTCCTGCACCACGACCGCGACGCCGAGGCCGACGATCCAGATGCCGAGCAGCCGTTCCTCGACCATCGGCATGAGGACGTCCTCGCGCGTGCGCAGGATGGCGAGCAGCAGGAAGCCGACGCATGGCAAGGCGAAGAGGCCGATCGGGAAATCGCGGTATCGGCCGTTGAACACCATCAGGATGCCGTAGAGCGCCAGCACGAACATCCAGAAGAACCGTTGCGGCGTGAAGGCATCCGACCAGTCGATGCCCAGACGACGGCGCTCGACCGGTCGCGGCGCGATCGCCGCGGGATTCACCGGCGAAGCCAGACGCGATGCGATGGCGCGCGACAGCGACAGCGCGGTCAGTAGTGCCAGGACCGCGATGATCGTGCCCGTGGCCCATTCGACGTCGTTGCGGGCGGTAAAAAGCAGAAGGCGCGCATGCGCCGCCAGCGCCGTGCCCGTGGCGAACCCCGCGAGCATCAGTGCGAGCCAGCCCGATGCGCCGTGCCAGCGTCGGCGGAACGCACCGACGATGAGGAACAGCAGCGCGCCGATACCGCCGGCGCCGATCGCCCAGGCCCAGCGCGGCTCTTCGACGATGGGGCCCTGCATGGCGAACTTGGGCTTGGCATCAACATCGAAAATGCCCCAGTACCCGCCCACGGTCCCCTCGAGGTCGCGCTTCCACGGCTGGTCGAACGCCTCGATGACGTTGTACGGCATGTCGACGGTGGCGGCGTAGTTGAGGAACTCGCGCATGTAACGCGCTTCGTTGACCAGGCTCGCGCTCGCATCGCGTCGCGTACGGCCCTGACTCGGCCAGCCGGTTTCACCGATCATGATCGACTTGCCGGGGAATTCCTTCTTCATGGCCTGGTACACATCGGCCACGTGGTGCACGGCGTCGGCGGGCGCCACGGGTTCGTCCTCCCAATACGGAAGGATGTGGATCGTGATGTAGTCGGTGTCCTTGGCCAGCTCCGGATGCTTCTTCCAGAACTCCCAGACATCGGCATAGGTCACCGGCACATCCGTCGCCGCGTTCACACGCGCGATGTACGCGCCCAACGCCTTGGGCGACAGCTCGCCGCGCAGCAGCACTTCGTTGCCGACAACGATGCCGCGGAGCGTGTCGTGATCGCGCCGGGCAGCGCTCAGGGCAAGCTTGATCTGTTCTTCGTTCGCGACCGGATCGCGGCCCAGCCACACACCCATCAGGACTTTCATGCCGTAGCGCCCGGCGATATCCGGCACGGCTTCGAGGCCCTGGTTCATCGCATAGGTGCGCACGCAGTCGAATCGCGTGGACAAGGCTTTGAGATCCTCCTCAACGCGTTCGCGCGACACGAAGGCGTGCGGGTCCATCGGGTTCTCGCCCTTGAGCCGGAACGGCGCATAGGAAACGCAGGCAATACGCGTCGTCGGCGAGTCCGGGAGCGGGATCGGGCGACCGAGCGTCCACCAGTAACCGGCACCGAACAGGGCGGCGGCAACGAGGAGGATCCATGCGAGCGGGCGCGCAAGGCGCGCGTAGGGCGTGAGGGGCGGCATCCCGCTAGCTTAACGGGCCCACGGCGTGAGGGCGATTCCGGGGCGGGGCGACCGTTCATCCGAAGTGCGCACCGCCTTCCCTTACAATCGGGCGATAAGTCCTAAGTAAAGGAAGACCCGATGGCATCCGCCCCGGCAGCACGACGCGTCGATCGCTCCCTTCGCCTGCTTGGCGGACTCGTCCTCGCGGTCTGCAGCCTGACCGCCGCGTTCTCCGCTTCGGCCAGCGGTACGGACGCCGAGCGGGCCCGGTTTCGCCAGGCCTACGCCGCGGCCCAGCAAGGGGGTGACGGATGGCGGGCGCAGGCGACGGGCCTGGAGGGCTACGTGCTGTTCCCTTACCTGGAAGCGGCCTCGCTGGAGCACGACCTGCGCACGCTCGATCGCGCCCCTGTCGAGGCTTACCTGGCCCGCTATCCCGGGCTGATTCCTGCTGCCGACCTGCGCAAGGACTACCTCGGCGAACTCGCCCGCCGCAAGGACTGGGCCACGTTCAGTGCGATGTACCAGCCCGGCCTGGGCGATGCGCTGACCTGCTTCGCCCTGCAGGCGAAGCTGTCGCGCGGCGAGCCCCTGGTCTTCGAGCGTGACCTTGCCGACCTGTGGAAAAAGGCCAGCCTGCCCAATGCCTGTGACCCGGTGCTCTCCGCCGCCCACGACCAGGGCCTGCTGACGCCCGAGCGTGTCTGGACACGCATCCAGGCCGCCGCCGATGCCGGCAAGGGTGGCACCGTGGCCGCCCTGGCCCCGTGGCTGCCCGCCGATGATGCCATCGTCGCCCAGCGTATCGCGCAGGCCCTCAACGATCCGGCGACAGCACTGCGCGATGCGGCGAACTGGCCCGACACGCCGCGCCACCGACAGGCCGTGACGCTCGCCTTGCAGCGCATGGCACGTAAGCAGTCGACGGTCGCCGATGGCGCGTGGAGTTCGCTGTCCTCGCATTTCACCCTGAGTGAGCAACAGCGCGGTGCGATCGAAAACGCGCTGGCGTTGTTTCACGCGACGGACTTTGATGAGTCCGCCCTGGACCGCCTCGCCGGCTTGCCGCCGGGCGCGCAGACCGACGCCACGCGGGAGTGGCGCGTGCGCGTGGCGCTGGCACGGCAGGACTGGACGGCGGCTCTCGCCGCGCTGGATGCCTTGGGAGAAGCCCAGAAAGACGACGGCGAATGGCGTTACTTCCGCGCACTGGTGCTCGGCAAGCTCGGCCGGCAGGGCGAAGCGAAGGCGCTGTACCAGTCGGTGTCCCAGGAAGCGACGTACTTCGGTTTCCTTGCCGCCGATCGCATCGATTCGGCTTACGCCATCTGCCCGTCGACCATGGCGACCGACGAACGCCGCGAGGCCGCCCTGCTCGCCGACCCCGGTCTCGATCGTGCCTTCGAGCTGTATGCGGTGGGCCTGCAGAAGCAGGGCCGTCGCGAATGGACAGCCGCGCTGGCCGGGCGCGACGCCGATACCCAGCGTCTCGCCGCCGATCTCGCCTTCCGCAAGGGTTGGTACGACCGCGCGGTCTTCGGCTTGTCGTCGGGCGACGCACTGCGCCTTTACGAACAGCGTTTTCCGCTGGCCCGCCAGGACGGCGTGGTCGAGCAGGCCAGCCAGGCCGGCATCGAAGCACCCTGGGCCTACGCGATCATTCGCGCCGAAAGCGCCTGGATGACGGATGCCCGTTCCGGCGCGGATGCGCGTGGGCTCATGCAGCTGCTTCCCGGCACGGCCTCGCTCGTGGCCAAGCGCAATGGACTCACCTGGTCCGGCGGCGACAGCCTGTACGACCCGGCCACCAACATCGTGCTGGGTACGCGCTATCTCTCGCAGATGGCCGAGCGTTACAACGGCGCCCCCTGGCTGGCCAGCGCGGCGTACAACGCCGGCCCGAACAAGGTCGACCAGTGGCTGACTGCCCGCGGCACGCTGGACCCGGACCTGTTCGTCGTCAGCATCCCCTATAAGGAAACGCGCGAGTACGTCGCCCGCGTGATGGCGTTCGCTGTGATCTACGACTGGCGCCTCACCGGCAACGCACTGCCGATCAGTTCGCGGATGACCCGGATCGGCAGCACCTATGCGCTGCCCTCGTCAGGCGCCCTGCGCAAGCCGGTCACCTGCCCGGCACCCGCGGCGGCCGCCGCCCGAAGCGGACGTGACACCGCTCCCGCGGCGCCTGCCGCCCTGCAGCCGGCACCGGCCGCAGCGTCGTCGGCGCCCGCCTCACCGGATGCCCAGCCATGAAACCCCAGCGGATCGTCTTGCTCGGCGCCACCGGTTTCGTCGGTGGCGCGCTCGTGCCGCGACTCGCGGCGGATGGGCACGAACTGATCCTGCTTTCGCGAAATCGCCAGGGCCGCCGTCATAGCGTCGTCGGCCGCAACGTCACCGTCGCCAGCGCCGATGTCTACGACGCTGCCACCCTACGCCGCCACGTGGCCGGCGCGGACGCCGTGATCAACCTCGTCGGCATCCTCAACGAAAGTGGCCGCCATACGTTCGAACGCGCCCATGTGGGCCTGACGCGCCTGCTCGTCGAGGCCTGTCGTGACACCGGCGTCCATCGGTTTCACCAGATGAGTTCGCTGAAAGCCGGCCAGGGCCTGTCGTCCTACCTGCGTACGCGCGGTGAAGCCGAAGCACTGGTGAAGGCCTCCACGCTCGACTGGACCATCTACCAACCGAGCACGATCTTCGGACCGAACGATGGCCTGGTCTCCCGCTTCGACAAACTCATGGCGATCGCGCCGGTGATACCGCTGCCCCGTCCCAACGCGAAGATCGCACCGGTCTACGTGGGCGACGTGGTCGAGGCCATGGCGCGTGCGGTCGCCGATCCGGCCATCTCGGTACTGCGTACCTTCGAACTCTACGGCCGCGAGACCGTGTCGTTGATCGACGTGGTACGGGCCATTCGCGATGCACGCGGCCGTCGTCGCTGGGTCGTTCCGATGCCTGATGCGCTGGGCCGGTTACAAGCGCAGCTCGCCCAGTTCGCGCCGGGCAAGCCGTTCACACCGGACAACTTCCGCACGCTGCGCACCGATTCGGTCGGCAAGGTCGATGGCCTCGCCCAGTTGGGTATCGTGCCGCAGTCGTTTTCCGCGTGGCTGCCCCGCCTCCTCGGCAAACCCGTTCGCCAGCGCCGCTTGGACGACGCGCGCGCGCGTCACCACCACTGACCTCCGCATGGATATCTATCTCGTCGGCGGCGCTGTCCGCGACAAGCTCCTGGGCCGCCCTGTCGTCGATCGCGATTGGGTGGTCGTGGGCGCTACGCCCGAGGAGATGCTGTCCACCGGTTACAAGGCCGTCGGCAAGGACTTTCCCGTTTTCCTCCACGGCGACACCAAGGAGGAATACGCGCTCGCGCGCACCGAACGCAAGACCGGGCGCGGCTACCACGGCTTCGCCTTCCACGCCGACCCTGGCGTCACGGTGGAACAGGATCTCGAGCGGCGCGACCTGACGATCAATGCGATCGCGCAGCACGAAGACGGCCGCCTGGTCGATCCCTTCGGCGGCGTCGCCGATATCGCCTCGCGCACGCTCCGTCACGTGTCCGCTGCCTTCGTCGAGGACCCGGTCCGCCTGCTTCGCGTGGCGCGTTTCGCGGCCCGCTATGCGCCGCTCGGTTTCCGTGTGGCCGACGAAACCATGGCGCTGATGCGCCGCATGGTCGACGACGGCGAAATCGATCATCTGGTGCCGGAGCGTGTCTGGGCAGAGACGCGCAAGGCATTGGCCGAACCTTCGCCCTCGGTCTTCCTCCGCGTGCTTCGCGAGAGCGGCGCACTGCGTGTGCTGTTTCCCGAAGTGGATGCGCTGTACGGCGTACCGCAGCGGCCCGAGTTTCATCCCGAAGTGGACACGGGCATTCACGTCGAGCTGGTGCTCGACGCCGCCGCGCGGCTGGCACCGGGCGACGCACTGGTCGGCTGGTGCGCACTCACCCACGACCTGGGCAAGGCCCTGACGCCGGCCGATGTGCTGCCTCGCCACATCATGCATGAGCAACGTGGTATCGAGCCTGTGCGCGCGATCTCGGCACGACTGAAAGTACCGGTCGAGTACGCGTCGATGGCCGAGCTCGTCTGCAAGCACCATCTCAATGCGCACATGGCCTTCGAACTGAAGCCAACGACAATCCTGCGCCTGCTCGATGCGCTCGGCGCACTACGCCGACCCGAGCGCCTGGAAACCTTTTTGCTGGCCTGCATGGCGGACAAGCAGGGCCGACTGGGCAGTGAGGATGCGCCGTACCCGCAGGCAGCGTTTCTTCGCGACTGCCGTAAGGCGGCGGCTGCGATCACGTCGCAGCCGTTTGTCGATCAGGGGTTGCATGGGCAGGCGATTGGCGAGGCGATGAAGAAGGCGCAGGCCCAGGCGATTGCGGCTGTGCCAAAGCCTGCCTGATCCGGGGCCCGCTTTGTGTAGGAGCCGATTCATCGGCGATCGGGTGCTCGCGGCGACCCGGCCCGCTGCCGCGGGATCGCCGATGCATCGGCTCCTACCAAGAGCGCGGGTTTACAGGCGTGAGCCCTGGTCCGCGGCGAGGATGCCTTCGGGCAGGGCCGAGGCTTCGATGCCCTTGGCGAACAGCATCACCTGGAAGCGCTCGCCCATCTGCTCGGGCAAGGTCAGCTTCTTCACTTCCTGGGCGAGCCGGTAGCGCGCGGCTTCGTCGGTGAGCATCAGGTAGTCGTTCTCGAAGAACTCCTGCATGCCTGCGGCCAGCAGGAACGGTGCCTGTGGCATGTACGCCGCGACGCCGAAACCGGCGTTGTTGCCCGCTTCGGCGAGACCCGTGAAGTCCACCGAGGCCGTGAGGTCCTGCAGACCGGGCAGGTAGAACGCGTCGCCGTGCATGCGATGGCGATAGAACGCACGCAAGGTGCCGTCCGTACGCTCCGGCAGATAGAACTCGTTGCGGGTGTAGCCGTAGTCGGCGAACAACATCGCGCCACGCCGGAGCGAACCCGCGACCGCCTGCATCCAGTACGGCAACTGCGGGAGAATCTCGGTGCGATAGCCGTTCTCGAAATCACGACCGAGATCGCGCTCGACGTGACGCACGGCGCCGCTGACCAGCGCATCGGCAGGCCGGTCCGTGCGATGAAAGCGACCGTCGCC
This sequence comes from Luteibacter sp. P1_D3, assembly GCF_056406135.1. NCBI lineage: Bacteria > Pseudomonadati > Pseudomonadota > Gammaproteobacteria > Lysobacterales > Rhodanobacteraceae > Luteibacter > Luteibacter sp. P1_D3. The sequence continues at coordinate 3,879 of NZ_JBFUAT010000013.1, read as the reverse complement.
GTCCAGGACCACGTACTCCTCGTAGACCTCGCCATCGCGTACCGTGAAGCGCGTGGTCGGCAGCGCGTCGATCACTTCGTTGGCGAAGAGCACACCGTCCCAGTCCTGCTCCGGCGGGCCGTCGAGCCACACCGCACGGGCGAACAGTTCGGCTGGCAAGGCGGCATGCAGACGCTCGCGCTGACGTTCGCGAAGATCGGCACTGGGCTCGAGGATCATGAAGCGTCGCGGTAAACGACCCGCGGCATCGAGGGCCAGCAAGGCCGCTTCGGCGAAGGCACCGCTGCCGCCGCCCAGTTCGAGGAAGTCGGCGTCGGGGCCCAGGGAGGCAAGTACCGGCTCGAACGCGCGCACCACGCAACGGGCGAAGAGCGTGCCGATCTCCGGCGCGGTGACGAAGTCGCCATCCCCGCCGAACTTGGCCTTGCCCGCGCTGTAATAGCCGAGGCCTGGTGTGTACAGGCAGCGCTCCATGAAGCGCGAGAAAGTCATCGGCCCGTGGGAGGCGATTTCCTCGCGCAGCAGGGCGGAAAGATGATCGGAGTGGGCGCGCTCGTCGGCGCCGGGTTCGGGAAGCTTGGCGTTCATGCCCTCAGGATAACGGATGCCGCGCCCCGGTTCAGGAGCGCGGCATCCCGGGGCCGATCAGAAATCCTGCTGCAACGACAGGAACACGCCACGGCGCGGACCGAACTGCGGCGCGCCGACGCCGATACCGGAGCCGTCACGGATCTCGTAGGTACGGTCCAGCGCGTTGACCAGGGCCAGCTGGGCGTGGGTCTTGCCGATGCTGGTCAGGTCGAAGTCGTGCGCCACGCTGAGGTTGAGCTGGAAGTAGCCCGGTAGCGTATCGCCGTTCGGCACCGCGCCGTCGCGACGCAGGCCCGAACCGAACAGGTAATCCGCGCCGACACGGGTGCCTTCGGAGAAGGCATAGCTGATGCCACCCGAGGAGGTGTACTTCTGGTCGTGATCGAGGTGGATGTAGTTGTTGTAGATGTAGGCGAGATCGTCCGGGTTGAAGTTGTACTGACCCGTGATGATCCGCTTGCCGACCGAGCGGTTGTACGCAAAGTTGAAGTACGCCGTGAGCGCGCCGTCGGTGTAGTTCACCGTCAGCTCGCTGCCCTTGATGCGACCCTGGTCGTAGTTGAAGGTCGAGTAGACCAGCGCCGTACCGAACTGCCCTTCATCCTGGATGCGCGAGACCTTGCGATAGTAGCTGTCGAGGCCCACGGTCCACTTGTCGCCGATCTTCTGCGAAATGCCGATGTCGTAATAGCTCGAGCGTTCGGCCAGAGGGGTATCGTCGCCGTTGTCCGGAAGCGCATTGGTCGTGCCGGCGAATTTCGCGATCGAGGTCGGGCTGATCTGCTCACTAGCCGGCGGCGTGAAGTAACGCGAGTAGCCTGCGTGAATCGTGGTGCTGTCGGTCGCCTGATAAACCAGGCCGAGGCGTGGGCTCAGCTGGCTCTCGGTGCGAAAGGCTTCGTAGCGATCGCCACGCACGCCGTAGTTGACCGTCCACTTGTCGCCAATGCTCCATTCGTCCTGCAGGTACACCGCATAGGTGCGCGCGAGGATGCGGCTGGAGTCCACGATGTTAAGCGGCGTGGTCGAGGTCTGGTTGCCGTCGTCATCGGCCGGGAAGACCATCGCGTCGTTGCTCGACGACGCACGCTCGAAGGAGCCGTACATGCCGTAGCGCAGCGTGTGGTTGTCACCCAACGGCGTGGAGAAATCGGCCTGCAGGGTGCTGGCGCGGTTGGCCCGACGTACGTCCGAAGCGACGCCGTTGAACATCAGGTCGCCGATATCGTCCGGCGTGAAGTCCAGGCTGCTGTAACGCTCGCCGGCCGACACCTGGTAAGCCGTCTCGCCCATCTTGCCCTGAAGGCTGAGGACGCCGAAGCGCGTCTTTTCCTGCTGGCGCTCATTGAGCTGCGCCGAGTCGAAATTGGTCACGTCCAGATAGCCGAACTGCGGCGTCTGGCCCGGATTGTTCGGGATCTCGAAGCGGTTGTTGGTCACGCCGAACATGAAGCTCAGGCGTGTGTCGTTATTGATGAGGTAGGAAACGTCGCCGAACGCTTTCACCTGGTTGGTGTGGTCGTGCACCGCCTTGCGGCTGGCGGTCGGGTTCTCGATGCCAACGTCGTTCTCGAGATAATTGGCCGTGAGGAAGAAGCTCCAGTCGCCCGTCTTGCCGAACAGCGTGGCGTTAGGGTTCAGCGTGCCGAATTGGCCACCGGTGATGCCGACGGTGCCGCCGATGCCGTCTTTGGGGGTACGCGTGGTGATGTCGACGATGGCCGCGGTGCGCTCGCCGTACTGCGCGGGGAGCGCGCCGGTGAGCAGCTTCACGTTGTCGATCATGCGCGCGTCGAGCGTCTGGCCGAAGCCGCCGATGCTTTCCGGGATCAGCACGCCGTTGATGCGGTACTGCAGGTTGGCGTGATCGCCGCGCACATGCAGCTGGCCGTAGGAGTCCTGGACCACGCCCGGCGCCTGCAGGATGACCTGGTTGAGCGGGGTGGAGTCGCCGAGTGGGAGGGCCTGGATCGTCTGGCGATCCATGACGTACTGGCTGCTGCCGGTATCCGGCGAGAGGCTGTTACGCGCCTCGTCGAGCCGGGCGGTGACATCGACCTCGCCAAGGTTCGTGGCCTTCTGCGGGTTGGTGGTGTCAGTGGCGTCGTCCGCGAAGGCGGGGGCGGCGGACAGGGCAAGGGCGATGCAGAGTGCGAGGCGAGCGGGGGTCATCGGGGACTCTTCTGGGGTAGCGATGTTATAACGTATCATAATGAAATCGGAGGATGGGGGAAATCCGCCGGAAGTCACTATCCGCCCGACGGGGTTTCATCGCCCTTTCGCTTCATGGCGGACTCACGCAGGCCACGCGACGATGCTTGCCATCGCATGCCCGGAGAGACCGATGGCCAAAAAGGACCCTACCTCGACCTCGAAAGAGATCGTTCCCGTGTCCGCCGATCGCGGCGAGAGCCCTGTCGCCAAGGCGATCCTCGAGTTCGTCAGCCGCATTCCCGACAGTGAGGTTCCCCGAGTGAAGGGCGACGCTGCCGAGGAATGTCGCCGACTGGCCTCATCCGCCGCGCAGAAGGCCGCCATCACCGCCGGCTCGCTCGCCCTGCCCCCAGGTCCGCTGGGCTGGCTCACCGTGCTGCCCGAACTCGTCGCCATCTGGCGCATCCAGGGCCAGCTGGTCAGCGATATCGCCGCCGCTTACGGCAAGACGCCGAAACTGGGCCGCGAGCAGATGCTCTGGTGCCTGTTCCGCCACACCGCCGCCCAAGCCTTCCGTGATGTCGCCATCCGGGTCGGCGATCGCCTTGTCTTCCGCACCACCGCCACCAGCGTGTTGCAGCGGCTGGCTGGCCGCATCGGCGTCAGCGTCTCCAAGCGCGCCGTCGGCAAGGGCATTTCCCGCTGGCTGCCGGTGGTCGGCGCCCTTGGCGTCGGTGCCTATGCTTACTACGACACGGGGCAGGTGGCGAAGACCGCGATCGACCTGTTCAGCGGCGAGATCCACATCGACGACAATCCCGACGGCAGTGATCCGGACGGCCGCGAGCCCGGCAAGACGTCGCGCGCCCGGAAGGAGTCCGTCACCTCCGACGCGGCGAAAGCCCTTGTAGGAGCCGGCTCCGCCGGCGATCCGCCCACCACGAAGACAGCCGCCCGCAAGACCTCGCCCGCGGCCACACGCAAGCGCGCCACGACCAAGAAAACCGTCGCCCGCAAATCCGCCGCGACCAAGGCAACCAAGGTAGCCAAGCCAGCCACGAAGAAGGCGACCGCCAAGGCGACAAGCAAGGCCACGAAAAAAGTGACCGCCCGTCGGGCGCCCGCGAAGAAAAC
>NZ_JBFUAT010000012.1:0-111771 GCF_056406135.1 Luteibacter sp. P1_D3 | reverse complement strand
GGCGTGTAGTTGGTGCCGCCGCACAGGAGGACCGTCAGCGCGCTGCAGTCCGCGAAATGGATGCCGTTCGCGTCGGCGTGGACGGTGCCGGACTCTGCGACCGCCGTGACGTTCGTCGCGTACCGGAGGCCGTTCTCCAGAACGCCTTCGAAATGACTGCTCGCGGTCCCACTCGATCCTTTTAAGGCCGCTGCCTGGGACGTTTCCCCGTGCATGCCACGCAACTGGACCGATCCGTTGTGGCGGCCTGCGCCGGACTGGGACAGGTGGATGACGATCAGGTCGTCGGGGTGACTGGCGAAGACCTCGCACGTGTACGCGATGCCGTCTTTCCGGTACGACGTGCGAACGTAGCCCTGGCCCAGATCGAGTTCGCGCCGGTAGTCGGTGATCCCGACGGCCTCATGTTCTTTGATCGACAGGTGCAGGGTGGCCAGCATGACCAGGCTGCCGAAGTGTTCGGTGGTGTAGTCGAACTGGCCGTCGTCGCCCAGCACGACATCGCGTTTGCCAAGCCACATCGATGCATCTGTGACGTAGAGCACATTCGACGAGGGGTCGCCACCGACCAGTGCACCCAGGCGACCATTGCCGATGGGCAGGCCTTCCCGCAGCAGGTTCGACTCCGGCGCGGGTGTTCCGTACCAAAGGGACTGCGTCGCCGCGCGTGGCATGGGGCCGACAGGGCGTTCGACAGGTTTGCTCTCGGCAAACCGGGGCAGGCTGAGCCACGGCAACAGGGCCGCCATGGCGCCCGTCATCTTCAAGAAACGGCGCCGGTCCATCGGATCGGCGAGCGGTTTTTCCAGGCACGTGTGCCGATCCCTGCCACTGGTCATGTAGTGTTCCGACGCTCCTGGAAAAGCCATTTGTAGGACAAATAGAAATCTAGAGCGGAGCACCGACATTGTCATGCTGCGGCGCAGCTTGTTGCCATGATCAAGCTAGGTATTATGAATAAGTACTACAAATAAGCGGTAGCAGCTAACTGCTCTGTCAGGGGTAAGGGGTGACGGGGATTTCGGGGCTTTGTGGCGCCGGGTGGGTAACGGTGTCGATGGGCGTCGGGCAGCAAACCGTGTGTGCTCATCGGACGTTATTCCACAGAGTGGGGGAGGGTAGCCATGCAGCTAACGAAATTGGCGGTCGCCGTGCGGCGGTCGCTTGTGGCAACGGGTGTCGCCTGGTTGGTGGGTTACGGCGCACCAGGTTACGCACAGACCGCGACAGCGGCGCCAGAGGCCGCTCCGGCCGGAACGCAGTCCGCTACGCCACCTGCCAAGCCGGGCAAGCCGGCCAAAGCGGCGGACGACAAGAGTGACGAGAAGAAGGTCACCGAGTTGGGTGAGGTCGCCGTTACCGGTCAGCTCGCCGCACTCCAGCGCGCTCAGGCGATCAAGCAGGATTCGGTCAACGTCGTCGATTCCATTTCCGCTGAAGAAGCCGGCAAATTCCCCGATCCCAATGTAGCCGACGCACTGCAGCGCGTGCCCGGTGTATCGGTGAACCGCAGTGGTGGCGAGTCCAGCCAGATCGCCGTGCGCGGCTTCGGTCCCGATTTCGTCGCCGTCACCATCAATGGACGGCCGATGGCCACGGCCTCCGGCTCGCGCGCCTTCAATTTCGATGTCCTTCCCTCGGAAATCATCAGTGTCGCCCAGGTCAACAAGACCTCGTCCGCCGACATTTCCGAAGTCGACATCGGCGGCGTGGTGGACATCCAGACCGCGCGACCGCTGGACTTCAGTGGGTATCACGGCGCATGGAGCGGGGCAGGTATCAACAGCAACCTGACCGGCGACTGGAAAGGCAAGACCACACCCAAGGCCTCGGGCCTGCTCGGCTGGACGAACAAGGATCACACCTTCGGCTGGATGCTTTCCGCTTCGTACTACAAGCGCAAGGACACCCAGCTCAATACGCAGGCCAACTCCTGGTATGCCGACCAGGACATCTACACGACGCCGGGCGCGACCACGCCCACCTATAGGAACGTGGCGCTCCCGGAAACGCTGGCCAGCAACGTGTTGAACGAGACGCGTACCCGCAAGGGTTTCAGCGGCGCCATGGACTGGAAGCCGATCGATGCGCTCACGGTCCAGTTCGACACCTTGTACTCGAGCTACAAGGTCGACCCCATCGAGCACGAGTTCGGTCAGTACGGCAACACGTCGGACATCCAGTCGCTGACGACCGATGCCAACAATACGGTGACCAGCTTTGTCCGTAACAGCCAGGGCCCGAACGTCATGGCGAACGACTATGTCACGTCGTATACGCCGAGCTACGAAAAGAGCTACCAGAACGGTGTCAACCTCGGTTTCGACATCGACGAATCGACCAAGCTTATCCTCGATGCGTCCAGCTCCAAGGCCTGGAACAAGCAGAGCCCCAACGGCTACTTCCTGGTGGTCGGCGCGAAGAACTTCGGTACCAACCCGACCTGGACCAACGGTGGCAGCAACGAGCCGCCGAGCTACTCGAACATCCTGTCGCCGACCAACCTGGACAACCTCACGGCGCATTGTTGCAATGCCGGCTCCGGCAACAACGTGACCAACAAGGTCGACAACTATCAGTTCAAGCTGGACAAGGCCTTCAACGACAGCGTGATGACGCGCTTCGAGGCGGGCGTGCAGTACACCAAGGAATCGGTGAAATCCGTGAGCTGGGGTACGCCGAACGGCATCCTCTGCAACGCGTACTGCGGCTATACCATCCCGGTCCCGGCGGACGCGATCGGTGCGTACATCTTCAACGCGCCATCGAAGATCAAGGGTGTGTCGTCGCCGGGCCTGCCGTCGCAATGGATTCAGTACGATCCGCGGGCTTACCTGGACTGGCTGGCGTCGCCGGCCGCATATAACCAGCTCCCCGACGACAAGCGCGCCGCGCTGCTTGCCGGCATGGCTGCGAACGGTGGCAACCTGGATGCCGCCCCTAACCCGGGCAGCTACAACAATGTGGGCGAAAAGGAAAAGTCGTTCTTCACCAAGGCCGTGTTCGAAGGCACGATGTGGAACATGCCCTGGGCGGTCGACGTCGGCGTGCGTTACCTCAACGTCGTCTCGACATCCACGGCGATCAACCAGCCGCCGATCGCGTATTACGTCGATCCGCACGACACCAGCAACGGCCAGGTGACCTACGGTCCGCTGGCGCCGCAGTCGGACAAGGGTGGTTACCACAAGTGGCTGCCGTCGATGAACTTCAAGTGGACACTGCTGGACAACCTGATCTATCGCCTGTCCCTGTCCAAGACGCTGACACCGCCCCAGCTCAGCAACCTTTACTACAACAAGAGTTTCGGCACGCGCCCGAACTCCTTGACCATTTCGCAGGGCAACCCGCAGCTCCAGCCGTACACCTCGCGTAACTACGACATGGGCCTGGAGTGGTACATCGACGACGCCAGCTACATCGCTGTCGAGGGTTTCTACAAGAAGGTCAGCAACTTCAGCACGCTGGTGAGCACGCCGGTCCCGTTCCTCAACGACCAGAACACCGGGCAGCCGTTCATCTGGTCGCTCACCCAGCCGATCAACCTCAACTCGTCGAACATCTACGGTGCCGAAGCGACGTTCAATTACCAGTTCACGCATCTGTTGCCCGAGCCCTTCAACGGCCTGGGCATGGCCCTGAACTACACGCATGTGAAGAGCAGCACCGCGCTGAGCCCCGGCGTTATCGCGGCATCGGGCAAGTTCGCCGTGCCCGGTATCGGCGACTCGGCCAACGCCAGCGTTTACTACGAGAAGGGCCCGGTGCAGGTGCGCGTGGCGTACAACTGGCGCGGCAAGTATCTGGAAAGCCTGGCCTTCGGTTCGGGCGCCCAGCCGGCCACGCGCAGTGCCTACGGACAGGTCGACCTGAGCGCGAGCTACGCGGTGAACAAGCACCTGTCGGTGTTCGTCTCCGGCACCAACCTGACGCACGAGCATCTGTACGACTACTCGGTGTACAGCAACCGTTTCCTCTATGCCGAAGCGGACGGCACGATCTACACCGTCGGTGTGCGCGGAACGTTCTGATGTCCTCCGGGGCATGAAGTAGCCCGGCACCGGCTCGCCTTCGCGCGAGCCGGTGCCGATGCCGGTGGTCCTGATGTGAGGTGTCTAGTGAGTCGATCGAAGAGTGTCGTGGCGTCCATGCTGTTCATGGGCGCCCTGTCGTGTGGCATGGCATCCGCGGCGCCTGCCGCATCCGGCCAGCCGATGAGCATCGAGAAGGGGCACTTCGTTCTCGACGGTAAACCGTTCCGCATCGTCTCCGGCGAGATGCATTACGCGCGCGTGCCGCGCGAATACTGGCGGGACCGCCTGAAGATGGCCAAGGCCATGGGCCTGAATACCATTACGACGTATGTGTTCTGGAACGCCCACGAGGCGACGCCGGGGCACTTCGATTTCAGCGGACAGAACGATGTCGCCGAGTTCGTTCGTGAGGCGAAGGAAGAGGGGTTGTACGTGATCCTGCGTCCCGGCCCTTATGTGTGTTCCGAGTGGGAGTTTGGTGGCTTGCCTGCGTGGCTGCTGAAGGATCCCAACGTCAAGGTGCGTAGCACCGACCCGAAATTCATGGAGCCGGCGCAGCGCTGGTTGCACAGGATGGGCCAGGAACTGGCGCCGCTGCAGCTGAGTCGCGGTGGCAACATCATCGACGTACAGGTCGAGAACGAGTACGGCAGCTTTGGCACCGACACCGCCTATATGGAGCAGATCCGCAAGGGGATCGTCGATGGCGGCTTCAACGCCTCGCTGCTCAGCACGTCCGATAGCGCGGAAACACCCGGATCGCTGCCCGGCGTCCTGCAGGTCATCAACTTCGGTGTGGGCCACGCCCAGAAGAAGTTCGAGAAGCTGCAGACCTGGCAGCCCGGTGGCCCGTACATGGTTGGCGAGTACTGGATCGGCTGGTTCGACCACTGGGGTGCGCCTCACCATGTCGAACCCGCGAAGAAAGTTGCCGACGAGTTGTCGTGGATGTTGAAGCAGGGCTACTCGGTCAATTTCTACATGTTCCATGGCGGTACCTCGTTCGGCTGGATGAACGGCGCGAACTGGGACGACAACAGTTACCAGCCCGACGTCACCAGCTACGACTACGACAGCCCCCTCGATGAGAGCGGACGTCCCACGCCGAAGTACCTGGCCGCACGGGCGGTGATCGCCAAGGAGACCGGCGTCTCACCGCCGCCCGTGCCCGCCACGCCACCGACACAGGCGATCGACGGCATCAAGCTGGGTGAGTCCGTGTCCTTGTGGGACAGCTTGCCTGCACCGGTGTCCTCGGCCGAGCCGAGAACGATGGAGTCGTTCGACCAGGCCTATGGCGACATCCTCTATCGCAAACGCATCGACGCCGATGTGTCCGGCGAGTTGCTGGTCGACACCTTGCACGACTATGCGCAGGTCTACGTCAACGGCAAGCGGGTCGGCACGCTCGATCGCCGCCTGAAGCAGGACCGGATGAAGGTCGCCTTGCACAAGGGCGACACGCTGGACCTGCTGGTGCAGAACGACGGGCGCATCAACTTCGGCGAGAAGATGCTGAACGAGCGCAAGGGCATCCTTGGTCCCGTCAGCCTCAACGGCAAACGGCTGCATGACTGGCAGAACTACTCACTGCCGTTCACCGATAGCGCATCGCTGCACTACACCTCGGTCGCCTGCCAGCATGCGCCATGCTTCTATCGCGCCGCGTTCGACGCACCGGTTGCCGGCAGCGCCGCGGCGGATACGTTCCTGGACACGGCAGGTCTGGGCAAGGGCTTCGTCTGGCTCAATGGCCATGCGCTGGGTCGTACCTGGAGCATCGGTCCGCAACGCACGCTTTATGTACCCGGGGTTTGGCTCAAGCCGCACGGCAATCAGATCGTGGTGCTCGACCTGCTGGTGGAAGGTGCGCCTGTGCTCAGCACGCGCAAGCAACCCATCCTCGGCACGACCACGGTGGGTATTCCATGAGCCGCGATGCTCGCTCGTTTCTCTTTCTACTTTCTTCCGACCGACATGAGGCGTATCGATGAGCGATTCCATGAATAGCATCCTGCGAGGCGCGATCGTTTCCGCGCTCATGTGTGTCGCGGCCGTGGCTGCCGCGCCGGTCAAGGCGGACGAGACGCCCTCCGTCCTGCCGCAGATGGGTTTCAACAACTGGAACTCCACCCACTGCCGTGCCGAGTTCGATGAAGGGATGATCCGCGGCGTGGCCGACAAGTTCATCAGCCTGGGGCTGAAGGATGCCGGCTACCAATACGTCAACATCGACGATTGCTGGGCCAACTGGCAGCGCGACAGGGACGGCCACCTGCAGCCGAACCCGAAGCGTTTCCCGAGCGGCATCACCGCCCTGGCCGACTACATCCACGAGCGCGGGCTGAAGTTCGGCCTGTATTCCAGTGCGGGTACCTCGACCTGCGAGCCGCTGGAGGAGAATCGTGGGTTCCCGGGTGGCCTGGGTCACGAAAAGGACGACGCGAAGACGTTCGCCTCCTGGCATGTCGACTACCTCAAGTACGACAACTGCAACAACCAGAAGGTGGATGCGCATCAGCGTTACACCGCCATGGCCGAAGCCCTGCGTGGCAGCGGTCGGCAGATCTTCTTCAGCATGTGCGAGTGGGGCGAGAACAAGCCCTGGCTCTGGGCTGGCAAGGACCCGGTCGATGCGGGCTCCTGGCGCACGACCGGCGATATCAGCGACAACTACGCCTCGATGCTGAAGATATTCAAGCAGAACGTCGTCCTCGATGGCTACGCGCACCTGGGCCACTGGAACGACCCGGACATGCTCGAAGTCGGTAACGGCGGCATGACCGATGTCGAGTACCGCAGCCACTTCAGCCTGTGGTCGATTATGGCCTCGCCGCTGCTGATCGGCACCGACCTTCGTACCGTGAAACCCGACGCGCTGCAGATCCTGCTCAACAAGGACGTCATCGCCATCGATCAGGATCCGCTCGGCGTGCAGGGAAAGCAGGTGCGTGACGCGGACGGCATCCACGTTATCGTCAAGCCGCTGAAGGACGGCGGTCGCGCTGTGGCAGTGTTCAACGAAGCCGATACGGCGAAGGACGTCACGGTCGCCGCGACCGAGATCGGCCTGAAGACTGGCGGGAGCCATACCGTACGCGACCTCTGGGCGCACACGGATGCGAAGGGTGACGGCTCGATCAAGACGAAGCTGGAACCGCATGCGACGGTGATTTACCGCATCAGCAAGTAACGCGGTGGCATCGACCGGGCGATCGCGCCCGGTCGATGCGTCGTGTTCAGGGGTAGCGGCCCCAGATCCATACATGCCCGTCGGCATCGATGGCGGCGCTGCGTCCTGCATCGGCCGCCACAGCTTTGGCAGGCCCGAACCCCTGAACGCGTTGGGGGAGCTCGGAGTAAGCATCGCTAGCTCCGCGTGCTGCACTCGATGAGCACGCATACGTATTGGAGGGAAGGCCACCCAGCTTTCCCAGTTGTGCAAATTCGTTGTCCCCGGTGGCCCACACCGATCCGTCGCGGGCGAGGAAGAGCGCGTGACGTCGCCCGGCCGCCATGGCCTTGACTGGAGGCATGCCCGTGATCAGCGCCGGCAACGCCTGATAGCCGCCGATGTGCATCGCTGCGTTGGCGTCGCCACCGAGCTGTCCGCATTGGTTATCGCCCCAGCCCCATACTTGCCCTTTCTTGTCGAGCGCCAGATCGAAGGCGTGGTAACTGGCGATGGCAACGATCGTTGGTAGTCCGTCGACCATGCGAGGGGTGCCGTCGGGCGCTTCGGAAAGGCCGTACGGGTTGGTGAAGGGGCCGCAGAGGCGGGCCACCGCCACAGGCTGGGAGGGCGTAGCCGATGCCACGATGGGGTGCGAGAGGTTACCCCAGGTCCAGACATGCCCCTTCCGATCGAGCGCCATGCTGCTCCGGCGGCCTGCCGCAATGGACGCTATCGGTGGCAGCGATGCCACGGCCTTAAAAGGGAGGTAGATGGATTCCGTGGCGAAGTCCGGGCGTCCCAATTGGCCGCAGTCGTTCATGCCGCCGCTGACGATACTGCCGTCGGCGTTGAGCAACATGTAGTGCATCGAACTTCCGGCTAGCTCTTGGCCGTGGCTCGCGAGACGATAAGGCTGAACACCACAATCGCTGCCGTCCAGTTTGAGATTGCAGCGCCGAATGACGTCTTCGGGCGCCCACCGCACGAGGTCACCCTCCTTGGTGATGCCGATGCCTTCATACGCGGAGCTGGCGATACGATTGAAGAGAGCGGGTGGGCCCGGCGGTTGCCTGTCCCGACGAAGGAGCATGGGGTACGCCGTCGATTCACAGGCGTCTGTCGTGTCGCTGACGAAGTAGGACCATAGGCGCCCCGCACTATCGAGTGCCACGAGATAGCCTCGTTGGAAGGCGATAGCCGTTGCGTCTTCGATCCCCGGTACCTTGAACGGAGCCGTGCGCAGGATGGGACAATTCAGCCTGGGCTTCTCGGGCGCCGGGGGATGGAGCACGCCCCGAACGATCGTCACGCCACTCCAGACGAGAAACGCCGTGAAGGCGAGGATGGAAAGGAGAGGGAGCTTTGCGATCCGTGCTGGCCAGGATGTTTTCGCTGCGTCCACCCGTATCCCTCTATAAGGCGCACGAGGATGGGTCACGTTGGCCCCGTCTTTCATTGCGCTGCCCAAGTGCTTTAGACGCGATTATGCCGCTGCGCAGATCGCTTGCCAGCTCGATGGATCGACAGCCAGCTCATGCATGGATACGATCGGAACTCCGCTACACACCAGGGAAGATCACACGATGAAATCATGGACGCCAGTATGGCTCTTGGTCGTGGCGATAACGCTGTCCGGCTGCGATAGCGATAGGGCCGTCATCTGGGAGGCTCACGTACGTTCACCCGACGGACATTACCGGGCCAATGCGACCACCACGCAGCAAAGCGGTCCCGGAAATGCGGCGCTCTATAGCGAGGTCAATCTCAGCCAGGGGGACGCTGATGAGGGTTGCGAGATATTAAGCTTTTCGCACCACGGAGTGTACGAGCTGAAGGACGGGGCGGTGACAATGACGTGGGTGGGTAACACGACGCTTCACGTGGAATACGTGCCGTCTGCAACGGTGGACTTTCAGGCCATCAAGTGCGCGGGTGTCACCATCGAGCTCGAGCCGCGATCGAAGTAGCGGCCGGGTACAAAGCCGGACACCCACTGTCCGCCACCGTACGCTCGCCTCCCTCGAACCCACGCCACCAAGCCACTCCCGCCTTGGCACGCCTCGTGCTCTAGCCCTGGCATGGACATCGCCAAATCTGCCGCCTCCTCGCTTCGCCGCCCACGCACGTTATGGCTTGCCGGGGGCGCAGCCACGCTGATCCTCGCTTTGGTCGCTACGCTGGCCCTCGGCAAAGCCGCCCCCACGGTCGTGCGCTCCGACATCTGGATTGGCACCGCCGAGCAGGGTGAGATGAAGCGCGAGATCCGCGCCAACGGCACGCTGGTGCCGAGGCAGATTCGTTGGATCACGGCGGGTGCGGCGGCGACCGTGCAGCAGGTGGTGGTCGAGCCGGGTGCACGCGTGCAGGCCGACACCTTGATCCTGCAACTGGTCAATCCCGAGTTGCGGGCCGATTTCGAGAAGCAGAAGGCCGCGCTGGCCGGTGCCGAGGCGGGGGTCGCTGCGCAGAAAGCGCTCCTGCGATCGCAGCTGCTCGATGCGCAGGCCGTACAGACCCAGGCGGAGTCCGACCTGCTCACGGCGGACATCAAGCGGGTGGCCAACGAGCGTGCGTTCTCGAAAGGCGCCGCTGCCGAGATCGAGGTCAAGCAAAGCAAGATCACGGTGGAACAGGATCAGAAGCGTCTCGCCATCCAGAGTCAGCGGGTTACGGCCATTCGCACCAACATCGAGGCGCAGTTGCGTGCGGAGGAAGCCAAGCGCGACCAGGCGGACCGCGCGCTGGACATCGCCCGTCAGCAGGTGGATTCGCTGGGCGTGCGGGCCGGCATCGACGGCATCCTGCAGCAGGTGGACGTGGAACCCGGCCAGCAGATCGCCTCGGGCGCCAAGCTGGCGAGGGTCGCCCGGCCTGATGACCTCATCGCCCGTTTGCAGGTTCCAGAAGCCCTCGCCAGCGATCTTGCCCTCGACCTGCCTGTCGATATCGACACACGCAACGGCAAGGTCGCTGGGCGCTTGATTCGCGTCGACCCATCGGTGCGCAATGGCAGCGTCACCGTCGATGTCGCCTTCGACACGCTGCTGCCTGCGGGCGCGCGGCCCGAACTTTCCGTGGAAGGTCGTGTGGTCCTGGGCACACTGCCGAACGTGGTGAATGTCGGTCGTCCCTACGGAGCATCGTCCGATGGGGTCGGATCGCTGTTCGTCATCCACCCGGGGGAAAGCCAGGCGCATCGCGTCCCGGTGCGCTATGGCGCGATGTCCAGCGACCGCGCGGCCGTGCTCGAGGGCGTGCGTGCCGGCGACCAAGCCATCCTTTCGGATACCAGCCAATGGAACGGCTATGACACCCTACGCATACGCTGATATGGAGAGCGACCTGATGAATACACCGCTGATCCGCCTTGAAGGCCTGGGCAAGGTGTTCCACACCGACGACGTCGAGACGCATGCACTCTCGGACGTATCGCTGGATATCGGCGCAGGTGACTTCGTGGCGATCACCGGGCCGTCCGGCTGCGGCAAGTCCACCCTGTTGTCGATGCTGGGCCTGCTCGACTCGCCAACCGCCGGGCGCTTCCTGCTCGATGGCGCCGACGTGGCCGGCCTCGACCTGCGCCGTCAGGCGCGGATGCGTAACGCCAAGATCGGCTTCATCTTCCAGGCCTTCAACCTCATCGCCGACCTAACGGTGGAGGAGAATGTCGCGCTACCGCTGACTTTTCGTGACGACTACCGTCGCGACGTCGCTCAACGCCGGGTGCGCGAGGTCCTCGATCAGGTGGGCATGAGCCATCGTCAACGTCATTATCCGGGGCAACTCTCCGGCGGCCAGCAGCAGCGTGTGGCGGTAGCGCGCGCCCTGGTGGGCGAACCGCGCATCCTGCTGGCGGACGAGCCGTCGGGCAATCTCGACTCGCGTAACGGCGAAGCCGTGATGCAGCTACTCGAACAGCTCAACCGTAACGGCGCCACCCTGTGCATGGTGACCCACGATCCCGCCTTCGCCCGACGCGCCGACCGGGTCGTGCACATGCTCGATGGCCGCATCGTCGATGAAGACACCTTCGAGCGCCTGCGTGGCGAAGAAGACCATGCCATGCCGATGATTCGCGAGGCACTGCCATGATGCCTGTCGCGGTCGTTCTCACCGAGCTTCGCCAGTCGTGGCGCGGTCTGCTGCGCCGACCGGCTTTCTTACTGCTGGCTACGTTCACGCTGGCGCTTGGCGTGGCAACGATCACGGCGATGTTCGCCTTGCTCGATCAGGCGCTGCTCAAACCGCTGCCTTTTCCGCACGCCGACCGGCTCGTGACCATGGGCACGTATATGGACGAGAACGTGTACGGCGCGGGGCCGGCTTATTACGCGCCTCTCCGGAAGATGTCGTCGATCGAGATGGCCGGCACCGCCGATGGTCCCGGCAATGTGAACATCGCACCCGACGGCCGACCGCAAGTGGCCGTCGCCATGCACGCGGATCGTGCGTTTTTCGAAGTGCTTGGCCTGCCGATGGCGCTTGGCCGCAATTTCGATGACGCGGAGGATCGTCCGCACGGACCGGGGGCCGTGATCCTTACGGATGCTTTCTGGCGTGCTCGTTTCGGTGCGGATCCCGCCGTGGTCGGGCGCACGCTGAACGTCGAAGGGCAGGGCATGCAGATCGTCGGCGTCCTCCCAAAGGCCTTTCAATGGCCATGGGGTGCGGACATCGTTTTGTCGATGCAGCCGGATCTGGCTTCGCGCGACATGTCGACCAATCAGATGATCGTTGGCCGCATGAAGCCAGGCGCGACGGTGGCAGGCACGGCGGCAGAAACGGCTGCCGCACTCACGCCGCTGTTTCTTGCATCGTCCGATGACATGGCGAGGATGCGTGAGGCCCTGCGCGAGCAACCGCCGTCGGCGCTGCCGCTGTTGACCGGCGTCTTCGCGCCCCATACAGGCAAAACCCTCGGGCTGTTCCTGGGGGCATCCGCCTGTGTGTTGCTGATCGCCGTCATCAACCTCGCCAGCCTCATCCTGTTGCGCTCCTTGTCCCGGACGCATGCGAGCGCCGTCCGCGCTGCCTTGGGCTCGTCGATCGGCCGACTGAGCCTTCCGGCCTTTGGCGAAGGATTGCTGATCGGCGTGCTCGGCGCGGTGTTGGGCTTATTGCTGGCGTGGTTGGGGTTGCGCCTGATCGGTGACATCGTGCCGCCCGAGTGGCTGCGTGGTGAGCCGGTGGGATTGACGGGCATGAGCGTTGTCTTCGCGCTGGTGGCGGGTTTGGCGGCGGCGATCGGCGCGACGGTGCTGGCCGTGCTGCGCGGTCGCCGACGTGACTGGCGGAGCGAACTGGTCAGTGGCGGACGCAGTGGCCTCAGTCGTGAGGATGGCCGTACGGGACGAGCGCTCGTCGTGGCCCAGATCGCCGTCGCCGTCGTCTTGCTGGTAGGCGCAGCCCTGTTCACCCGCACGTTGCACGAACTCGAATCCGTGCCGATGGGCTTCACCAGCCGTAACGTCACCACGTTCGCCCTTTCGCCGGTGAAGCAGCGTTACGCGACGATCGCCGACGTTTCGGCGCTCTCGCACAAGCTGCTGGAACGTTTGCGCCGGTTACCGCAGGCGGAGGCGGCGGGCGTGTCTACCAACCTGCCAACGGGCTCACAACTCAACTGGCCGATCGTGCTTCCCAATGGCTCGATGGTCGGCACGCAGTACCGCTTGATGACCGCCGGGTTCCTCGAGGCGGTGGGCGTGCCGTTGCTGGCGGGGCGTGGTATCTCGGACAGCGACGTCGCGGGCGCCGATCCGGTGTGCGTGGTGAGTGCGTCGTTCGCGCGCCAGTACTTCGGGGTGGAGGACGCACTCGGACACATCGTGATGCTGAGGGTCGACGATACCCGGCAAGTGCCGCTACGCGTGGTGGGGGTGGTGGGCGACGTGCGCCAACGTGGTCCTGCCGAGCCATCGCCGCCGATCCTTTACACCGCGTTGGCCCAGGTGCCCGAAGCGATGTGGTCCATCATGAGGGAGTTTGGTCCGCTCAACATCGCGGTTCATGTAAGGCCGGGGGCTGGATTGAACGACGGCACCTTGCGCGATGTCGTCAACGAAGTCGCGCCGGGTCAGCCTATCTCCAACCTGCGTACCCTCGAGACCGTGGTGGCGTCCACGACGGCCGCACAACGCCTCAACCTGCTGCTTGTCGGCCTGTTCGCTGGCCTGGCGTTGCTACTGGCGTCGGTCGGCCTGTACGCGGTGATGTCCGTGGCCGTGGCGGCGCATCGGCACGACTACGGCGTGCGTGCCGCCTTGGGCGCGACGCGTCACCGTCTGTTGTTCACGGTCATTCGTTCCGCGGCCCTGCAAGTGGGGCTGGGTCTGGCGGTGGGCTTGGCCGCGTCGATGGTGTTGTCGCGCCTGCTCACCAGCTTCCTTTTTGGTGTCCAGGCACTTGACCCGCTGGCCATCGGCGCCGTCTTGCTGGTTCTCGGCCTGTCGGCGCTGCTTGCCAGTGTGCCTCCCGCATGGCGCGCCGCGCGCGTGCGGCCGATGCAAGCACTGCGCATCGACTAGCCGTGATCGCATCCACCTCATTAGACTGGCCCGCATGACCGAACCCTCTCGCCCAGGCGGCACGCTGCCGCATGTTCTCGTGGTCGACGACCAGGATGCCGTGCGCGATGCGCTGCGCCTGTTGTTGAAACACTCGGGTTACCGGTGCAGCGAAGCGGCGACGCCTGCCGACGCGTTGTCGATGATCCAGGGCGACGATCTCGCCGCGGTCCTCGTCGATATGAACTACGGCCGTGATACCACCTCCGGCGAGGAAGGCCTCGCGCTCATCCGCGAGCTCACCACCCGCAAACCCGACCTTCCGGTGATCGCCATGACCGCCTGGGCCAGCATCGAGCTGGCAGTGGAGGCCATGCGCGAGGGCGCGGTCGATTTCATCGAGAAGCCCTGGCAGAACGCGCGGCTGCTCAGCGTGCTCGAATCACGCATCGCGCTGAAACAACGGGAGCGCGACGTCCGCCGCCTGAGCGACGCCCAGGCCTTGCTGCTCGACGATGGCGAGATCTTCGTGGCCGAGTCGCTGGCGATGCGCCGACTGATGGACGACGTCGCGCGCATCGCGACGAGCGACGCCGCCGTTCTTTTGCTGGGGGAAAACGGCAGCGGCAAGAGCGTGCTCGCCAAGCGTATCCATCGGTTGTCGCCGCGCCGCGCGCGACCGTTCGTCAAGGTGGATATCGGTGGTCTGGCACCGACGCTGTTCGAGGCCGAGCTGTTCGGCCACGTCAAGGGTGCCTATACCGATGCACGGCAGGATCGCGCCGGCCGATTCGAGACGGCGGACGGTGGCAGCTTGTTTCTCGACGAGATCGGCAACCTGCCGCTGGAACAGCAGCCCAAGCTGCTGCGCGTGCTGGAAGGCGGTGAGTTCGAGCGCCTGGGCGCTTCACGCACGCAACGCGTGGACGTGCGCGTGATCGCAGCCACCAACGCCGACCTCGACGTCGAAGTCGATGCGGGGCGCTTTCGAGAGGATCTGCTTTACCGCCTCAGCGTCTTTCCGCTACGCCTGCCGCCGCTGCGCGAACGTCGTGATGACATCGTGCCGCTTGCGCGTCACTACCTCGCCGCCGCGAGTCGCCGATATCGTCGCGATCCGCCCGTGCTCGATGCGTCCGTCGAGCGCGCTCTACTCGAACACACCTGGGCCGGTAACGTGCGCGAACTGGCGCATGCGATGGAGCGCGCTGCCCTGCTCGGGGGCGATCGGGTCACCACGGGTGATCTCCGGCTGCGCAAGCCGACGAAATCGCGCGGCATGGAAGACATGACCCTCGACGATGCCGAAGCGGCCATGCTGCGGGTGGCGATCGAGCGTCACGACGGCAACCTGCTGCGTGCGGCGGAACATCTCGGCATCACCCGCCAGCGGCTGTATCGGCGGATGGAGAAGTACGGACTCCAGCGCGATGATGCGGAGTAGGGCTGCCGCAGGCGGCATCCTCATCGCGTTGCCTGCGCTCATGGCACTGGGCGGTGTGCTGTTAGTCGGCATGCCGCCATCGTTTGCGGAGGCGGCGGCGCTATTCGTCCTGGTGGTGTTTCTGACCATCGTCGCGGGATATTTTACGGGCGGCCGTCCCAGCCGCATGCAGACGGTGGTGAACCTGCTCGAAGCCCTGCGCGAAGGGGATTACGGCGTACGCGCATCAGGTGCGGAGCGTCGCGATGATTTCGGTGACGTCGCGCGGCGCTTCAACGAACTGGCGGTGCGACTCCAGGATGAGCAACGGGGACTTCAGGAATCGTTGCAACTGCTCAGCAAGACGCTGGCGGCCCTGGATGGCGCGGTGTTCGCGTTCGAGCGTGATGGTCGCCTGCGCCTGGTCAATCCTGCCGGCGAGCACCTCCTCGCGCGACCGGCCGCCGAGCTGCTTGGTAGGGCCGCGGAGGTGCTCGGTCTTTCCCCGTTGTTCGATGTGGCCTCGGGTGACATCGTTCCGTATGAGTTTGCCGGCCAGGCCGGCCGCTGGCAGGTGGGACATGCCACGCTGCGCAGCCGTAGCCAGGAAGGACGGCTGCTGGTGGTGCAGCCTATGGAGCGGGCACTGCGCGAAGAGGAAGCGCAGGCGTTCCGTCGCCTCTTGCGTGTGCTCAGTCACGAGATCACCAACTCCATGGCGCCAATCGGCTCGATGGTGGAAACGCTGCACGGCCTCCTGCCCGGTGCCGGCAAGCCGCTCGATGGCGACGTCGACGCGGATCTTCGCCATGGGCTCGACGTGATCGGCCAGCGTAGCGCTGCGTTGCAACGCTTCATCAGCCATTACGCCCGGCTTGCCCGGTTGCCGCCGCCGCAGCGGGCGACGGTGGATGTGGTTTCGTTATGCGAGCGGGTGGCGTGGCTCTTCGATGACACGCGTATCCGCGTCGCGCCGGGTGACGCGGTGAGCCTGCATGGCGATCGCGATCAACTGGAGCAGGTGCTGATCAACCTGCTGCGCAACGCCGTGGAGGCCGGTGGCGAGGAGGATGTGCTCCTGAGTTGGCGTCGACTCGACGCGCGTGTGGTGATCGAAGTGAGCGATCTGGGGCCCGGACTTCCGGCGAGCGGGAATGTGTTCGTGCCGTTCTTCACGACGAAGGCGCACGGCGCCGGCATCGGTCTGGCGCTGTCGCGGCAGATCGTGGAAGCCCAGGAAGGGACGCTGGATTTGCATGCGCGCGACGCGGGGCGGGGCGTGGTGGCGCGGATGACCCTCCCGGTGGCCGAAGGCCGCTGAAGCGGGCATCGGGTCAAGGCGTCCACCCCTGCGACGGAAACAACGTGCCGATGGTCGAAGGCGCCACGGCGGTCTGGTCACAACCCGGGAAGGGCTTGCTGGACGCGGCAACGAGGTTGAACTCGTACGGCGGAAGCCACCTGACCTTGAAGTATCTCGGGCGGGTGTCATTCGCGGTGTCTTCGTCGTAGGTAACCTGCCACTCGGACTCGGACTTGCGGCAGCGCTTTGGCAGGCCGTCGAATTCGCCGGTAAGGTTGCCACGCCCCTCGGCCGCGTGAGATCGCTCCAAACCCGGCTGACGGGCTGACGACGATGACCAGTGGGATGCTTCGGTCCAGGGGCTGGTCAGCCATTCCTCGACAAAGGCCTGGGGATCAAGCGCGACAGGCGCGACGCGTGTCACCGCGTGGTTCGGCCCGATCTGAAAATGCAGGATATGCCGCCGCACCAGCGCAACGCCGTCGATGCTGGCTCCCTTGAATTCGACCAGCAGGTCGTGATTGGAGACGTGTGCGGCGGCGATAAAGTCATCGCCCATGTAGAGCATGCCGTCCTCGCGGTCGATCAGTGCGGGCGGGGTCGTCGTGCTCGTCGATGCCTGCCACAGCTTGGTGTAGAGCGTGTGCCAGTTCGATGAGCACCAGGGCTCGTAGCCGAGTGCGGCCACGAGGGGCGGCGGTGCGGGTTGGTCCCACGGCGTATCCGAAGGGGATATGTCGATCGAGAGGAAGCTCTGCGGACGGTAGTCGCCCTTGCTGTAGCGATCCTGTTCGATGGCAGAGAGCAGGTGCCAACGGTGGTCCGGACCGTCTTCATAGACATAAGCCGACTGGTCGAAGCCGCACTTCATGCCGACGCCGGTCATCACCAGGAGGTGACGGTCGTCGAGGCGAGCGATGTGGATCGCGTCGAGAAATCCCCGCTCGTTTTCCTCTCGCGGGGGATCGCCACCACAGTGGTATGCCGACGGGCCCGGCTGGCGACACGTCAATCCGGCGAGATCAAGCGTGCGGCTCAGTTGCGTGCCAAGCGTCGTGAGATCAGCTGGGTCGAGTTCGAATGTCGTGCCATCGGGCATCGGCGCGCCAGGCGCCGGAGGCAATTGATGTTCCACCCATTCGCGCAACGCCTGCTTGACCGACGTGAACTCGGGCCCGGCGTCGCGCTCTTCGTTGATGCCGTGCGATTGGCGTATTTTTTCCAGTTGACTCGTCAACGGCGCGAGATTGGGCGCTTTAGCCCAGAGAGGTGATGCAATGAGCCCGATGGCTATCCCTGTCACGATCACGAGCGAACGCATAGAGTCCCCGTATGGATACCGCGCCTGCGGCCTGCGCGATCATCACACGTTCTCCGCGCTATGCCAGCCTCCGGCCTCGTCTTCGTGACGCACGCGAATGGGCACGTTGCGGGTTTGGCGGATCGTCTCGGCTCGATCCGTGGCGAAGCGCATGGCTTCGGCCCGAGTCGCAAATCCGCCGATACGCTGTCGATCCTGGAACACCGCGTAGGGCTCGGCACCGCCGCCAGGCTGGGGGAGATAGAAGGTGATCGTGTTCCCGAGATCGCGGGCTTCCATGGCAGCTCCTGGCTTGGCGGTCCGAGACATCGGGTAAGAAGCCATCCTCTGGTCCCGCCCGTGAAGCGAGCGCCAAGGCCTCTTGGCACGCCCTCGGCGTCGCCATTGCTGCAATGCAGTAATATGGCGGATTCCCCTCACCAGATGCATCCGATGATCGACCTGATTGCCATCGACATGGACGGCACGCTGCTTGACTCCAATCACGCCATTTCGCCGAGGGTCAAGGAAGCCATCGCTTCCGCCCGAGCGCGCGGCATCCGTATCGTCGTGGCGACCGGGCGCCCCTATTCGGGTATCGAGGCATACCTGGCCGAGCTCGGCCTGGCCGGGGACGAGGACTACTGCATCACCTTCAACGGTGCCGTGATCCAGAATGCGTCCGGCACGACCTCCGTGGAAGAAACCACGCTCGGTTACGACGATTTCGTCTATTGCGAGAAGGTCGCGCGCGAACTCGGCGTGCATCTTCACGTGCTGTACGAGCGGAGCATGATGACGCCGAACGCGGACATCAGTTATCACACGGTGCGCGATGCCTACATTTCACGCACGCCGTTGATGTTCCGTTCGGTCGATCAGGTCGACCCGGCGTGGCGCTTCCGCAAGTTCATGATGGTGGACGACGAAGCCATCCTCGACAAGGCGATCGCCCGCCTGCCGCCCGAACTGATGCAGCGCTATACGGTGGTCAAGAGCGCTGCCGACTTCCTCGAGATCCTTCATCCGGAAGCCGGCAAGGGCAGGGCACTCGCCACGCTGGCGGCGCATCTTGGTGTTCCCGCGGAACGCATCATGGCGATCGGCGACCAGGAGAACGACCTGGTCATGCTGGAGTTCGCTGGCGTTGCCGTGGCCATGGGCAATGCGATCGACGCCGTCAAGGCGGTTGCGGATCATGTGACGACCAGCAACAACGAAGACGGCGTCGCGGTAGCGATCGAGCGTTATGCCCTGAAGCAGGCCGCCGGCGTCAGTTGAGTTCCTTGATCCGGATATTGCGGAACGCGATCTGGATCGGCGGCACGCCCTTGTCTTCACCACCCTGAAGGGCGATGCGGCCTTTGTGGAACTTCGCGAAGTCCGCCATCTTCGCGAACTTCGTCTTCGCGACGAGGGCGGTCCATTCCGGGGTCCACAGCGTGGTGTCGACGGTCTTGTGGCCGTTCTGGAAGAACTGCACGTGGCCATGGTCGACGATGATCTCGATGGCGTTCCAGTGGCCGTGCTCGTTGACGTTTTCGATGTCCGAGGAGATCAGGTCGAAGAGGTCGCCGGAACGCTCGTACAGCGTGTAGCTGTCCGGCTTGGTGCAGACCAGGTCGGCGATCTGCATTTCCGGGCCGGTTTCCCAGGTGTACTTGTACTTCGGCGACTCCTTGACGTTGAACATGACGCCAGCATCGGCGCAGGCCGTCATCTTCCAGTCGAGCTTGAGGTCGAAGTTCTCGTATTCCTTCTCGGTGACGAGATCCGCGAAATCGGCGTCGGGCGCCTTGAGATCGCGATCGAGCTGGATCGACCCGTCGACGACGCTCCAGTCCTTGCCCGTGCCTTTCTGGCCGAACGAGTGCCAGCCCTGCAGCGTTTTGCCGTCGAAAAGGGGCTGCCAGCCCTGGGCAGTCTCGGCGGGAGTCAGGGTGTTCTCGGCGGCGATGGCGGGGAGGGCGGCCGTGAGGCAACAGGCGATGGCGAGCGCACGAAGCATGATGACGTTCCGGGGAAGGGTAAGCGTCGAGCGTAATGGCAGGAACCGCCGGCATACCCTGCCGGAAGTCACGTTGCGGCCAACTCGACCTGAGGAACGAAACGAAGGACCGCCCTGTTCACGCGATCGCGATACCGGATGCCGAGAATGCGATGCATGACCAACCCTCTACCCAGGTTCACGTCGGACGCCATGTGGGTCGGCTGCGCGGGCTGGTCGCTTGCATCGAAGGATGCGCCGTCTTTTCCGGGCGAAGGCACTCACCTGGAACGGTATGCGAGGGTGTTTCCGTGCACGGAGATCAATTCGTCGTTTTACCGGTCGCATCAGGAAAAAACCTATGCCCGTTGGGCGGCGAGCGTGCCGGAGGGTTTTCGTTTCAGCGTAAAGATGCCGCGTTCGATCACGCATGAGCTTCGCCTTCGGCAGTGCGAAGCCCTGTTGCTGGCCTTCCTCAGCGAGGTGGCCGCATTGGGTCCCAAGCTGGGCTGCATCCTGATTCAACTCCCGCCGAGCCTTGCACTCGATGTGCGAACGGCCAGGGCCTTTTTTGCTCTTCTGCGAAAGCACACGCCATTGCCTGTGGTGTGCGAACCGCGGCATGCCACGTGGTTCACACCTAAGGGGGCGGCTGTCCTCGGCGAAGCGGACGTCTCGTATGTTTGGGCGGATCCCTCGCCGGTGGCTGGTGTCGAGCCGCCCGGCGATTCAGCGCTGCTGTATCTCCGCTTGCACGGTGCGCCGCGGGTCTACTACTCAGCTTACGATGATGTGTTCATCGAAGGCGTTGCATCGCGGATGCGCCTGGCGCGATCGGAAGGCAGGAACGCGTGGTGCATCTTCGACAATACGGCGCGCGGTGAGGCAGTGCCAAATGCGCTGGCGCTGATCAAGCGATTGAGGCGCTGAGCAAGGCTTTAGCCCTTTCCACCTGGATTCTTGCGACGTTTCGTGACCGGTTTTGCGTTATCAAGCGTGGAATCGTCTTCAATGTCGTGAGGAAAAACAGCCGATCGATAGAGCGACTGGGAAAGCACCTGAAGAATGTAGTCCCGCTTCATCCAGTACAACATGCGCTGGTATTGCGGAACGTCGGCCTGGAAGAACTCGATGTTGCCGTCGTTCCTCTCGTCGTGAGCAAGGAAGCCGGCAAAAAAAGTCATACGAAAGCCTTCCCGCGTTGAAGAGGCTTTCTTCTTGCGAGACGATTCCCCTTCTGAAAAAGTCATCCTCACCACGATGCCGATCTCGATAACCTTGCGATCGTCGAACTTCTGTCCGGAAAGCGCCGGGGGGACGGCCTCGACTTTAACGACGGCCTCAACGGCCTCGACGTCAGGCGCGGTATTGAACTGAGCCAGCAGCACACTTTCGTCGAGGTGCATGTCCGCAAGGCGGGAGCCGATCAGGTAGTACTTTTCCATCGTAGACACGGCGTTGTCCTCAGTGCGGCTTTGTAAATGACTGCGGCAGGAGTACACGCGACAGCCCGGTAGCTTCAGGTCCCCATAGCTCGTCCGAGACCAGCGCTGCACGACGTTCGAAGAGAACTGCGGTACTGATGTTGGTCATCTCAGCGGCATCCACCGCTTGCTTGATGGCGAACTTGACGAAATCATTCAGCGACTGTCCTCGGCGACGAGCCGACACGGCAGCCTTTCTGTGCAGGTCCGTTCCGATCCTGACGTTAAACGTTCCCTTGCATGGTTTCTCTGGCGCGACGTCTCGCGCTGCGCAGTCGGCAAGATACTGCTCAATTGCGGCGTGAAACTCCGTGGTGAGATCAGCAGGGTTCTCCGCCGAAAACATGATCAAGCTGTCGATGTCATCGACTTGGCCAACGAGGAGCATGTCCTCCGCTGAAAACGTGATAGTGGCGGTGAAGCCCTTGAAGGCGAGGCGGTTATTGCTGGTCATCGTAGTAGCCCCAATCCTGAAGTCGGGCATGCACGGCCCGGACATAAACAACGAGCAGTGTGGGCGGATTCCGGTTGTGTGGTTTGTGCAAGTGAATGACCCGCGACGGGTCTGTCGAGCTATGGAACGAGGCGCCGGACCCCGCTCCCGCATGCTTCTCGAAGCCGAGCTGTCTCAAGAGCGTACTCAGCTCATCCCAGGTGAAATCCCTGGGGTGGGTGCTCAGCCTCAGTAGTAACTTCCGTGATTTGGCCAAGCTTCCGTCTCCCTGAGGAGCGGGCATTATTGCCTCGGGGGGACCGGTTTTGCAACTAACATTCAGTTGCAAAAATAATGACCTGAGTCGTGGATAGGTTTCCTGCAGCCGCCCCCGCCGACTTCATGAAATCAAGTAAGTCACTGATCTATATGACATGTAGGCGATGCAGGCGTCGGCGTGCCGTTTCAGGCAGCTTAGCGGCCTACAGCCGTTAGGCGCGAACCCCGCAGCGTCGAGCCCAAGCGCCGACGATCTCAACGCTGCATCACCCAGCGTTCGCTGACCAAAGGCTGCGCGGCAGGCGTCTCATCCAGCGGAAAGGCGACGAGCCTCGTCGGCGCAACGCGCAAGGCGGCACCCGGAACGAGCGACAGCCGGGCCAGATCCTCGCTCGCCACGTCGACCTCCAGCGTCTGGTCGATCTCGGCGATATGGATGTCCAGATGCGCGATGCTTCCTGCCAGGTAGACATGCCGCAACCGCGCGTTCCACGCGGGCTCATCCTCGGGCACCGAGAGCGACAGGTGTTCCGGCCGGATATACGCCACGGCTGACTGAAATCGCCCACCCGATGCGCCGGCCGGAAGGGACCATCCTCCCGCACCCCACGTCGTGCCCCGGCGTTGCAGCGGAATACGGTTCGTGCGGCCGATGAACTCGCAGACGAAGGGTGTGGCGGGATCCTGGTAGACGTCATGCGGCCGACCCACCTGCTCGATACGCCCCTTGTTCATGACGACGATGCGATCGGCGAGCTCGAGCGCTTCTTCCTGGTCATGGGTGACGAAGACGGTGGTCAGCTCCAGTTCTTCGTGCAGCTCGCGCAACCAGCGGCGCAGGGCAGTGCGCACCTGTGCATCGAGCGCGCCGAAGGGCTCGTCCAACAACAGCACGTCCGGCTCCACCGCGAGGGCACGCGCGAGCGCGACACGCTGGCGCTGGCCTCCGGAAAGCTGGCTCGGATAGCGGCCACCCAGTTCCGCCAGCTGCACGCGCTTGAGCAGTTCGTCGACGCGTGCGCGAATCTGGTCACGGGAAGGGCGACGTCGACGGGGACGTACACGCAGGCCGAAAGCGACGTTCTCGCGCACGGTCAGGTGACGGAACAGGGCGTAATGCTGGAAGACGAGGCCGACGTTGCGTTCCCGTGCCGTCGCCGCCAGGAAGTCATCGCCATGGAGGGTGACGCTTCCCTCGTCGGGATAGTCCAGTCCCGCAAGGATGCGCAGCAGGGTCGTCTTCCCCGAGCCGGATGGGCCGACCAGGGCGATGAATTCCCCCGACGCGATGTCGAGGCTCACGTCGTCGAGCGCGGCGATGTCGGGAAAGTGGCGGCTCAGCCGTTTGAGAGCGAGTGTCATCGGTGATTCTCGGCGGCTTGATAGCGCCATTCCAGGGCGGATTTCACCGCAAGGGTCAGCAAGGCCAACAGGGCGAGCAGCGACGCAATAGCGAACGCGCCGACGTAGTTGTACTCGTTGTAGCGCATCTCCACTTCGAGCGGCATGGTGGTGGTCAACCCGCGAATGTGTCCTGAAACGACCGATACTGCGCCGAACTCGCCCATGGCGCGCGCGTTGCACAACAGCACGCCATAGAGCAGCGCCCAACGGATATTGGGCAGCGTCACGCGGAAGAAGGTTTGCAACCCGCTCGCACCGAGCACGCGGGCGACCTCTTCTTCCTCGCTGCCCTGCGCCTGCATGAGTGGAATGAGTTCCCGCGCGACGAACGGGAGCGTGATGAAGATGGTCGCGAGCACCAGGCCGGGTACGGCGAAGATGACCTTGATGCCATGGGCCGATAGCCACGGACCGAACCAGCCCTGTGCGCCGAACATCAGCACGTACAGCAGGCCCGAAACGACGGGTGAAACGGAGAGCGGCAGGTCAATCAGCGCGCCAAGCAGCGCTTTTCCCCGGAACGTGAAACGGGTCATGGCCCAGGCAGCCGCCACGCCAAAGATGACGTTGAGCGGTACCGTGATGGCGGCGACCAGCAAGGTCAGGCGGATCGCCGCCATGGCTTCGGGCTGGTCCAGGCTCGCCGCGAAAGCCTGCGCACCCTGACGAAGGGCTTCGACGAACACGGAGGCCAGCGGGACCACGAGGAACAGGCAGAGGAACGCGCACGAAGCGACGACGATCAGCAGCTGGCCGATGCGTCGCGTGGCACTCACGGGTCGTCCGGACCGGCGCGCCTTCATGCGTGCTGCTCCGCCCAGCGCCGGCTCCAGCGCTGCAGTACGGAAAGAAGGACCAGGAGCACGAGCGAGAAAGCCAGCATGACCACACCCAGCGCCGCGGCGGTGGCGTAATCGAATTCTTCCAGCCGCTGGACGATGAGCAGCGGGGCAATCTCCGAGCGCAGCGGGATGTTGCCGGCGATGAAGATCACCGAGCCGTACTCACCCACCGCGCGGGCGAGCGCGAGGGCGAATCCCGTCAACAGGGTGGGCAGGAGCGTCGGCAGGACGACCTTGACGAAGGTCTGCAGCCGCGACGCACCCAGGCTCTCCGCGGCGTCTTCGACATCGCGTTCCAGCGACTGCAGCACGGGCTGCAGCGTCCGCACGACAAAGGGAAAGCCGACGAACACCATGGCGACAAGTACGCCCAGTGGCGCGTAGGCGACCTGGATACCCAGCGGAACCAGCCAACGGCCTAGCCAGCCGTTAGGCGCATAGACGGCTGTTAGCGCGATGCCAGCGACGGCCGTCGGCAACGCAAACGGCAGGTCGATGAGGGCATCGAGTATCCGCCGGCCGGGAAAGCGGTAACGGACAAGCGCCCAGGTCACCATCAGGCCGACGACGACATTGATCGACGCAGCCAGCAACGCGCCACCGAAACTGAGCTTGAACGCCGCCAGCGTACGAGGTGACGACAACAACCGCGGGATGCCGGCCAGCCCGATCTCGGAGGCCTTCCATGCGAGTGCCGACAGTGGCAAGAGCACGATGAGGCCCAGATAGGTGACGGTAAAACCGAGGCTCAATCCGAAGCCCGGCAAGACCCGTCGACGCATGGTCAGTTGCCCGGGCCGATCTGGTCGAAGAGGGCGCCATCGGCGAAGAACCTGGCCTGCGCTTTCCGCCAGTCACCAAAGACCTCGGCCAGGGTGAACGTCTTTACCTTCGGAAACTGTGCGGCATATTTCGCGGCGACCTCGGGCGACCGCGGTCGGTAGAAGTTGCGCGCTTCGATGTTCTGGGCCTGGGGCGAGTAGAGGAAGGTGAGGTACGCGTCCGCGACCTCGCGTGTACCGTGCGCCGCCGCGTTCTTGTCGACGACAGCCACCGGCGGCTCGGCGAGGATGGTGATGGAAGGGGTGACGATGTCGAACTGGTCGCCACCGGCTTCCTGCTTGGCAAGGAGGGCCTCGTTCTCCCACGCAATCAGCACGTCGCCGATGCCGCGCTGGGTGAAGGTCGTCGTCGCACCGCGGGCACCGGTGTCGAGCACCGGCACATGCTCGTAGAGCGTCTTGACGAAGGCCTTGGCCTTGTCGTCGTTGCCACCCGGCAGCTTGAGCGCGTAGCCCCAGGCGGCAAGGAAGTTCCAGCGGGCGCCGCCGGATGTCTTGGGGTTGGGGGTGATGACCTGCACCCCGGTCTTGGCCAGATCGCCCCAGTCGCGGATGGCCTTCGGATTGCCCTTGCGGACCAGGAACACGATGGCCGACGTATAAGGCGAGGCGTTGTCTGGCAGGCGGGTTTGCCAGTCCTTGGCCAGCAGGCCACGGTCGGCGATGGCATCGATGTCATAGGCCAGGGCGAGGGTCACGACATCGGCCGGTAAGCCGTCGACGACGGAGCGTGCCTGTTTGCCGGAGCCGCCGTGGGACATCTGGATCGTCACGGTGTCGCCGTGTTTGGCCTTCCAGTCGGCGGCGAAGGCCGTGTTCAGGGCCTTGTACAGCTCCCGCGTGGGGTCATAGGACACATTGAGCAGGGTCACGTCCTTCGACATCGCGGGAAGGACCATGACCGTCGCAGCGAGGGCAAGAAGGGTGGGACGAAGCTTCATCGTCATGCTCCTTGGGTGCCGGATGACGTGGACAGGGGGATACGTCGATGTAGCTGGTCGGAGTGTCAGCGCGACGTGAAATTCCTGGTTGATCACGTTGCTCCAAATCACCAAACCCATGGGGCCTTTCCGAAAGGCGTAAACATCGCTGCCTCGACCTGACGCTTCGAGTCTTCGTCCAGTGGAATAGTCAGTCGCCCGTAGTCGCCAAAGTCGATGTGGATAGCAGTGTCTGGGATTTCCTCAACTGAGGTAATGATCTTCGCGATCAGCGCGCAGAGTTCGTCTCTGTAGTTGGAAATCTCTTCCTGGAAGAGGTGTGCCTTCGGCGCCGTGTAAACGGTCAATACACTCCCATCAAACTGGAACTGAAAATAGTCGAGGACGAAGGTCACAGCGGCGAGCTTCTGGCCGATGAGGGCTTCTCTCAACATCCGAGTGGCCTCATTCATGTCGTGCCTTTAGGGAAACGGCTGCGAAAGCATGCGAGCAAGATGCTCATCATGCAAATTATGGTAGACGATGTCCTTTATCCGCCATCCGTTGGGTGTCCGCACCGTGAGGTACTCCAGGCCCACCTTTTCCCCGTTGCCAGGATAGGTAAACGACACGGCGACACGATCGCCACTCAATGGCGTGATGTCCAGGTCGGACGCCTCGGGATCGTTCGAGGCGAAGATGGGGGTGAAGCCAAGATTGCAATCAGCACCCCGGTTTCGTTTTATGCAGGCATCGTCGTTGACGAGCAGGGATGTCAGTGTCTCGTCGAAGTAGCGTTCCAGAACGTTGCGAGGCTGCTGTGTAAGAGGCTTCCCGAAAGCCTTGTCTGTAGGACCCAGTGCCTCCCAGGCAAAGTCCTTATAGAGCTTGGCGACGACCGTCGTCGGGCCGGCCGAGGCGACGAGCCCGGCGCCTGGCTTCGACTGCGCGAGGGCCACGGGCGTGGCCGCCACCGCCAGCAGGGGGATGCACTGGAGGAAAACACGCATGCCGCCGTCCTTGAGTCCATGGATGTGTGGCCGGCAGATTAGCGCAGGTGGGAAGCAGGCATGAACAGGTCAGGGACAGGTCACCTGGCTCTTCACCCGCTCCACGTCAGGAAGGTATCGATCGAAGTCTTCCTCGTTCGCTGCGTACCACACGCTGCAAGTGATGTTCTCGGAGCCCACGGCGAAGATCCTTCGCTGGTGAATGCGTTGGTTGGTTCCGCGGTAAACAAGGCTGGCGTCGTATCGAAGAGCGGGGCGGCCTGGCCAGGTGTCTTGCGCCGCAGGCGACAGGTCCACATCCTCGCCTTGCTTGCGTGTGACCCTGATCTCCGCCTTGATGCGTTGTGCGACCTCGTCGTCGAGTGTTCGATGCTTCGTAAAGCGATCGATCAGGACGACGATGGTCGCGACCCTCTTACCACTCACCATGAAGACGGCTGTCGCCATCTCGTTATGTGCATTGAGGACTCGTCTTTCAGGAATCGGCGTCCAGCCGAAGGGCCACGAAAAACTCAGAGGATCATGCTCGGCACTCTGCGCCGCATGCTGAGCTGCCTCCCGGTTCCGTGCCGACACATGGTCGTACGTAAGGACGGCCACGATGGTGAGGAGGGCAGCGAGGAGGCCGGATAGCCAGAAGGTTCCGTTCTTCTTTGTGACCACGGCGGAGAACGTCCAGGTAGGTGGCCTGACTTTAGCAGGCCACCCAGGGCGTGAGTGGGGCTCAGTTGGCGTTGCCCTGATACGCCTCGTAAGTCGGACGCTTGAAGGTCAGTCGCAACGCGGACAGCAGGAAGTAGAGCCCACCGAAGGCCGCGTACGGGGCCAGCTTGGCGATGCTCGGCGCGTCACCGAACGCCTGGATGGTCATGAACACACCAGCCAGGGCCGACTGCCCGCCGCTGATCATCATGAAAACCTGGCCGCCCAGCTTGCGGCGACGAATGCCGACGAAGAGCTGGAGCAGTCCAGCTAGCAGGGCCCAGATACCGAAGACGAAGAGTCCGCCAGCATTGCCGCGGACGATCAGCGCGACGATCAGGACGGCAGCGGTGGCGACGCTGACCACGGCATTGAGACGCTGACCAGGATTGGCACGCAAGCCGCCGGATCGCTGCGCATCGAGGAAATTGGCGAGCGCGTCCCACGCGGGGTAAAGGACCAGGAGGGCGCCTGACACGATGGCGGGCACGCCCATGTTCGACAGGAGGATGACGAGTGCGACCCAGGCGAAGGACACGCCGGCGCGGAGGAAGTAGTAGCTGCGGAGGGTATTCATGGGGAAATCTTCAAGGAAAGTGTGCACACCCTACTAGTAGGTAGGGTTCATGGTCAATAGCGGTAAGGAAGGCGAGGGGATCAGCCAGTTATTGAATGAACAGCCTACTAGATGGTAGGCTGCGACCATGACGACCCAGCAGAAACTCATCGACTCAGCCCGGTATCTCATCCAGACACGTGGCTACAATGGCTTCAGCTATGCGGATGTCGCCGAGCAGGTACAGGTGCGGAAGGCGAGCATCCATCACCACTTCCCGAGCAAGTCGGACCTGGCGCGCGCGGTGGTCGAAGAGTCGCGCGCCGGTATCGTCGCGCAGATCGCCCTGCTCGAAGGCGACGACTTCGACCCAGTGAAGAAGCTCGGTTTCTACACGGGCTATTGGGAGCAGTGCATCGCCGATGCGTCGGCGCCTTTTTGTGTTGCCGGCATGCTGGCGGCGGAGTTGCCGTCATTGCCGCCCGAGCTGGCGGAATGTGTCCGCGCCCATTTTCGTGACTTGTCGAGGTGGCTCGAAACGATCCTCACCAAGGGCGCCCAGCAAGGGGCGTTCCGGCTTCAGGGTGCCGCCAGCAGCGAAGCCGAGGCGTTCATCTCGCTGATTTACGGCGCCATGCTTACCGCCCGCGCGTTCGGCGATCCGTCGAAGTTTGCCGACGTCGCTCGCGGTGGATTGCGTCGTCTCGTGAGCACGGCGGCTATCCCAGCGGCGTAGGGCTGATCAGCTTGGGCCTTCGCATGATGGCGAAGGCTGCCACCCCGTAGATCACGAAACCGAGCGGTACGCTCGCAAACCACGCAATGAAGGTGAGGGGCGTGCCCTCGGCAAACGGATGCTCCGCCGCGCCGATGTCCGGTGCGGGGACCAACGCCTGCAGAAGCCAGTTCTGCCAGAAAAGGACGTTCGACAAGGTCTCATGGCCGGCGTCGTCGGCGGCGAAAGACGAGGCAATGAGCAGAAGCGTGACCGTCACGCCGATGAGCGCCGACAACATGATTCGCTTGATCATGTCGCTCAGTGGCTCTTCGCCAGCGCTTTTTCACACGTCCGACGTGCCGACGCGGCCGCTTCGGGCGGCGAGAGCGACTTTGCCGGGCCGCGGTACATCGTCTGGATGATCTCGATATGCGACAGGCGAACCACGAACGACGCATTCGGATCGGTGGCCGCGGCTTCGGTGACCGAGCGCTCGTCGAGCCCCTTGCTCCTGGCAACCGCGACCAGGGACGCGAAGTTGCCGCGCTCGGCGCAGACGTTCGGGGCAGCGGTGGCGGCCAGCGGCGCGGCAAGGAGGAGGGCGGCGAGGTACTTCATGGGCTGACCGAACGGGGTGGCGCGGCAGTATAGGGGAGGGTTCGGGCCCCTCCAACCGGGCGGGAATAAAACCGGTCTCCGGACGATCTGGTCTGTCGTGGGCACGCTTCCCGTGCCGTGAACCCGAGGTCCCAGCCATGTCCGTCCCCGCACAAGCCAGTTATGCCACCTCGACGACTCACCCCATGTCGTACACGAAGGTCGCCATCGCGATGCATTGGCTCATTGCCTTGCTCATCTTCTCGAACGTCGGCCTCGGGTTATTCATGGAAACCTTCCCGAAGAAGGCCCCCGGTCACGATGAGGTTCTGTTCTACCACGCTTCGATCGGCAGCCTGATCTTCATGCTCGCCGTGTTGCGCCTGGTCTGGCGGTCGACGCACAAGCCACCTGCCTTGCCCGCGCATATTCCCTCATGGCAGCAGAAGACCGCCCATACGCTGCACTGGGTGCTGTATTCGTTGATGTTCCTGGTTCCGCTTACCGGTTACCTGCACCGCATGGCCGGCGGCCATCCGGTCAGTTTCTTCGGGATCGGCTTCCTGCCCGTAGTGATCGGCAAGGACGAACCGTTGCGACTGCTTACCGATACGCTCCACGTGTGCCTGGTCTGGACGCTGTGTATCCTTGTGGTCGGTCATATTGGTGCCGCCCTGAAGCACCGATTCTTCGACCGCGACAGGGTCATCCAGCGTATGTTGCGGGTCTAACCGGCATGGGGACGCAGTCATCATGATGTCGACGAGTAGCCGTGCGTTTGTCGATGATCTGGCGCTCAGCCATCTTGACGCTGCCTACAATCTCGGTCGTTGGTTGCTGGGCAGCGAGCAGGATGCGGCCGATGCCGTCCACGACGCCTACGTTCGTGCGGCTCGCTCCTCGGAGAGCTATGCCGGTGGCAATGCGCGTGCGTGGTGGCTCGCGATCGTACGCAACTGTTGCCTCGCCCGACTTGCCCTGCGCAACAAGGAAAAACGAAACGTTGCGATCGATGACAATCCCGTCGCTGCCGAGCACTGGATGCCGCGCGCGGAGGCGGACGAGATCGAGGAACGCCTGGACAGTTCCCGGCGAAGGCAGGTGATCACGGTCCACCTGCGTAACCTTCCGGAGCATTTTCGCGAGGTGCTCATCTTGCGCGAGATCGAAGAGTTGTCGTATCGGGAAATCGCCGATGTATTGCAAACGCCCATCGGTACCGTGATGTCCCGCCTGGCTCGCGGACGGGCACTGTTACAGAAAGCATTGATGGACAACGGCACGAAGGAGATCCCTCATGGACTGTAAAGCTGCGAGTGAGCTGTTGCCGTTGTACTTCGACGGTGAACTGGATCGTGCCACGGGCCGTGAGTTCGAGGCACACCTCGACGAGTGCTCCGACTGTCGCGCCGCCTTGATCGAACTGGATGCGTTACGCCACACCTTGCGCAAGGACGCACCACGCTACGGTGCGCCCGATGCCTTGCGTGCCCGCATCGAGAAAGAAGGCGCGGCGGCAGCCAGTCACCAGGCACCTCGTACGCAGCGTCCCTGGCTGGCCATGGCCGCTTCATGGGTGCTTGCCTTCGTGGCGGGCGGAGCGACCTTGGCCGCGTGGAACCACGGCAGGGGCCCCGTCGATGGGCAGTCGCAACTGACCCGCGATCTGTTTGCCAGTCACTGGCGCGCGTTGGCCGCGACGTCGCCGATCGATGTCGTGTCGACGGACCAACACACGGTAAAACCCTGGTTTGCGGGCAAGATCGCCACGGCACCCGTGGTGGAGGATTTTGCCACCGAGGGCTACGCACTCATTGGCGGTCGTATCGACTACGCCGGGAGCGACCGCATACCGGTGCTTGTCTATCGCCATGGCAAACACCTGATCGACGTGTTTGTCTTGCCGTCGACCGTGGGTTCGGGCGCCCCTGAATCGGTCCAGTTGCAGGGCTACGTGCTTGATGCTACGACCTTGGGCGGACAACCAGCGGCTATCGTGTCGGATATGGATCGGGCCGAGCTGACGCGCTTCAGGACTCTGTTGAGCACGTCGAAATGAGCCGCTACATTCCGTGCATGGACCTGATTGTTGAAATGAATCCGCTGCCGGATCTTCCTGAGATCTTCTTGGCCATGGGAGTGACGGCGGCCGATTTTATGTGGCATCTCGCGGATATCGAGGCGACTGCATGGCCTCAGGGTATCAATGAGGGTTGGTTGTCAGGCGCAGACCTGTTGGCCCATGGGGTCCCAGGCGAGACGTGTTTCATCTGGGGCGTGCTGGACGCTTTTCAGCCAGGTCCAACGTTCGCGGTTAGCGATATTCCATGGGCGGACGGGAATACGACGTTCTGGAGAGGGCAGCCGCTGAAGCCGCAGCTGAGCGGCGCGATTTTTGAGATTGTTTTCTGGGACGGTCGTGCCGTGCTGCTCATCGGTCTCGATGAGATCCAGGGTGCTTCGGTCATAAGAGCGCTTCCGGGCGCGAAGCGATTGAATGCGGGAAGCGTGACGTAATGGCTGAAGACACTGAAGCAACACGGCTCTGGGATGACTCGATCGCGTCTGATCTTGTCGGCAAGCTGTTGTTGATCGGCATAACCTTCACGGATGCTGAGGGCAAGCCTGAGAATCATGAACAAAGCTTTGGACGTGTCACGAGAGTCGATCAGCAATCCGGCATCGCTTTGCGGCTCGAAGGCTCACGCGAGGGCGACGTGTTCAATCTTCCTCCCGACACGCGTTCATTTCGACCAGCCGCGCGCGGGGCGTACCGGCTCCGGGCCTCGGGCGAGGTAGTGACCGATCCGGACTACACAGTCACGTTCCTGGTGCATCGAGGTGAATATAGCGAGTAAAAAAAAGGGCGAACGGTTTCCCGTCCGCCCTTTCTCTCGTGCTTAGAATGGATTAGTGCGTAGCGACCGCCGCCACCTGCGCCGCGGTGCCCGACGGAACCGCCGCATTCACCACGCCCTGCAACCGATTCATCTGCACCTTGTAGCCCGACGGCACGACATACGCGGTGCCCTCGCCATCAGCTACTTGCTGCGAGACGAAGCCGTCGCCGATGCCTTGCCAGAGCAGGGCCTTGCCCTTGGCGTTGGTCCAGAACAGGTCGGCGAGGCCATCGCCATCGAAGTCTTCGATGGTGGCGACGGTGTAGCCATCCGGTGCCGCGATGGTCTTGGTGCTCGCCACCGTCGTGCCGTCCATTTCCCACCAACGCAGCTTGCCGGTGTCGGCGTTGAACCAGATCAGATCGGTCTTGCCGCTGCCGGCGATCTCGCCGGCGCCGACGAAGGCGAAGCCCGCCGGTGCATTGCTGCCGTCGCTCTTGGTGAAGCCACCCTGGCCATTATTGATCCAGTACTTGATCGCGTTCTTCGGTCCGGTCCAGACGATATCCAGGATGCCGTCGCCGTTGAGGTCCGCCAGGTTCGGGGTGAAGCCGGCCGGCGCGGCAACCGTCGTGGCCACGCTCTGTGCGCAGTCGAGGCTGTCGAAGCGCCCGAACTTCAGGGTGCCACTGCAGTCGATGGTCCAGAACGACAGCTTGCTGGTGTTGGCGTTGAACCAGACCTGCTTCGACTTGGCCGAGGCATCGACCAGGCCCGCGCCAACCAGGCTCCAGCCTGCCGGATACGGGAAGCGGAAATCGGCCCAGCCGTAGCTGTAGATCGCCAGGTTCATTTCGTGGGTGGTGGCGTTGTCGCTCTCCATCACCGTCTGGTTGGCCAGGGCGCCGTCGAAGATGTCGAACGGGATAGCCTTCACCTGGTCGCCCGGCACGAAGCCGTCAGCAACCTGCGAGCCCTGTTGCACGGGGACCCACGTATCGCTGTCGAGGACCGTGCTGCCGTTCAAGCGAACGAGGGTGGCGTTACCGGTCTTCGGACCGACCAGCAGCAAGGTGCTTTTGCCGTCGAGGACCGAGTTCAGGCCGACGCCGGGATTGGCACTGTCGTTGGCGCCGACCAGATCCCAGGTACGGGGAACGATTTGCCCACGGGTCTGCTTCGCGGCGATGGCATTGGTCAGGTTGGTGACGTTGACCGAGCCGAGGCCGGTTGCATAGTCGTAGCCCTTGTTCGTCTTCCACGCGGTGACGAGCGAGGCGCGGCCGCCATCGCTGACAACGCCGTACTGCTGGCCTTTCTTGACGAAGCAATCGCCGGTGCCTGCGAAGCAGGGCACGTCGATATCGCCGACGGTCACGTCGTGGAACACGCAGGTGGTGTCGTTGGCCTTGCAGCCTGCCGCCGGTGTGGCGACCGTACCGTATTGCGTGCGGGCCAGACCGTAGAGCGTCGGGCCGACGTTGCCGAGGCGGTTGGCGCTGGCCTGATCGACAAGGGCTTGCACACCGGCCATGGCCGGTGCAGCGAACGAGGTGCCGCCAGCGCTATTGAACAGCGAGTCGGTCGGATCGAGGTAGTTACACGGCACGCCGCCCTGGTCGCTGTCGGACATGCAGAAAATCAGTGCATGCCCGTAAAGGCCGTTGGCCGCGAAGAGCGAGACATCCGGAAGGGCGCGGGTGACGTTCTGATCGATCCCCGCGATGCCCTGCTGCCAGGTCGGCTGCGACCAGACGTAGCTCGGGCCACCGCTGCCACCGGCGGTGTTGAGGAAGCT
The DNA here is from genome assembly GCF_056406135.1 of Luteibacter sp. P1_D3. Classification (NCBI taxonomy): domain Bacteria; kingdom Pseudomonadati; phylum Pseudomonadota; class Gammaproteobacteria; order Lysobacterales; family Rhodanobacteraceae; genus Luteibacter; species Luteibacter sp. P1_D3. The sequence goes on along the minus strand of NZ_JBFUAT010000012.1, from coordinate 77,618 downwards.
CTCCCCGGCCGCCGAGTTACAGGCGTTGTTCGGATTGGCGATGCCGAGAACCTTGTCGAGCTGGGCGCTGGCACAGGAATCGTTCCAGGTCTGCTCGGGGATGTAGCTGATCGCACTCGCACCCAGTTCGCCGTTGCCCGGCAACCAGTACTTCTGTGTTTTCTTGAAGTCATCGAAGTCGGTACCGCCCACAGCGATGTTATAGGGCGTGCTGCCCAGTCCATTCACGGCGATACCAAAGCTGGAGGCGACCTGGTTCTGGTCGCATCCGGCCGAGCCCGCGTCGCCGGTGGAGACGAACACGGTCACGCCTTCGGCGGCGGCGGTCGACCATAGCGCGGCGGCTTCAGCGAGATCGCCGACGGCGGCGCTGACGGATTCACACTCGCCGTAGCTCAGGCTCATGATCGGCGGCGGTGCATCCTGCTCCAGCAGGTTCTGGGCGGCCAGGAAGGCACCGAAGTCGGCACCGCTGTCTGCGCAGGAGGCGAGGGTCACGTTGGCGTCGGGCGCCGCGGCACCGGCCCACTCGGCATCGAGTGCGGCTTCGCCTTCATCGGCATTCGTGCCCGGATCCCCACAGCTCGTGTCGCCCGCGAAACCCGCCGGATGGATCTGCGTGAAGACACCCTTGGCGTCGGTCGGCAGAAAGGTGTGCCGGAAGGTGGCGACGTCGGCATCCAGCACATTGGTGCGCTCGAGCACGGCGACGGTTTCGCCGGCCCCCCGCACGGGACTGGACTGGTTCCACAACGGATTGACGTTGTAGATTGTGCCGAAGTCGGCCGGCACCACGTCGTACTGGACATCGCCTTGATAGACGAAATTGAAGTCGGACGACGGCGCACCGGCGGTGACCCATTCGCCTTTCTTATTGCGCTTGACCGGCTGCGCATCCTTCTTCTGCGGCTTCGGGAAGAAGTCGGTCAACGAAGCGACGCCGCTGACGACGGGGACCAGGGCCGTGGGCAGTTTCTGCTCGGTCGCGTTGGCGAAGTGTCGCTTGCCGTCTGCACCCGTGAAGTGGTGCAGGGAGGTGCCGAACGCCTGCTGCACCGCACTGACCGATCCGTTGAAGCGGATCAGCATGCCGTCGGCGGAAACATTCTTCACGCCCAGGCCCTGGCTGGCGAGCCACGCCTTTACCGCCGTGATGTCTTTCTGGTTCGGCCCGAACTGCTCGCCGACCTGGCGTGCGGTCAGCCACTTGTGGAAGTTGGGCGAGGAGGGATTGTCCAGCGAGGCAAGGTAATTATCGAAGCGCTTCTGTTGATCGTCGCTACGCTTGAGCACCAGGGTCATCGAGGAGATCACCTCGGTGGTGCTCATCGGTCCGGCATCGGCACTGCTGCGGACCCTGGCAGGCACGCTGCCTGGCAGCGTGGTCATCTGACTCTTGTCGACCGACTTGGTGATCAATGGCGTGGTGCTGGTGCTGCCTACCGTGGCGGTGGCGGCTGCGGCGTGCGCGTCGCATGCGGCGACGAACAGCGCCGCACCGGCCAGCCAAGGCCTTGCAATGATGGATGACATAGTACCCCCGAAGGAAAGAGCCCGTAGTGCGTCGTAACTTCTTGCGCCCAGTCCGTGACGAACTGCCCCTTCGGCACAACGTCCGCACGACGCAGGTTCATGCGGACGCTCGACGATAGCTTTACATCCGTCGCAAAGTCACACACGCTCGACTGGCCGAGTTCTCACCGAGTTCTCACGCCGCGCAGCAAGGGGAATGGCACGATGATGTCCCGTATCCGCGACTGGCTTGCCAACACGCCGATCGACGATCCGGTCGACCGGCGCAATGCCGGCTTCATGCAGTTGCTGCTGGTCTTCGAGGGCCTGCGGATTCCTTTGACGAAGCTCTATCTGTTCGGACTTCACTGGTCGTACCTGCAGGAGCATTTCTACGCCAGGGCGCGCATCGGAGCGTCCGCCGCGCTGGCTATCGACGTCGGCACCGATCTGGCGATGACCCTCTCGGCATGGGTGGGCTTCTACCTGATCCGTCGCGGACGATTCCCGCCCGCCGTGGCCCAGTTCGTCGCCACCATGCTCGCGTCCGGCGCCGTGGCGTATGCCGCCTTCGGCTACCACGCCACCGATGGCAACCTCACGCTGATGATGATTCTGGCGCTGAGTGGCCTGATGCTGGGGCGCAAAGCGTTGTGGATCACCTATGCCGCCGAGGCGCTGATCCTGATCATGAGTGTGGACCCGCTGAAGGCCTCGGGTGCCGGTGAGCCGGTCGGCGTTCTGCTCGCCATCTACGATTTCCTGCCGATGCGGGCGCTGACCAGCTACCTGCTGATCGCACTGATCGTGGATCGCAGCATCTATGCCTTGCGTGAGAGCCTGCTCGAGTCCGACCGGCGCCGACAGCAACTGGCGCGGGAAATCGCCGAACGCGAGCGCACGCATGAACAGCTATTGCACGCTCAGAAGATGGATGCGGTAGGCAAGCTTGCCAGTGGCGTGGCGCACGATGTCAACAACGTCTTCGACATCATCCTTGGCTTTTCCACCGAGCGCGACCGTTTGCCGGGGGAAGATGAGCCTATGGACGGTAATACGCGAGCCGTAGCGGACGCGTTGGAAGGGATCGAGCTGGCTGCCCGACGCGGAACCGCCGTGTGCCGCAAGTTGCTCAACTTCAGTCGCAACGATGTCACCCTGACCGAGGAGTTCGATGCGGTGGCGGCGCTGGAAGAACTGCGCCCGCTGGCTCGACAGTCCTTGCCGTCGCATTGCCAGTTGCGGGTGTTGTTGCTGTCGGGTCCGCGGATGATCCGCTTCGATCGCAGCCAGTTCGAGTTGGCCATCATCAACCTGGTGACCAACGCACGCGACGCCATGCCCGACGGCGGCAGCTGCACGATCACCCTGGATGGCGCGGAAGATGTCCTGGCGATTTCGGTGCAGGACACCGGCATGGGCATGGCTGAGTCGATCCGCGCGCAGGTGTTCGAGCCGTTCTTCACGACCAAGCCAGCCGGCCATGGCACGGGTTTGGGGCTGAGCGTGGTTTACGACCTTGTCGTGCAGGCGGGTGGCCGGATCGTGGTGGAGAGCGTGCCGGGGCAGGGGACGACCATTCGTCTGATGCTGCCGTTGATTACCCCAGCGGCAGAGATGTCAGGCTTGCGGGGCATCGCTCGAGCTGTGTGACGGCTCAGGCCTGGAGCACATAGCCTGTGCCGTGCGCCGCGTTCAGTGGCAGGGGCTCGCCAAGAGCGGCAAGCACTTTTCGACGCAGACGGTGAACCATGGAATCGAGCCGGTGGGGATCGAAGGCGTGGACATCGTCGGTCAGAACGGCGATCAGGGCTTCTCGCGAAACGACCTGATTGGCGCGCTGAAGCATCGCATCGAGGAGGAGGCGTTCGCTCTTGCTCAGCATCACCCGCGCGCCGGACGGTGAGAGCAGGAACCACTCGTCCGGGCTGAGGGCCCAGCGACCGACCGGTGCCGCGACTGCGGCGGGTTCGAGCCTCCGAGCCACGCTATACAAGGTGGCCACAAGGACATCGAGTTCCACCGGCTTGGTCAGATAGGCGTCTGCACCTTCGAATAGTCCACGCACACGGTCGACGTTATCGCCACGACCCGAAAGCATGATGATGCCGGCGCGCGGTACCGCTGCGCGGAGCGAGCGCGCTACCTCGAAACCGTCGCCGTCCGGCAGGCCGATGTCGAGAAGAAAGATGTCCGGCGCGCCCCGACTAACGACGTCGTGTAGTTCGGCGGCGCTACCCGTTGCCGTCACTTCGAAACCGAATTGCCTCAGCCGGGGCGCAAGAATCCTGTCACGCAGCAGCTCGTCGTCGTCCAGCAGCGCCAGCCGCAAGGGGCGTGCCGGCGCTCGGGCCTCGGGGATCGAATTCGTCATGCCCACGCCTCGAATCTACCGTGATGCCCGAAGCATATCCGGCAAACGAACGAAATTTCTCTTCCTTGCTCACGACGAGACTTCGTAAGTTCCTGTGGGCCCGTTTCGGAGCGACTAATGTCGAGGAAACGACGGTCCTCGACGAAGTCGAATAGGACCACGGTCGACCTCGCCGGGATCGATGTGACGCTCGCCTTGCGTAATGACGATGAGGCTTTTGCGCGCCATGTTGGCTGCCGCGTCTCGTACCGGCTGCATCAGTGCGCGCCATGCGTGCTCACCGGTCGCCAGGGCACGGGCGACGTCGGAGGGACAGATCGAGGCGTCCGGTGCCCGCTTGCGTAACAGCGAAATGATCTCGGCATCGATATCCATGCCGCGAACGTAGCGCCGCCACGGTGAAGGTGGCGGCACGTGAGTCATCGGCCTCGATGGGGCATTCCTAGGGGCAATCAGCCGAAATGAGCCGTTGGCGCTCCCCTGTCTGAGCCAGGAAGAACACGATGGTCTGCCCGGATTTGTCCTGGCCGCGGTAGAGCCCTTCGAGCTGTTGTCGGCTCTGCATGCGTAGCGCTTCGTCGGACACGGTGGAGGCGCGCATGCGATAGCGATAGGGCACGGGCTGGGGCGCGTCGACATGGCGGTTGATGCCGGCTACGGCCCGCCACGGGCCCATGCTGGACACCATCGCGAGCTCCTCCGAGGATGCCGGTTTGAGGACCGAGGAGGAGCCGATGTAACCCATCGATCCCTGCGGCGCGGTGCGTCGAAAAAGGCCCGTGCCGATGGCTTCGATGCGCCACACGCTGGGATACCGGTTGCGGTTGTCGGGGGTGATCCAGCAGCCGACGAAGTCGCCGCTGTGGGTCTGCTGCTGCGCCACTTGCTGTGCGCCGGCCTCGCAGGGGGTCTCCTGGTAGGCGACCTGGCCCTGGCGCGTGCACTTGTAGATGTCGGCATGGGCCCCTGACGCCGCCAGAAGTCCCACAAAAGCCAGGCTCACCTGTCCCCACCAACGCTTCCCTGCCTGCATGCCGACCTCCCTGAGTTGACGAGAGTCTAACCAATTGTTCGGGATCTAAGGAATGGCAACGGCGCAGGCGACACCGCGCCGACGGTGTCGCTTGCTCAGGTGTGCCTTCAGCGCCACCCCATCGCCGGTGCCACCTGCTCGAGGATCGACTCGATGAGGTGCACGTTGTAATCCACACCTAGCTGGTTGGGCACCGCGAGAAGCAGCGTGTCGGCTTCGGCGATGGCTTCATCGGCGGCGAGTTCCGACACGAGTACCTCGGGGACGGCGGCATAGGTCCGGCCGAAGACGGCTTCCATGTTGTCGATGAAGCCGACCTGGTCCGTCGATTTGCTTCGCCCGAAATAGGCGTGATCCATGTCATTCATCAGGGGGAAGATGGAACGCAGGACGGAAACCCGTGGTTCGCGTGGGTGACCGGCCTTGGTCCACGCATCACGATAGAGGCGGATCTGCTTTGCTTGCTGCACGTGGAGCGGCTCGTTGGTCTCGTTCGCCTTGAGGGTCGAGCTCTGCAGATTCATGCCCATGTTCGCGGCCCACACGGCGGTCGCGTTGGAGGCGGAGCCCCACCAGATGCGCTCACGCAGGCCGGGCGCATGCGGCTCGAGACGCAGAAGACCCGGCGGGTTGGGGAACATGGGCCTGGGATTGGGCTTGGCGAAACCCTTGCCATCGAGGAGCTGGAGAAAGACCTCGGCGTGCCGGCGCCCCATGTCGGCATCCGATTCGCCTTCCGCGGGTGCGTAGCCAAAGTGACGCCATCCCTCGATGACCTGCTCGGGCGAGCCCCGGCTGATGCCGAGCTGCAACCGCCCACCGCTGATGAGATCCGCGGCGCCGGCGGTTTCCAGCATGTAATGCGGGTTCTCGTAGCGCATGTCGATGACGCCAGTACCGATCTCGATCGTGCTGGTGCGAGCGCCGATGGCTGCCAGGAGCGGGAAGGGCGATGCCAGCTGATTGGCGAAATGATGGACGCGGAAGAAGGCGCCATCCGCACCGATCTGTTCCGCGGCAACCGCGAGGTCGATCGATTGCTGCAGGACGTCGCGCGCCGAGCGGGTCGCCGAGTGCGGCGAGTCGGTCCAGTGACCGAACGAGAGGAAGCCGATGCGTTTCATGGGGACCGTCGATCATGACTTGGGATGTCCAGGATCATACGGCGCACAGCGGCGTCTCGCCTGGTCGCAGCGTCAACACCCGCACGCCATGGCGCGTCACGGCCACCGTGTGCTCGAACTGCGCGGAGAGCTTGCCGTCGCGGGTGTAGACCGGCCATTCGTCCGGCTGCGAACGAATGGCCGCCTTGCCCTGATTGAGCATCGGTTCGATGGTGAAGACCATGCCTTCCTTCAGCTCCAGCCCGGTGCCCGCGTGGCCGTAGTGAAGGATCTGCGGATCCTCATGCATCTCACGACCGATACCGTGCCCGCAGTACTCCTTGACCACGCTGTAACCCTGTTCGCACGCGTAACGGGCGATCGCATGGCCGATGTCGCCCAGGCGGGCACCAGGGCGCACCGCGGCGATGCCTTTCCACATCGCCTCGTAAGTCGCGCGGACCAGGCGCCGGGCGGGGTAGGGCACATCGCCGACCAAATAGGTTGTGCTGGAATCGGCGATAAAGCCGTTCTTTTCCAGCGTGATGTCGAGATTGACGATCTGTCCGTTGCGGAGCACGTCATCGGCCGACGGCATGCCGTGGCAGACGACGTTGTCAATCGACGCATTGAGGACGAACGGGAAGTCGTACTGGCCCTTGCTGGCCGGCCGGGCCTGATGCTCGTCGACGATCATGCGCTCGACAAGATCGTTGATCTCCAGGGTGCTCCGTCCCTCGAGCGGCGTGCGATCCAGCCGATCAAAAACCTGCGCAAGGAGTGCCCCGGCTTGCGCCATCAGCTCCACTTCGCGGGGCTGCTTGATCACGCACGGCCCTCTTTGAGGACCGGTGACGTGACTCCGGCACCACGTAGCTCCCTCGCGACGAGGTCCTGGAAGCTCATCTCGGGATGCATCTCGCAGAGCATGCCGATCTTGATCCAGAAATTGGCCTGCGCGTTGATCGAGCGGTGCGTAACCGTGCACGCGCGGCGAAGTTGGTCGTGAAGCTCGTCGTCGATGTTGACGATGCCCATGGCTGCGTCTCGTTGAAGAATATACGAATCGTATATGATACATATATACCGATCAAGCGGCGTCACGGTCACCAGGCCGAACGTTGGGATGACGCCATGCTGAGGGCAGCGTAGGGTGTTCGCACCCGTCAGCCTTCCACTTTCAGCGGACCCGCCTCATGCCCTTGCCCAAGATGGTCTCCACCGTGGCCTTGACCGTTCTGGTCGCTGCATCCCTTTCGGTCGCCGCGCAGACGGATCAAAAGCCGGCTGAAGATGCCAGCGCCGTCTCCCAATACAAGAATCTGAATCTGACCCGGGATCCGAAGGCAGCGGGAGCGGGCGACTACAAACTCGACCCGCATCACACGTCCGTGACGGCCAAGCTCGCGCATATGGACCTGTCTCGCTACACGCTGCGCTTCGACAACGTTAACGGCGGGTTCTCATACGATCCTTCATCGGCGACTGCATCGAAGCTGTCGATCGCGATCGATCCCAATTCGGTGAGCACCGGCGATCCGAAGTTCGACAAGCGCATCGCGCAGAAGTACTTCGAGTCCGATAAATATGCATCGATCACCTTCACCGCCACGACCGTCAAGCTGGCTGGCGAGCACACGGTGGTCGATGGCGTTCTGGATTTCCATGGCGTAAAGAAGCCGGTAAAACTGAGCGTCGTCTATCGTGGATTCGCGCAGCCACGCATGGGCTTTTCGGGCGAGGCGACGTTCAAGCGATCGGAGTTCGGCGTGGGCGAATGGGTGCCGCTCGAAGCCGACGAAGTCACGATTCTTGTCGAGACCGAATTCGTGAAGTCGTGACGAGATGATGGAAGGGTTTCTGACTCGACGACTTCAAGGTTCGTCGAGTTGGCAGATGATCCGCGCAAACGCACCGTCGTCGTTCTGGAAATCGGGGCGTGCGCCGTGGAATCGTCCGTCACCGAGAACAACATCATTGACGCGATCCATTCGAAACGACTTCCAGCCGCGCGGCGCGCCCGAGGCGCTCGGGCCGCTGACCTGATAGGCACTCAACAGTCGGTCACCCGCGTGGTCATCACCATAGACATGCGGCTGCACGACGCGCTGCGCTCCGCCATAAGTGACGACAAGCAGGCGACGTTCCCGGATGGCCCGGCAGACGATGGCGTCGAAGGGTACTTTCATGGCAGGAGCGTCACACGCGTCCGGGCGATGTTTCGTGAACAGGAACGATGGCAACGTAGCGCTGCTGCGACGCAACAACTTGTCACCTATGCATTTTTGGCAGTTGACGCCTTTTTTACAGTGCGCTATATCTTGCATCACGCGCGGCGTTCGATTGGACGTCCGTACGCGTAATCCTTCCGGCATGCTCTCTGGTATGCCGATTCGCAGCTCGCGATGAATGACGGACAGACCGCTACGATGCGTCGGCCCAATTCAAATGAAAACGCCAGCTGCCATGTCGCAGGTCGTCCGTTCGCGCGTGTTATGGCCGACGGCTTGCCGATCCTCGCACGTGCCAAGCTGAGCGCCCTGCGTTCCCGCGGCAAGTGCGTTGCCGGCTACTCGCCCCCGCAAACCTCCCTCTGATCGTCCGACCGTCCTGATCGGCACGTTCACCCGTCCGTCGTGATCTCGACGCACGCCCGCTAGCGCTGGCGTGCACGTCCGCTCACGTCCGGTCCGCGCGACGAACCCGCTGGTCAGCTGAACTGCGCATGGCGCGGCATGGTGCCGTGCGTGCTTTCAAATGCATCTCGGGGTGGGGGTAAGTCGTGGGTATCGATAAGGGTTTCAACAAGAAGTGTCTGGTCGCGGCCTTGTGTGCCGTGCTTGGGGGAACGGCGTTCGCGCAGGACGCGGCGCCGGCAGCGTCTTCGACGTCGGCCAAGCCGCCCGCGAAAGCCGCGGCGGACAGCCAGGCGACACCGGCCAAGCCGGACAAGGCTGTACAGATGAAGGCCTTGAGCGTCGTGGCCAATCGCTACGACGCGACGAACATGCGGATGGACGCGATCAACACCGTGGACGTGCTGTCCGCGGCCGATCTGCAGCACACCGCGGTGCATAACGTCGCCGAGGCGCTGGGCCTGATGTCGGGCGTGAACGTGACGACGACCGGGTCGGGTTATTTCGGCGGCATCGATGGCGCGGCGCGCGGCGAGGGCATGTTTACCTCGGTGCGTGGCCTGCCGTCCGAGTACAACGTCAACCTGGTCAACGGCAGCAACGTGGCCCAGGGCATGCCGTACAGCCGTAGCGTGCAGCTCAGCCTGCTGCCGCCGTCGGGTCTGCAGACCATCGTGCTCAACAAGACCTCGACGGCCGATATGGACGGCGATGCGATTGGCGGCACGATCGACTTCCGGACGCCGAGCGCCTTTGACTTCAAGAAGGATTTCAGCGGTAGCGTGACCGCGAGCGGGCGTGTCGAGAGCCGCGCGCGCGACTACGGCGGCAGCGGTCTCGGCAGCGGCCTCGCCGCCGAACTGCAGGGCAAATTCGGTGCGGAGAAGCAGTTCGGCGTCTACGTGAGCGGGTATTACGACTATCGAAACATCGCCAACAGCGAGATCGGCGCCGCGGAAAGTGCCTCCAATGACGGTTCCTGGGCCTTCCTTCATGCGACGGCCGATGGGCAGAACGCGGCGGGTTACGACCCGGCGCACAACCTGACCAGCCTTGGCACGAACGTGGGTATCGCATCCGGCTTCGAACGTCGCTACGGTGGCAACATCTCGTTCGACTGGAACGTGGATCCCACGCTCAAAGCGTACGCGCGCATGACGTATGCGTATGCGCTCACCGAGCAGAACACGACGTACAGCCAGCTGCTTCCGCAGGATGTGACGTACGTTCCGACGGCTACGCCGGGCGTCTACACGCCGAACATCGGTCGCATTGCCAACCGCTTCTGGTACGAAACCAACCCCGAGCGCGCCGATCTGGCGACGATCCAGTTGGGTGCCGACAAGACGGCAGGCGGCTGGACCATCTCGCCCAATGTGTTCTGGAGCATCGGTCGTAACGATCGCCCGAACCACGTCGAGATCGACGGCCGCGAGGACAAGTACTCGCAGGACAACTTCGCCTACAACCAGAGCTCGCTGATGAGCTACGGCGGTCACGGCTTCCCGTATCCGCAGCTGACCCCGGGCCTGCTGAACTCGGTCAACAACCTGCAGAACATGTACGCCAACGATTATGGCGAGGTGACGGACATCCGCTCGGGCCAGAAGCGTGGTGGCGCCAAGCTCGATCTCCGCTATGACTTCGAAGACGGTCCGCTGCAGTCGGTCAAGTTCGGTGTGAAGTACAGCGACAGCTCGCGTGAGTTCACTGACCGTGACTACTCAACGGCCGGCATCAACGATGGCACGACCACGTTGAACGACCTCGGGATCATCAAGGGTTATTACAACCAGATCTTCCCGGGCAAGTTCGACTGGACGACACCGCAGATCAGTCGTTCGGCGGTGGCTGGCCTGATCGCCGATCACCTGCAGCCGGGTGACCTGGATACCTGTAGCCAGCTCGATTACAACAACTTCAATTGCGACACGATGCGCGGCACCGAGGCCGTCACCGCGGCTTATGCCATGGCGACGTTCCAGAGCGGCCCGTGGGAAGTCATCCCGGGCGTGCGCTTCGAACACACCTCGATTCGCAATACGTTCTGGACCACACCGCAGGACGCCGACGGCAACGAGATCCCGGGTTACTTCTCCAATAACCACACCATCTACAACGAACCGCTCGGTAGCCTGTTCATCAACTTCCGCCCCGATGGCAACATCGTCTACCGCGGCGCGATCTGGCAGAGCTACACCCGTCCTGCGTTCGTGCAGCTGGGCGGCGGCTCGCAGATCAACGTGTCCGATGGCGTGACCACGATCACCACCGGCAACCCCAACCTGAAGCCGATCAAGGCCACCAACGTGGACCTGGGCGCGGAGTGGACGACCGAGAACGGTGGCTATGTCTCGCTGTCCAGCTACTACAAGAAGCTGCGTAACTACATCTACGACAGCGGCGGTGGCCAGGCCGATCCGAACACCTCGGGCGTGGGTACGGTGCTGACGAAGACGCCGACCAACGGCGGCGATGGACGCGTGGTGGGTCTGGAGGCGACGTATCGGCAGAAGTTCCAGAACCTGCCTGAGCCGTTCGATGGACTGGGTTTCAGCGTCAACGCCACGCGGCAGAACTCGAAGGTGGACCTGGGGCGCGATGGCTTCGAGAACGAGCGCCTGCAGTCGGCACCGCAGCGCATGGCCAATGCCGAGCTCTTCTACGAGAAGTACGGGTTCTCGGCCAACCTCAGCTACCACTACACCGGTTCCTACCTGTCGACGTACGACTTCCTCAACCAGGGCAGCCCGTGGGATGACCTGTGGATCCGGCCGATTCGCCGGGTCGATCTGCATCTGGGCTATGCGATGTCCAACGGCCTGCAGTTCGACCTGCAGGTCAGCAACCTCACCAAGCAGTATTCGTATTGGTCGCACATCGGCAGGAACAGCCTGGCCAATTCGGATATCGTCGATGCGGGCAGAACCACCCTGCTGACCGTGAAGTACAACTTCTGAGCATGCATCGACGAAGCTTCCTCGCGCTGTCGCTGCTCACCCCGCTGGCTTTTGCCGGTCGTGGGTGGGCGGCATCGCCCGCTGGCATACGCGTTGCGAGGGTGCCGGACGGCCGGCATCACGCCTTCACCTTCGGCAAGCGCGAGTTCCTGCTCGATGGTGAGGCGTTCCGCGTGCACAGCGGCGAGATGCATCCGGCCCGGATCGCGAAGGAGCACTGGCGGCATCGCATTCGCATGGCACGGGCCATGGGGCTCAATACCGTGGCGATCTACGTGATGTGGAATCACCACGAGCGTGAGCCCGGGGTATTCGATTTCGAGACCGGCAACCGGGACGTCGCGGCCTTCATTCGCCTGTGTGCGGAGGAGGGGATGTGGGTTTACCTGCGTCCCGGTCCTTACATCTGCGGCGAATGGACCAACGGCGGCCTGCCGGCTTACCTGCTTCGGGATCCGGATACGCGGCTGCGGACGCGCGATGATCCACGCTACATGGCAGCGGTACGTCGTTACTTCGCTGCGCTCGCGTCGCGTATCGCGCCACTCATGGCCCATGCCGGCGGTCCAATCTTGATGGTGCAGATCGAAAACGAGTATTCGATGTTCGCCGACGACATCGGCTATCTCGATGTCTTGCGCGATATCTGGCGCGAGCACGGCATCGACGGACCGTTCTCGGTGTCGGATGGCTGGAAGGATCTGCAGCGCCGCAAGGCCTATCCCGCGGGTACCGCGTTGGGGCTCGACGGGGCCGATGTGGCCGACCTGGTGAAGGGCAGGGGATTTGCCGGCGAGTCGCCGGTCTGGGTGGGCGAAGCCTATCCCGGTTGGCTGACCCACTGGGGCGAGCCGACCTTCGCTATGAAGGACTACGAAACGACGCTGCGGCACATCATGCGTGCGGGGTACTCGTTCAATCTCTATGTCGTCCATGGCGGGACGAATTTTGGCCTGACGGCCGGGTCGAATGCGGAAGACGACGGCTCGCAGTTCCAGCCTGTCATTACCAGCTACGACTACGGCGCGCCGATCGACGAGCGCGGTCGCCCGACGGAGCAGTACATGCGGCTGCGTCGTGTAATCGAGGAGGTCACGCGCGTCACGCCGGCCGCTCTTCCGTCAGTGCCACCGTCGGCGAGTTTTGCACCGGTGACACCGCAGGCCTTCGCTTCGCTATGGGACAACCTGCCAGGAGCAGCGGTGACGCTACCGTCGCCGGGTCCGAATGAAATCCTGTTCGGGCTGGATCAGGGACTGGTGGTCTACCGCAAGCGCATCGACTCGGGCAGTGTCCTCAGGCTGGAGAACGTGCGCGATTACGCCGTGGTCCATGTCGATGGGCATGAAGTCGGGTTGGTGTCGCGCGTGGAACATCCTTCGTTGAACTCGCAGCCTGAGGTACGGCTGCCTGCGGCGGGGGGTGCTACGCCGCGGACGCTGGATATCCTCATCGATACCTTTGGGCATATCAATTTCGGGCCGCGCATTGGCGATCATAAGGGGCTTATCGGGCCGGCATCGATTGATGCTGTGCCGTTGCGGGATGTGGAGGCTTGGGCGATTCCGCTCGAGGGGGATTGGATTCATGGCCTTCGGGCTATCGCCGATGAATCGGCTCCTACAGCGGCTATCGCGGCTGGCGGCGGCGCCGTTCTGGTAGGAGCCGATTCATCGGCGAAAACCCGTCCGCGGCGCGGCCCGATGTTCTTCAAGACAACCCTCAACATCGAAACCCCAGGCGACGTCTACATCGACCTCTCCGCCTGGTCCAAAGGCTACCTCTGGATCAACGGCCAGCTCCTCGGTCGCTACTGGAACATCGGTCCGCAGCATCGGCTGTTCTGCCCGGGCCCGTGGCTGCGTGCGGGCGACAACGACGTCCTCGTGCTCGACCTGCATCGACAGACGCCCGCTATCATCACCGCGGCCGATAGCCTGCATACATCGGGGAATATCTGATGCGCGCCACCGCGACCGACCCCGGCACGCCGACCTCGCCCCCACGCGCCATCGGCTTCTGGGGCGGACTCTCGGCCAACGTGCTGAACATGATCGGCATCGGCCCCTTCGTCACGATCCCTATCGCACTCTCGGCGCTGGCTGGCCCCTCGGTCTTGCTTGGCTGGATCGCCGGTGCGCTGCTGTGCCTCTGCGATGGCATGGTCTGGGCCGAACTCGGTTCCACGATTCCCGAATCCGGCGGCCCGTATCACTACCTGCGCGAGGCGTACGGGCGCGAGAAAGCAGGGCGCCTGTTTGGTTTCCTCTACCTCTGGCAGACCTTGCTCACCGCGCCGCTATCGATCGGTAGCGCGGCGGTCGGCTTTGCGCAGTACGCCGGCTTCCTGATCCCTTCGCTGGGCGATACGGGCAGGGCGCTCATCGCCGCCGGCCTCTGCCTGGTCAATACCGCCGTGCTCTACCGCAAGGTGGGACAGATCCAGCGGCTTTCCGTGTTCGTCAGTGCGATCGTCGTGGTGGCCTGCGCCTGGATCGTCTTCAGCGGTATCACGCACTTCGACATGAGCGTGGCCAGCCACTTCTTCCAGGCGCACGTCGACTCGTCGCACGGCTTCTGGCTCGGGCTGGGCGCGGTGGCCCTGATCGCCGTGTACGACTACGGTGGCTACAACAACGTCTGCATGCTGGGCGGGGAGGTGAAGCGGCCGCGTCGGACCATTCCGATGGCGGTGCTGATCTCGATCCCGCTGGTGGCTGTGCTTTACCTCGGGCTCAATCTCAGCATCCTCGGCGTGCTCCCCTGGGAACAGGCGGCACATTCGAAGGCGGTCGTCGCGGATTTCATGCAAGCCATCCATGGCCGCACCGGCGGCACGCTGGCCGTGCTGCTGATCCTGCTCGCGAGCTGGGGTTCGGCGCTGGTGGTCCTGCTGGGCTACTCGCGTGTGCCGTACGCAGCGGCGGCCGATGGCCAGTTTTTCCCCGTATTCGCCCGGCTGCATCCGCGCGGTGGCTTCCCGACCGTGTCCCTGGTGTTCGTCGGCGTGACATCCGCCGCAGCGTGTTTCCTCTCGCTGGAACACCTGATCGCGACGCTGATGGTCACGCAGATCCTCTTCCAGTACATCGCGCAATGCTTCGCCGTCGTCGCCTTGCGTAAACGGCGCGCCGAGGCGGATGTCTTTCGCATGCCGCTGTATCCGCTGCCGATCGTCATCAGCGTGATCGGCTGGCTCTATCTGGTCGCTACGGCCGGCACATCGTCGATCGTCACGGCGGTGGGCGCGGTGGTGGCAGGCACCCTTCTTTTCCTGTGGCAAGCACGGAGGTCCCACACGTGGCCATTCCCGCAACCCTGAAGTCGTGGGACGTCGCCGTGGTGGGTGAAATCTTTGCCGACCATGTTTTCAGCGGCTTTCCCGCCTGGCCCGGTCCCGGCGAAGAAGTGATCGCCGAGAACTACCTGCGTGAGCTCGGCGGTGGCGCGATCAATACCGCGTGTGCCCTGTCGCGGCTGGGCCGTCGCGTACGCCTGGTCGGCCTGATCGGCGAGGCCGATCTCGACTGGTTCGAAAGTCGCCTGGGCGAGTTCGGCGTCAGCATGGAAGGCATCCGAATCGGTAACGACGGCACCGGTATCACGGTCAGCGTCTCCACCGTCGAGGACCGTTCGTTCTTCACCTATGCCGGCGTGAATCGCGCGCTGCCCGAACTGCTGGCCTCGCCGGAGATCCTCGCCGATCTCGCCGCCGCACGTCATGTGCACTTCGCGCTGCCCCTGCCGCGCGATCTGGCCGAAATCCTGCTGCCCCTGCTGCGTCAGGCCGGGTGCACGACCTCGCTGGATGTCGGGTATAGCCCGGCGTGGCTCCGTGATCCCGTCAACCGGCCCAGCCTTCGCGACGTCGACCTGTTCCTTCCCAATGCGAAGGAAGCCGCTTTGCTCACCGGAGACGAGGAGCCCTCGTCGTTCGAGGCCTGGTCGGTCGGTGCCGGCATTGGCCGCGCCGTGATGAAACACGGTGCCGGCGGCGCCTGGATTGCCGACGAGCGCGGTCTGCGCCGGGTGCCAGCGCCGCGTATCGAGGCCGTCGACTCCACCGGTGCCGGCGATGCGTTCGACGCGGGCGTCATCGACGGGTTGCTCGATGGCGAGTCCATCGACGGCTGTGTCGAGCGCGGCTGCGTCTGTGGCGCGCTGTGTACGACCGCGGCCGGTGCCCTTCAGTCACTCCCCCATTCCCCCCAATTGAGGACCCTTCGTGAGCAAACGTACGGATCGTAAGATCGCATTGATCGGAGGTGGCGGTGTCCGTTCACCGCTCGTGGTATTTGGCGTGAACGAGGCGGCCGAAGCCCTCGGTGCCGCGGAGATGGTGCTGTATGACCCGGATCCTGCGCGACTGCGGATCATGGTCGACCTCGGCAAGGCCGTCGTCCGTCGCTTCGGCGGCGACCTGCGGCTGCGTGGCGCGACATCGCTGGAAGACACGATCGAGGGCGCGGACTTCGTGCTCAACAGTGTGCGCATCGGCGGTATTGCCGGCCGGGCCTCCGACGAGCGTGCGTCGATCGCACAGGGCTATCCCGGCCAGGAAACGACGGGTCCCGCCGGTGTGGCGATGGCGTTGCGGACCATCCCCGTGGCCATCGAGCAGGCGCGGCTGGTGGAACGTCTCAGCCCGCAAGCGTGGCTGGTCAACTTCACCAACCCGGCCGGGTTGATCACCCAGGCGGTGAGCGACCACAGCAAGGCACGCATCGTCGGCATTTGCGACACGCCCACGGAGCTGTTCCACAACATCGCCCGCGCGCTCGGCGAGCCGGCCGACGATGTCGAGTGTGACTACGTCGGACTCAATCACCTGGGTTGGGTGCGTGGCGTGCGGGTACGTGGCGAGGAGGTCATCGACCGGTTGCTCGACAACGATGACCTCTTGCGCCAGCTCTACCTGGCGCCGCTGTTCGACTTCGACATGATCCGCACCTTGCGGCTCATCCCGACCGAGTACCTGTTCTTCTATTACGAGCGTCAGCGTGCCCTCGACAACCAGCGCAAGCAGGGCGGCAGCCGCGGCGGCGAGATCCAGCGTCTCAACGACGACCTGCTGGCGGGCCTGACGTCGCGCCTGGATGCCGGCGACGGCGATGCGGCCGTGGATATCTATGCCGCTTACCTCAACCAGCGCTCGGGCTCGTACATGAAGCTGGAAGCCGAGGGCGGTTCGGCATTCGACCAGGGCGTGAGCCTGGAAGGCGATCCGTTCCGCGTGGCGACGGGCTACCACCGCATCGCCATCGACGTGATGAGTGGCCTGACCGGTGCGAAACCGGCGCGCATCGTGGTCAACACGCGCAACCGTGGCGCACTGCCGGACCTGCCGGACGACGATATCGTCGAGATCGCCTCGGACATCTCGCTGGATTCCATCATCCCGCGACCGATCGCGCCGCTGCCCGATGCGGTCAATGGGCTGGTGCGTTCGGTCAAGGCGTATGAGCGTGCCGCGATCGCCTCGGTACTGAACGACAAGCGGCTCGAAGCGCGCAAGGCGATGCTGATCCATCCGGCGATCGGCCAGTGGACGCCATCGGGCGACTTGCTCGATGCCTTGCTGGGCCATGCGAACGAGGACGGCGAGTGCCTCTGCCAGGGGCCGGTGCACCGGCACGGTTGAATCCGTGATGCCTGTGGGAGCCGATTCATCGGCGAATGGGTGCTTGCGGCAGCCGGCTCCCACAGAAATGCACTGGCTCAATCCCCGACGGGTCCCCGAATCCGGAAGAAGTCGACTCGTGCAAGCAGCTCGGCGGCCTGCTCCTGGAGCGAGCGGCTCGACGCGGCGGCTTCCTCGACCAGTGCCGCCGTATGCTGCGTGGCTTCGTCGAGCAGCGCGACCGTGCCGTCCACCTGTTCGATGCCTGCGGATTGCTCGGTGCTGGCGGTGGCAATCTCGTCGACGAGCACGCCCGTACGACGTACCTGCTCGACGAGATCCTGCAGCGCGCTCGCCGACAGGCCGACCAGCGAGCTGCCGTGGGTGACCTTGTCGCTCACATCGGAAATGAGCACACGGATCTCCTTCGCCGATGCGGCGGAACGCTGCGCCAGCCGCCGGACCTCCGCTGCGACGACCGCGAAGCCGCGGCCTTCCGATCCTGCCCGCGCCGCTTCGACAGCCGCGTTCAAGGCAAGAAGGTTGGTCTGAAATGCGAGCTCGTCGATGAGGCTGATGACATCGACGACACGATGACTCGATGCCTCGACCGCATGCATGGCGAGGGCCGCCTCGCGGGTGACTTCCTGCCCGGCATGGGCGCTTTCCAGCGCGGACGCCGCTAGCGAGGCCGCATCCCTGGCGTGCGTCGCGTTCTGTTGGACCGAGGTCGTCATCTCCTCCATGGCAGCGGCCGTTTCCTCCAGGGATGATGCTTGCTCCTGCGCACGGCCCGACAAGTCGTCGTTGCCCTGGGCGAGTTGGCGCGCTGCGCCGTCGACCGTCTGTGCGCCGCGACGTACCTCACGGACGATACCGGTGAGCTGCTCGTCCATTCGTCCCAGGGCGAGCAGCAGATGGCCGACCTCATCGTGGCGCGTCACGTTCACCACGTGATTGAGTTCACCGGAAGCGATGGCGTCGGCGAGGGCGGCGGCCTGCCTGATCGGTGTCGCCACGGCGCGTATCAAGCCGACGAGGAGGAGCAGGGCAATGAGAAGCCCCGCGACGATCGCGATGGCCGAGACGATGAGGGTCCTGCGGTACGCCACCTGCGAGCTTTCATACGAGTCGCGCGCCTGGCCCAGGTTTTCGGCGTAAAGGATGCCAATCCGTTCACTGAAGCTCTTCAGTGTGGCGACGTAGTCCGCACTGGCCACCGAATGCGCGGGATCGAAGTCCCCCTTGGTGGCGGCCGTGAGGGCCTGTCGATTCAGGTCATCGAGTTTTCGACGGAGGCCGACGACGGCGTCGGCGGCTTCTCGTTCGACGTCCGACGAGATCATCGGGTAGTAGGCGGCCCAGGCCGCATCGGCGGACGATTTGTCGCCCTCGATCCGTGCACGTGCGGCATCGACCGCGGAGGGGATGCGCTTCAACAGCATCTCGTCGAGGGCGGTTTCGTCGGCGTGAACGCTTTGCCGTGCGTCGGTGATGTGCAGGATTGGAATCAGGTCGCCCTGATAGATGTCGAGTGTATTGATGTTGATGTTGCGTTCGCCGTGTGCGCCGATCAGCCCGATGCCGAGCATGAGCAGTGAACAAGCGGATAGCCCGGCGATCAGTTTGGCGCGAATGGTGAGGCTGGAAAGCTGGAACATCGAGGTTCGGCCTTGCGACATGGGATGGGTCGTTTTCGGCCGTGAGAAAAGAAAATGAAGAGGCGAAAAATGCAGATCTGTTGTGCGTATTTCACGGTCTTTTTGAAAGGAAAAGGAAAGCAGTCGTGCGGTCTGATAATGGGGAAAATCGGCGGCGATCGATCACGCACGTGCAACTGTCGCTGATTTGGTACAAGACCGTGGCGGGTCCCGATCCGGGACGATCCTGCCTGTTCATGCGGCCAGTTCGGGGCGAATGGGGCGCCGCGAGGCACGTGGGGCACCTATGCCCCGGTCGCAAGGCTTCTGTGACGCCGTCGCAGGGTATTCAAATGGCCGCCGGCAGGCCTAAAATGTCATTCAGAAAATTCGTCAATGGCTTTTCAGCCTGACGACGATGGAGTAGCCGTGTCCACCTGGCGCGGGCTTTATCCTGTTTGATAACCGGAATTCACTAGTGAGCACACCCGCTTCGCTGCGCATTGTCCCGCTTGACAGCAAGGCGGACCTGGATCGCTTCATCAAGCTGCCCGCGACCTTCCTGGGTTCCGACCCCGCGTGGATCCCGCCGCTGACGCTCGAACGCCGCCTGCACCTTGGCGCCAAGACCAACCCGTGGTTCGAGCACGCCCGCTGGAAGGCCTGGATCGCCTACCGCGGCGACAAGCCGGTCGGCCGGATCAGTGCCCAGATCGACTCCCTGCACCTGGAGATCCATGCGGATGACGCCGGCTTCTTCGGCATGCTGGACGCCGAGGACAACCAGGAGACCTTCGACGCGCTGACCAAGGCGGCAGAGGACTGGCTGCGCAGCGAGGGCATGAAGCGCGTGCGCGGCCCGCTCAGCCTGTCGATCAACGACGAGGTCGGCCTGCTGGTGGACGGCTTCGATACCTCGCCTTATTTCATGATGGGCCACACCAAGCCGTATTACGGTGCGCGTGTGGACCAGGCCGGCTACCACAAGGCCAAGGACGTGCTCGCCTATGTCGTCGAGCCGGACTTCCCCGCACCCAAGGTGATGAAGCGCCTGCTCGGCAAGTCCAAGCAGAGCATCCGGGTACGTCCGCTGGACAACAAGCGGTTCGATGAAGAGCTCGCCACGCTGCGCGACATCTTCAACGATGCCTGGTCGGACAACTGGGGCTTCGTGCCCTTCACCGAAGCGGAGTTCAAGGACCTGGGCCACACGCTCAAGGTGCTGATCGCCTCGGAACTGATCCAGATCGCCGAAGTGGATGGTGTGCCGGCGGCGTTCATCGTCGCGTTGCCCAACGTCAACGAAGTGATCAAGGACTTCAACGGCTCGCTGCTGCCGTTCAACTGGGCGAAGCTGCTGTGGGGCCTGAAGGTCAAGTTCCCGACGTCGTCACGCGTGCCGCTGATGGGCGTGCGCAAGATGTTCCACAACACGCCGCTGGGCCCGGGCCTGGCCTTCCTGGTCATCGACGCCGTGCGTCATCACCTCGTCGCGCGTGGCGTGAAGGAAGTGGAGCTGTCGTGGATCCTCGAGAACAACGACGGCATGCGTAACATCATCGAAGCGATCGGCGGCCGAGACTACAAGCGCTATCGCGTGTACGAGAAGGAGCTCTGATGAGCACGTCATTCTCTCGGCTAGGGCCGATCCTGCTTGGCGTCGTCGCGATCGCCGGTGTTGCCTGTTCGAAGAAGGGTGGGGCGGACGCCGACCAGAGCGTGCCGGTGGTCGTTGCCACCGCGCGCCAGGGCGGTTTCGTCGTCTACCGGTCGCAGCCGGGCACCGTGACACCCTCCAATAGCGTGCTGGTGCGCAGCCAGGTGGACGGTGTGCTCAAGAGCATCGCCTTCAGTGGCGGCCAGATGGTCAAGCAGGGCGACGTGCTGGCCGAGATCGATCCGCGCGCGTCCCAGGCACAGCTCCAGCTGGCTACCGGCGACCTGGCCGCGAGCCAGGCGAAGCTGTCCAACGCGCAGGAGACGCTCAAGCATTTCGAGGTGCTGGCCACGCAGGATTCCATCTCAGCGCAGCGTCTGGCCGACCAGAAGTCGCTGGTGGCGCAGTACGCCGCCGAAGTGAAATCGGAGCAGGGCCGTATCGGTACGGCCAACCTGCAGGTGGCCAACGCGCGGATCACCTCGCCCATCGCGGGCATGGTGGGCCTGCGCCGGGTGGATCCGGGCAACCTGGTCGGTCCCTCCGATTCGCGCGGCATCGTGGTGGTGACGCAGTCCCAGCCGAGCAAGGTGGTCTTCTCGGTGCCGGTAAACGTGGTGCCGCGCGTCCTGCAGGGTCTGAATGCGGGCACGTGCATTCCCGTCGACGCCTATGGCGACAGCCCCGACGAGGTGCTGGCCAGCGGGCGCCTGCGCGCGGCGAACAACGAGGTGGACCCGGCGACGGGCACCGTGAAGTTCGAAGCCGAGTTCGCCAATACGGACAACGCCTTGCTGCCCAACCAGTTCGTCACGGCCAAGCTGCCTGTCCAGGTGTTGCCGCAGGCCATCCTGGTCCCGGCTGCAGCGGTTCAGCAGGGGGCCCAGGGTCCCTTCGTCTATGTGATCAACGACGACAAGACCGCGGCTGTGGTGCCCGTCAAGCTCGGCCCGGGCGACACGAGTACGGCGGTCATCGCCTCCGGCATCGCTGCCGGTGCCAAGGTCGTCGTCGAGGGAGCGGACAGGCTCCGTTCCGGTACATCGGTCACCGCCACGGCGAGTGCCACGCCTGCACCGGCGTCCGTTACGAGCGCTCCGGAATGCCATAACCCGTGAACCCGTCCCGCCTGTTCATCCTGAGGCCGGTTGCGACCTCGCTGCTGGCCATCGCGATCCTGCTGGTCGGCCTGTTCGCGTACCGGTTCCTGCCGCTCTCGGCGCTGCCGGAAGTCGACTTCCCGACCATCGAGGTCGTCACCGCCTATCCCGGCGCGGGCCCCCAGGTCGTCGCATCGACGGTCACGGCACCGCTCGAGCGGCAGATGGGTCAGATGCCCGGTCTGAGCCAGATGTCGTCGACGAGTGCCGCCGGCGCGTCGACGATCACGTTGCGGTTCAACCTCGAACTGCCGCTGGACGTCGCGGAACAGGAAGTACAGGCCGCAATCAACGGCGCGGCACCCCTGCTGCCGCCGGACATCTCGCAGCCGCCCATCTATCGCAAGGTGAACCCGGCCGATGCGCCGGTGATGACCCTGGCCCTGACCTCGCCGACCCTGTCGCTACGAGTGCTCCGTGAGCTGGCCGATACGCGCCTGGTGCCCAAGCTTTCGCAGGTGACGGGCGTGGGCCTGGTCAGCCTCGAGGGCGGTCAGCAGCCGGCGATCGTGGTGCAGGCCGATCCGGCAAGGCTCCGTTCGCAGGGGATGACCCTGGACGACCTGCGTGGCGCCATCCACGATGCCAATTCGAACCAGGCCAAGGGCAGCCTCGAAGGGCCGGTGCGCTCGTCGAATATCGCGATCAGCAATCCCATCGATACGGCCGCCGAGTTCGAACGCCTCACCGTCGGACATCGCGATGGCGCGGTCGTCCGGCTGGGTGACGTGGCCAAGGTGGCCGATGGCGCGGAAAACGCGCGGCTGGCCGCATGGTCGGGCCAGGATCCGGCGATCGTCCTGTCGATCCGCCGCCAGCCCGGCGCCAACGTGGTGGAAGTGGTCGATCGCATCCGTGACCTGCTGCCCCAGCTGAAGACGACGCTACCCGCCGCGGTCGATGTCGCGACACTGACCGACCGTACCCAGACCGTACGCGCCGCCGTGCGCGACACCCAGCTCGAACTGATCTTCGCGATCGTCCTCGTGGTGATGGTGATCTTCCTGTTCCTGGGCAGTGGCGCCGCCACGGTGATCCCCGGCGTGGTGGTCCCGCTCTCGCTGATCGGAACGTTCGCGGTCATGTACCTGGCCGGGTTCTCGATCAACAACCTGACACTGATGGCGCTCATCGTGGCGACCGGCTTCATGGTCGACGATGCGATCGTGATGATCGAGAACATCGCCCGGTACGTGGAGGCCGGTGAGGATCCGTTCGCGGCGGCACTGAAGGGCTCGCGGCAGATCGCCTTCACCGTCGTGTCCTTGACCCTGTCGCTGCTGGCGGTGTTGATCCCGTTGTTGTTCATGGGCGGGCTGGTCGGACGTCTGTTCCGCGAGTTTGCGATCACCCTCGCGGTGGCGATCCTGATTTCCTGCGTGGTGTCGCTGACACTCACGCCGATGATGTGCGCCCGCATGCTCCGGCGTACGCCCGAGGTATCCCAGCAGAGCCGCCTCGCCCGCAAGGGCAGGGAATGGCACGACACCGTGTTGGCGAAGTACGCGCGCGGACTGGAATGGGTGCTCGCACGCCAGACCGCTACCCTGGTGACAGTCGCCGGCATGGCCGCGCTCGCCGTCGTGTTGTATGTAGTGATTCCGCGCGGCTTGTTCCCGACGCAGGATTCCGGCGACATCCAGGGCATTTCCGTGGCTTCGCCGACGGTGTCCTTCGCCGCGATGGCCAAGCGTCAGCAAGCCTTGACCGCCGAGATCCTGAAGGATCCCGCGGTGGAGAGCGTGGCATCCTTCATCGGTGTCGGTGATGGCGCGTTGTCGCTCAACAGTGGCCGCCTGCTCATTCATCTCAAGCCGCTGAGCAAGCGCAGCCGCGTACCCAAGGTCATGCAGCGGCTCTCGGATGCCGCCAGCAAGATCGAAGGCATCACGCTGTACATGCAGCCCGTGCCCGACCTGACGATCGACGATCGCGTCAGCCCGGGGCAGTATCAGTTCTCGGTCGAGAATTCGGACCCCGCGCTGTTGTCCCAGTGGCTGCCGCGCATCGTCGGTCCGCTGCAGAACATCCGCAAGTTGTCGGGTGTGACCAGCGACCAGCACGACAAGGGCCTGGAGGCCTTCGTCCAGGTCGATCACGACCTGGCGAGCCGCTACGGCATCTCGTCGGCCGCCGTGGGTGACGCGCTGTATAACGCGTTTGGCCAGCGCCAGGTGAGCACCTTGCTGACCCTCGCCAGCCAGCGTCGCGTGATCCTTGAAGCCGCTCCCAACGCCGACGGTACCGCGGGCGCGATGAGTGGGGTTTATCTCGCCCCGCAGGCTGGCGCCGGCGTGACCGGTGCGGATGCGAGCGATCCGTCGTCCACGTTGATTCCGCTCTCGTCGATCGCCCAGATCAGCGAGCGCACGGGGCCGCTGGTGGTCACCCGTATCGACCAGCTGCCCGCTGCCACCGTGTCGTTCAACGTCGCGCGCGGCGTTGCGCTGGACGCGGCCATTCAATCCGTGGACAAGGCATGGCGCGAGCTGAAGATGCCGGCCAGCATGCAGATGCGTTGGCAGGGTTCCTCGCAGGCTTTCCAGGCCTCGCGCGATGGTCAGCCATGGCTGATCCTCGCCACGCTGATGACGGTCTACATCGTGCTGGGCGTGCTCTACGAGAGCTACATCCATCCGTTGACGATCCTGTCGACACTGCCGTCGGCGGGCATCGGCGCCTTGCTGGCGCTGATGATCGGCGGGTTCGAGCTTGACGTGATCTCGCTCATCGGTGTGATCCTGCTGATCGGCATCGTGCAGAAGAACGCCATCATGCTGATCGACTTCGCGATCGACGCGCAGCGGCAGCAGGGGCTGGCGCCGCGCGATGCCATCGTGCAGGCCTGCATGCTGCGCTTCCGTCCGATCATCATGACCACGCTGGCCGCCATGCTCGGCGCCTTGCCGTTGATGCTGGGCGGCGGCATGGGTGCGGAGCTGCGCCATCCGCTCGGCGTGGGCATCTTCTGGGGCCTGCTGGTGAGCCAGTTGCTGACGCTGTTCACCACGCCGGTGATCTACCTGGCCTTCGAGCGCGTGCTGCAGCGTCGCGGGCTGCGGGCGTGAGTCGGCGGGCATGAACATCTCCAGGCTCTTCATCGACCGGCCGGTGGCGACGTCGCTGCTGTGCCTCGGGCTGGTGATCGCCGGCGCGCTGGCGTGGCGGCTCCTGCCCATCGCCTCGCTGCCCGAGGTGGACGTGCCGACCATCAAGGTCTCCGCCAGCCTGCCCGGGGCGAGTCCGGCGACGATGGTCTCGGCCGTCGCGACCCCGCTCGAACGGGCGCTGGGGCGCATCGCCGGCGTGACCGAAATGACCTCGGTCAGCACCAGTGGCTCGACGGACATCCGCCTCAGCTTCGATTTTTCCCGCAACGTGGTGGGCGCCACCCGCGACGTGCAGGCAGCGATCAATGCCGCTCGCGGTGATTTGCCATCCGACATGCCGGGCAGCCCGACGTATCGCGCGGTGAGTTCGGCCGACGCCCCGGTGCTTGTGCTCAGCCTGACCTCGCGCGATGCGAGCCCGGGCCAGATGTATGCCGTGGCCTCGACGACCTTCAGCCAGATGCTGGCGCAGGTGGACGGCGTGGGTGACGTGGAGCTCGTCGGCAGTTCCGTGCCGGCGATCCGCATCGACCTGGATCCGATCGCGATGAACCAGCGCGGGGTGGGCTTCGAACAGCTGCGTCACGCCGTGGCTGCGGCGGTCTCGAACCAGGCATCCGGCGCGTTGGAGGTCGGTGACCGTTACCTGCAGGTAGCCACGAACGGCCAGCTCGCTACCGCCGATGCGTTCCGCTCGCTCGTGGTTGCCGGGCGTGACGGCACCGCCGTTTCGCTGGGCGATATCGCCCGTGTCGTCAATACCGTGCGCGAACCCGACAACGCGGCGCTCGCCAATGGCGAACCGGCCGTGCTGGCGCTGGTCCGGCACAAGGCCGGCGCCAATATCATCGAAGTGATCGACGGCATCACGCGACGGCTTCCGGCGCTGCAGGCGTCCTTGCCCGGCGATATGAAGGTCAGCGTCATCGTCGATCGCGCGACCTCGGTGCGCGGTTCGCTGAGCGGTGCCGAGCACACGCTGGCCCTGGCGGTGGTGCTGGTCGTCGTGGTGATGTTGCTGTTCCTGCGCGACGTGCGCGCGGCGTTGATCGCCAGCGCCGTGGCACCGATTTCGCTGCTGGGCGCGATGACGGTGATGTACCTGCTCGGGTACAGCCTCGACATCCTGTCCCTGATGGCGCTGACCATCGCGGTGGGCTTCACCGTGGACGACGCCGTGGTGGTGGTGGAGAACATCGCCCGCCACATCGAGGACGGCATGCCGCCGCGCGAAGCGGCACGCGTCGGTGCGGGCGAGGTCGGCCTCACCGTGCTGTCCATGAGCGCCGTGCTGATCGCGGTATTCATTCCCTTGCTGCTGATGGGCGGCTATGTCGGCCTGTTCGTGCGCGAGTTCGCCGTCACACTGGCCGTGGTGATCGTGATCTCCCTGGTGGTCTCGCTGACCTTCGTGCCGATGGTGTGTGCGTTGTGGCTGAAGCCGGAAAGCACCCGTCACGCACATGGCCGCGTGTTCGAGTGGAGCGAGCGCGCCTTCGCCAGGCTGCAGAGGGCCTACGACAAGAGCCTCGTCGTCGCCCTGCGCCGTGCGCCGCTGACCATGTTGTCCCTGCTCGCGGTGTTGTGCCTGAGCGTGGTCCTGTACGTCGTGGTGCCCAAGGGCTTCTTCCCACGCCAGGATACCGGCGAACTCACGGGCGACTTCGACACCGACGGCAGCGCCTCCTTCCCGGTGGCCAAGGCGAAGCTCGCCGTGTTCCTCGATGTGGTGCGCGCCGATCCTGCCATTCAGAGCGTCGCTGGCTATGCCGAGCACGATTCGGGTTCGCTGTTCGCCACCCTGAAGCCGCTTTCGAAGCGGGACGCCAGCGCCGACGAGGTGGCAGCGCGACTGAACGCCAAGCTGGCCCGTTTGTCGGGCGGCACGTTCACGGTGACCTCCGTCCAGAACATTCGCGTCGGCGGACGCCGCAGCCGGGCCTCGAACGAATACACGATCCAGGCGGACTCCCCGGAACTGCTGCGCGCGTGGGCGCCACGCATCGCCCAGGCCATGACCACGATTCCGCAGATCAGCAACGTGCACAGCGACAACGGCGGCACGGCGCTGGCGACCTCGCTGGACGTGGATCGGGACACCGCCGCCCAATATGGCATCAGTTACGCCCGCGTCGATGGTGTGCTGCGCGATGCCTTCGCGGGACGGCGCGCCGCAACGATCTTCTCGCCGTCGGACCAGATCCCCGTGTTGATGGGCGTGGCCCCGGAGCAGGCGCAGTCGCCGGAGGCCTTCAACCTGATCCAGGTGCCGGGCTCGGGCAAGAGCGACGTGCCCTTGCTGATGCTGGGTCACGTACGGCAGTTCAATACGCCGCTCGGTATCTCCCATTACGGCCAGTCGCTGTCGGCGACGATTTCGTTCGACAGGGCACCGGGTGTCTCCCTGTCACAGGCGACCCAGGCCATTCAGCGCGCGGTGGATCGCACGGCCATGCCGACCTCGGTGCGCAGCACGTTCGCCGGTTCGGCGGGTGCCGCCCGACAGGTGGCGTCGAGTGAGCCGGCATTGATCCTCGGTGCGTTCCTCACGCTGTTCATCGTCCTGGGCATCCTCTACGAGAGCTGCTTCCACCCGCTGACGATTCTTTCGACCCTGCCTTCCGCGGCGGTCGGCGCGGTGTTCGCGCTCATCGTCTTCCGGACCGATCTGGACGTCATTGCATTGATCGGTATTTTCGCCCTCATCGGCATCGTGATGAAGAACGCGATCATGATGGTGGACTTTGCGCTCGCCGCGCAGCGCGGTTCCGGATTGACGCCGGCCGAGGCGATCCAGGAGGCATGCCGCCTGCGTTTCCGTCCGATCCTGATGACCTCGCTGGCGGTCATGGTGGCGGCGGTGCCGCTGGCGATCTCCCGGGGCAACGGCTCGGAAATGCACGCCCCGCTCGGTATCGCCATGGGTGGTGGCCTGGTAGTCAGCCAGTTGTTGACGCTTTACACGACCCCGGTTGTGTACCTTTATCTCGACAGATTCAGCAGGTGGGCAAGCAGATGGACGCAGAGTTTCAGGGCCCGAGGGGACGCCGGTTGGTCGGCAGGCCGCAATGGAGCGCTGAAGTGAGCGCGCGCCTTCCTGCACACGCCCTGCGCGCACTGCTTGTCGCGGGCGCCGTGATGGCTGTCGCCGCCTGCACCGAGGTCGGCCCGAATTACGTGCGCCCCGCGGCCCCCGTGCCCGCCGCCTTCAAGGAAGCCAGCGCGCAGAAGGCCCCGCACGCGGAATCCGTGATCGCCGGCAAGTGGTGGGAAATCTACGGCGACCCCACCCTCAATTCGCTGGTCTCGCAGGTGGCGGTGAGCAACCAGTCGCTGGCCGCCGCCGCTGCACGCGTGCGCCAGGCCCAAGCGCTGATCGAGGTGGCCCATGGCGCGTCGCTGCCGTCGGTCACGGGCGGTACGCTCAAGTCCGGCCGCAAGAATGAAAACGACATCGGTATCGGTGTCAGCTGGGAACTCGACCTGTGGGGCCGGATTCGCCGCGACGTGGAATCCCATCGCGCCATCGCGGAGGCGAGCAGGGACGACCTTGCCGCCGCCACGTTGTCGATGCAGGCGCAGCTCGTGCAGAGCTATTTCGCGCTGCGCCAGGACGATGCCGTCATCGACCTCCTGCAGCAGTCCGCGGACGCCAACGAACAGTGGCACCGGATGGTCGGCAACCAGTACGCGCAGGGCCAGGCCTCCAGCGCGAACGTGGCCGACGCGACCATGAAAGCCAGCGCGGCACAGCTCCAGCTGGCGGATACGAAGGCGGCCCGTGCCCAGCTGGAACACGCGATCGCGGTCATGCTCGGCAAGGCGCCGGCGGACTTCGCCATCGCCCCCGCCGCGTTCATCGCGAATATCCCCGACGTGCCCACCGGTGTGCCGGCCAGCCTCCTGGAGCGCCGCCCGGATGTCGCCGCGAGCGAGCGCCGTATGGCGGCCGCCAGCGCGCGCATTGGCGTCGCCAAGGCCGAGACCTTGCCGTCGATCAATCTGGCCGCCGGCATCGGCATCCTGAAGGGTCCCACCGGCACGGCGGATATTCGCGCGCCCTTGTTCACGGGCGGCCGTCTGACCGGCCAGGTCACGAACGCCGACGAAGCCTTCAACGAGGCCGTCGCGAACTACCGGCAGACCGTGCTCGACGCGTTCCGCGAAGTGGAAGACGGCCTGGTGGTGACCAGCACGCTGGCGGCGCACGCCGAGCTGCAGGCCAGAGCCGCCAAGGCCGCGACCGAGTCGGATCGCGTCACGCGCAACCAGTACAAGCAAGGCGTCGCCGACTATCCCGCCGTTGTGGAGTCCGCCAACGCGGCGCTCGACGGCGTGCGTGGTGACATGCAGCTGCGCCTGCGCCGTCTCGACGCGAGCGTGAACCTGATCATGGCGCTTGGCGGTGGCTGGGAGCCCGCGTCCGTGCGCGATCCCAAATCGCCGCGCTGAGGATCCTGTGGGAGCCGATTCATCGGCGATCCCGCGGCAGCGGGCCAGCTAGTCGCGAGCACCCTATCGCCGCTGAAGCGGCTCCCACAAGGAGCCGAGAAGCCAAGAAACCGGGTGCCGTTTAGGCGGGGAAGTGCGCGATCAGCGTTTCGAGGCGCGAGCGCGTCTCGCTGGCCAGGGGCGCCGGCGTTTCGTAGTGCCGCCGGCCCGACAGGGCCTCGGCGACCATCTCGTCGTGACGGGATCCCATCAGGCCGTTGATCGCCGCGAGGAACCGCGACATGCGGTACGCGTGGTCGTTCGGACCGAGCGAGCGCAACGTGTCGTAGAACGACACCTGCATGCTTACGATTTTTCTCACTGCATGGAACTGACGGCCGGCGAAGGCGGTACGCGACACGGCTTTTTTCAGGTTACGCATTTCCGCCTGCTGGAACGCAACGAAGCCCGCTTCGTTGTCCAGCTGCGTGTTCTGCATCGCGCGCCTGACCATCGACCAGACCGGCTTCGACAAGAGAATGCGCAATTGCAGACCGCTGCGGACAATGCCGCTGCGCCGGCCGCTGCGAAAAGCATCCTGCAATTTGCCGAGGACGCGTGTGGTCAGGTCGAAGACGCGGTTCGAGCGATGTTGCTTGCTGTACAGACGCTGCGCGAAACGCAGATGCTTGTAGCGCGCGCGGATGTCCTTGAATTCAAGGCGTTCGTCGGCGCTGAGACCCTCGTTGCGCAGCAGCTTTTCAACCAGGCGCAGCGCGTCCTCACGCATGAAGCCGTCTTCCCAGAATTGCAGGCATACGGCGTAACACTGCCGAATCGACTCATCCGGGCAGCCCAGCACGATGGGCTCGGGCAGGGCGACATGTGCATCGACGATATCGTCGACAGCCACGGCGTCGAAGAGGCGCTGCAAGGTTTCGGCCGGGAATTTCTGCCACGTGGGCCCACTACTGCGGGTCATTACTGCGCTTCCTTAGGCTTTTATTACGAAAGCGAATGCCGCTTGCGGGTATGAGAAGTTCGCAAGTATTTACCGAAACGCTTTCGTTTTCCAGCTTAGAGCGGGTAGCGGGCGATCAGGGTCTCGAGACGAGACCGGGTTTCGTTGGCTAGCGGTGCCGGCGTGTCGTAGTGACGTCGGCCCGATAGGGCCTCCGCGATCATCTCGTCGTGTCGCGATCCCATCAGGCCGTTGATCGCCGCGAGGAAGCGCGACATCCGGTAGGCGTGATCGTTCGGACCGAGCGTTCTCTGGGTGTCGTAGAAGGACACCTGCATGCTGACGATCTTGCGCACGGTGTGGAACTCGTGGCCAGCGAAGGTAGTACCTGCCATGGCCTCTTTCAGCGCGCGTATTTCCGCCTTCTGGAACGCGATCAGTCCCGCTTCGCTGTCCAGGCGCGTGTTCTCCAGCGAACGCTGGACGAACCACCAGACAGGCTTCGATAGCAACACGCGCAGTTTGAAGCCGCTGCGGATGATGTCACCGCGCTGGCCACCGCGGAAGGCATCCTGCAGCTTGCCCAGCATGCGTGTGGTCTTGTCGAACAGGTAGTCCGACCGGTGACGCCTGCTGTACAGCCGTTGCGTAAAGCGCAGCTGTTTGTATCTCGCACGGATGTGCTTGAACTCGAGGCGTTCGTCGGCGCTCAGCCCTTCGTTGCGAAGCAGCTTGTCGATCAGGCGCAGCGCGTCCGCGCGAATGACGCCATCTTTCCAGAATTGCAGGCTCAGCGAATAACACTGCCGGATCGAATCTTCCGGGCATGCCAGGACGATGGGCTCAGGCAGGGGGGCATGCGCATCGACGGCATCGTTGACATCCACGGCGTCGAACAACCGCCGCAACGTCTCAGCCGGGAAGGTCTGCCACTGGCCCGCACGACGCCCACTCGTCACTGCACTTCCTCCGGCTTGTAGAACGAAAGCGTATGTCGCTTACGGTAAGCGGACACGGTCGGGACCAGGAAGAAAAACGCTTCCAGGCACTGACCACCGAAATAGGCCAGGGCCGCGCCCATGATGCCGAAGTGATGTGTCAATCCGATGAGCAGTCCGACGTACAGCAGCGCCGCGAGTCCCTGCGCGACCAGGGCCGCACGCTGGCGGCTGGCGATGTAAAGCAGCGACTCGAGGGGAAAGGCGGCCATGGAGACCACGAGGGCGCCGCACATGACCTGGAGCAGGCTGTAGGACTCGAGATACTTCGCGCCGAACACCGAGGAAATCAGCGGCTTGCCGACGACGAAGACAAGCAGCGCGACGAGTACGCCCAGGCCACCGGCGAGGGCGGCCGAGCGCAAGCCCAGCTTCCACGGCCGCGTGCTGGCCGGATCGAGCCGCATGATTTCGGGGTAGAAGCTTTTCTGCATCAGCGAGGCGGGCGTGCCGGCCGCGTCGAAGAACGTCAGCGCGACCTTGAACAGGCCGGCCGCGGTGGGCCCCAGCATGATGCCGACCAGCACGTTGCTGCCGGCGTTACGCGCCGACCAGATCGAGTGGGAGAAGTTGGTCGTCCAGACGAAGTCCCAGGCGCCCTTGATCCGGCGCGCCGGGCCGAACAGCCCCGGTCGCAGCGCATGATCGATGTTCTGCCGGCGCAGCTCTTGCACGGCGAAGATCCACAGCGCGATGTCGCCGACCAGGCTGGACACGTACCACGTCGCCAGGAAGCCTGGGAAGCCGAGGTGGGCGAAGTAAGCGATGACACTGCCGATGGCGCGCAGGAACGGCGTGACGGCCTGTTGCACGGCGATCAGGTCGAAGCGGTCGATCGAGCGCAGGATGCCCGTCGGCGTTGCCGCCGTCATGGTGGGAATCAGCGTGCAATAGGCCAGGGCCCACCAGAAATCTTCCGTCGAGATGCCGACCGAATGGCTGAGCAGCGGCAACAGGATCATGCCGCCGATGGCGGCGATGATGCCGCTCGCCAGATCCAGGCCGAACGAGAACCCCGTGACGTCACGGAAGCGCGCGATGTCCTTGTGGGTCAGGGCAGGCGTGCCGAACTGGACGACGAACTGCCAGGTCTGGAACTTGGCGATGTCGCTGACCGTCTTCGCATAGGCCTGGACGACGACCAGCGTGCCGAACAACGCGGGCGTCATGCCACGGCCTGCGCAACCCAGGGCCAACAGGCTCAGCAACGCGCTGACGACGTTGCTTGAACCGAGGATGGATGCGTTGCGCACGATGGCGCGAAACGCGCCATCGGAGAACCAGTGCTTCATGCGCGTGCGCCGTTCCAGCTGCCGAAGGCGGCACAGATGGCATCGATCTGTTCGAACGTATGCGCGGCGCTGACGCTGCAGCGGAGCAGCGATTCGTTGCCCGGCGTTGCCGGTGGCACCATGAGGTTCACGTACACACCCGCCTTTAGCAGGTGGTCCCAGAAGCGCAGCGCTTCCAGCTTCTCGCCGACGAGCACGGCGACGACGGCATTGGCCGGCGCACCCAGACGGAAGCCCAGTGCGGACAGGCCGGCGTGCAGACGCTCTGCGTTGGCCTGCAGGCGCTCGCGACGATCGCTGGCGGCTTCGAGCTTGCGCAGGGCGGTACGTGTCGCGGCGATGGTGGCAGGCGCGAGCGAGGCCGTGAACACGTACGGGCGGCTGGCGTAACGCAGCACGTCCATGTCGACCGAGTCACCGACGCAGAAACCACCGGTGTTGCCGAGACTCTTGCTGAAGGTGCCGACCACGTAGTCGATGTCGTCGAGCACACCATCCACTTCGGCCAGGCCACGACCCTTCTCGCCGAGGACGCCCATCGAATGGGCTTCGTCGACCATCAGGGTCGCGCCGAATTCGTTCTTCACGCGGACGAAGTCGCGCAGCGGTGCGCGGTCGCCGAGCATGCTGTAGACGCCTTCCACGATGATCAGGGCATTGGCTGCCTCGTCGCCGAGGCGGCGCATGCGCTTGGCCAGGTCGTCGGCATCGTTGTGGCGGAAGCGGATCGTGTTCGCGCCGGCCAGCGTGCAGCCGTCATAGATGCTGGCGTGGCTGTCGGCATCGATCATCACGGTGTCGCCCGGGCCAGCCAGGGCCGAGATCATGCCCAGGTTGGCCTGGTAGCCGGTCGAGAAGACGATGGCGTCGCGCTTGCCGTAGAAGCGGGCCAGATCCAGCTCGAGCTCGCGGTGCGAGGCGTAGCTGCCATTGGCCATGCGCGAGCCGGTGGTGCCGGTACCCGCCGTTTCCAGCGCTTCACGCGCCGAGGCGACGCAGTCCGCATCGAAGGTCATGCCGAGGTAGTTGTTGGTACCGGCGAGGATGGTCGGCCGACCATCGATGATGCCCTCGGTGGGCGAAACGATCCGGTCGATCTGGACGCCGAACGGGTCGATGCCGACCTGCGCCAGCTCCTGCCGGACGGCACGAACCGCCTTCAGCCTGGAATTCTCTTTCATGCGATGTTTGCCCGTGGAATGCTGGAACAGTGACGCGTCGGAGTGCGCTCGATGAAGCGCTCTAGCCCGCGGATTTCTGGATCAGCGACGCAAAGTCGCCAACGGTCCGCACTTCCGCCAATGCATTGATCGGCACGGAAATGTCGAACTCGTCCTCGACCGCCACGACCAGGTCCATGACCTTCAGGGAATCCAGTCCCAGCTCACTGGTGATGCCTGTGCTTTCGTTGATGTCCAGGACGCGACCTTCCGCGAAGGGCGTGACGAGCTCGATAAGTTTCGCAACAACATCTTGATGATTCATCAGGGCACTCCGTTCGTTGCGGCAGAGGGTTTGCCGAGCGTGTCGGCAAGACCGCGCTCGAAGCCAAAGGTGGGCCGCCAACCGGTTGCGTATTCGAAAGCCGTGCCATCGGCCACCCAGTCGGCGTGCGTGACTTCGCGCACCTTGCCGAGGGTGAGCATCGGTGCGTATCCGAAGACGCGCGCCGCGGCGAGATTAACCCCACCGATAAGTCGCAGTAATGACGCGGGAATCGTCAGCCGCCGAATCGGCGCGTTACCACGTAGCACGCGGGATGCCGTGCCAAGCACGGTGTCCCAGTCGTAGCCGTTTTCGTGGCCGTCATCCAGTTCATAAGTATTTCCCGAATCGCCCTCGGACGCCAGCCAGGCCGTCACGGCCGAGGCGAGGTCGGCGACGTGGATCAGCGAAAACCGTCCGCGACCGTCGCCCGGGATCGGCGCCAGCCCGCGCTGCATACCCTGGAAGAGCGGAAGCATCTCGCGGTCGCCGGGGCCGTAGACAGCCGGTGGGCGCAGGGCGACCCAGGCCAGCCGGCCCGCATGGGAGGCAAGCGCACGCTCGCCCCGCCACTTGCTACCGGCATAGTCGGACAGCTGCGGTTCGCGGGCGGCGAGGGACGAGATAAGGAGATATCGGCGGCAGCCGGGTTCGTTCCTGGCGGCTTCCACTGTGTCCAGGACGCCTTGCTCGTTGACGCGATCGAAATCGGTACGGCGGGCGCCACGAACGCTGCCCGCGCAGTGCACGAAGGCCTCGGCGCCCTCGACCAGGGTCGCCAGCGCGGCCCCATCGGCCAGATCGCCGGCAATCCATTCAACGTTGAAGGTGTCTTTCAGGACCCGCCCCGGACGGGGGCGGTACAGGGCGCGAACGCGGTAGCCCGAAGCTACCAACTGTTGCCGCAACGCGGTGCCAACGAAACCGGTGGCACCCGTCAGTGCAACGACGGGCTGCCTTGCGGCAGCAACGTCGCTCATGCCGCGGCGGCGGCCTGCGGAGCCTGTTCCTGAGCCTGACGCTCAAGGTAACCGCTGCGGGTGGCCGAGCGGGACAGCTTGCCCGACGACGTACGCGGCAGGGTGTGACGCGGCACCAGCTCGATGAGGCAGGCAATGCCCAGCTCTTCGAGGAGGTCGCCACGGATACGGTTGATCAGCGACTCGCGGACGTCGACGTCGTCGGTGTTGCACTGGACGACCACGGCAGCGACTTCCGCGCCGCCCGGGCCCGGCACGCCGAACGCGGAGGCGTCCTGCGAGCGCAGTTCCGGCTGACGCTCGACGATGCGCTCGATGTCCTGCGGCCAGATGTTGCGGCCGTTGACGATGATCATGTCCTTGTGACGGCCGGTGACGACGACTTCGCCATCGACGACATAACCGATATCGCCGGTGTCGAGCCAGCCGTCGGCGGCGAGCACTTCAGCGGTCTTTTCCGGCTGCTGGTAGTAGCCCGACATGATGCTTGGACCACGCACCATGATGCGACCGACGTGCAGGTCGGCGAGCTGCGTACCGGCATCGTTCCAGATCTCGAGTTCGTGACCCGGGAGCGGACCGCCGCAACGGACGAAGCCCGTGCCGGTGCCGGCAGCGACCGGCGTCGCGACGAGGTCTTCGGCAAGGTGGGTCGGATCGATCCACTCGACGACGATACCCGCCTGCAGCGGCGAGAAGCTGATCGCCAGCGACGCTTCGGCCATGCCGTAGGACGGCACGAACGCGCGTGCATCGAACCCGGCCGGAGCCAGCAGTTCGGCAAAGCGCGCCGGCACTTCCGGCAGGATCGGCTCGGCGCCGATACCGGCAACGCGCCAGTGCGACAGGTCGTACGAAGCGATGTCGCCCGGACGGACGCGGCGAGCGCACATCTCGTAACCGAACGGCGGGCTGTAGGCGATCGTGGCCTTCGACGAGCTCATCAGCTCGAGCCAGCGACGCGGACGCATCGCGAACTCGCGCGTATCGAGATAATCGATCGAGCGCTGGCCCGCCATGACGGTGAGCAGACAGCCGACCAGGCCCATGTCGTGATAGAACGGGAGCCAGGACACGAAACGGTCGTCATCACGCAGGTCGAGGCCGTGATTGTTCGAACCCTGCAGGTTCGCCATCAGCGCCTGCTCGGTGATCATCGCCGCCTTCGGCGTACCGGTGCTGCCCGAGGTGAACTGGAGGTAGGCGACTTCGGTCGGGCCGAGAGGCTGCAGTTCGACGTTGTGGATCGGCAGCTCCGCGAATGCGGCCGGCGTGCCCCACTTGGCCATATTCAGCCCAGCGACGGCTTCGCCGAGGAAACCGATGAAGCCTTCCGAAGCGACGGCCACGGAGGCGCCAGCGGCCTGCAGCATGCCGCGCAGCTTCTTCACGTAGGCATCATGGCCGCCGAGATTCACTGTCGACGGAAGAGCCACGGGAACCAGGCCGACGTACTGGCAGGCGAAGAAGAAACGCAGAAAATCAGCGTTCGTTTCCGCCACGATAGCCAGACGGGCGCCGCGCTCGAGCCCGAGCGTCGCGAGTCGCTGCGCCAGCTCAAGGGCCTCTTTACGAAGGGTCCGGTAGGGCAGGGCCAGATCAAGCTTGCCGCCCGCGTAGAAGTTGGCACCCGTGACGCCACATGCGGCGTAGTCCAGCACTTCTGCAAGGCTGGCAAAGTCCGCACGGCGCAGGGGCACCGTGTTCATGGTGGGCGTGGCTAGCCCGACCTGGATGGCAATGTTTCCGTCTGCGCTCATGGTCTTATCGCGTTCTCAAGCGTTCTCCGAAACTAGATGGGGACATTCCCACGTTGTTTCCAGGAGGTTACTGTACCTAATGGTACCATAATTGGTCGGTTTGTTAAGAATTTACTCAATCTTTCGTTAAAGAATACGGAAGTTGCTTCAGCAACGCTACAGCCAGAAGTCGGGGTCCTTTCTGAGCCCTTTCAACTAGCCCCGCTTGTGCTCCTGATTCCACTTCTTAAGATTCTTCAACGGGGCCTTCACGTACGGGCTCGCCTGGATCAACGCGAAGATCGCGCGATTGAATAGCGTGCCGATCCTGTCCGAGGGCCGGTCGATGTCGATGAACAACACCGCCCGATACTCGTCCGTATCGTTGTGGACTTCGTGCTCGTAGCTGTCGTCGAACAGGACGACCTTGCCTTCGTGCCAGTGCAGGATCTGGTCGTCGACCCGGATCCACACGTTCTCCCAGTCCTTTGGCACCTTCACGCCCAGATGGGCACGGATCACCGCACGGGTGGGTCCCTTGTGGGCGGCAATGCGGTACTGCGGCTTCAGGATCGAGAACATCGCCGTACGCATGCCCGGGATCCCGTCCAGCGCCGCGGCGGTGTTCGGGCATACGGCGCAGTTCTCGTCGACGCGCTTGCTGTAGATGTAAAAGCCGAACGTCTTCCAGTTGTCGCCCTTGGAGATGCGTTTCTGGTCGGGCGACAGCTGGTGGAACGCCGGGATGTCTTCCGGGTGCAACAGCAGGTGGTCAAGCTCCTTACGAATCTCGGGCCAGGCCGCTTCCAGCTTCGGCACCCAGTCGAACACCTCGTTCCCGAGTACAGGCGTCGTCGGCACGAGCGAATGCTTCGCCTGGAAGTCGCCACTCCAGCGCAGAAAGCGCTTGCCACCCTGGATCAGGGCGCGGCGCCACAGCGGTGCTTTCGATGCCGTCGGAGTAATCGTATTCACGTCTGTTCGGTTATCTAAAAGGTGGGCGTTGGTCAGCAAAACCTCGTCGCGACGCGCGCTAGGCGGCAGCGTCGTGAACGAGGGGAAGCGTCGAGGTATGCGAAGTGATGGCGCCCAGCGCCTTTTGCAATACGTCGGCGTAGGGCACGCGGGTGTCCAGCTCGAAGAGGGGTGCGCCGTTGAACCGGAGCCGCCTCATGACTGCAATCTTGTCGTTCAATTCGGCCGTGCCGTGATCGGGCTTGCGGCCCTGTGCGGTAGCGAGGTCGATGTCCAGCTTGATCACCAGCGCGGGGCGAATCTGTGCCATGCGCTCGTACAGCGCCTGCTCGCGCGCGGCCAGCTTGCGCACCAGCCAGTGGTGGCTGCGCGCCATGCCCAGGCCCGGGCCGTCATAGCGGAAACCGGCGATTTCCGCCTGCGGATAGCGATCGGTGATCACCGTCACACCGCTCTGGGCGAGGCGGACCACGCGGCGCAGGTGGGCGGCACGCCACAGGGACAAGCCGTACATGACCAGTGCACCGAAGGCATTGGGCAGCTTGTTCTTCATGTCCTGCGCATGCGCCGCCTTGGCCGCGAGGCGCTTCTCCAGGCGAGGACCGATCAGCGGCAGGCGCTTGATCTTGTCGCCGGTTTCGCCGGACACCAGGCCGAGGTAGCGACGCACGGCGGGGCCGTCCTGACCCAGCACCTTCACCAGGTCGTGGGTAAGCGTCGACTTGCCGGTGCCGTCGCAACCGACGACCGCAATGAGTCCATGGACGGTGTTCATCGAACCTGCCGTCACGCGGCGGCCACCTGGGCCGGCGTTGCGTTGAGTGCCGCGTGAATCGCGCTGAGCGAATCCTTCAGCACCGAAGCCGCTTCGTCACGTGCATCGAGGTCGAGAATGGACGCGCCGTTGAAGCGGAGCAGCGGAAAGCCTGCGGCCTTTTCGCGCAGCGACGACAGTTTGTGGTCGGGCTTACGGGCGTGCGCGGTTTCCGCGTCGACATTGAGGCGGATCACCAGCATGGGAACGCTGGCAGCCATCCAATCGTAGAGGCGACGCTCGCTCGCACGCAGGCGACGGACCCACCAGTTGCCGCCTTCGGTCTTCGCCAGCTGGGGGCCATCGAAACTGAAACCGGCTTTCTCGGCCTGCGGGTAGCGGTCGGTCACCACGAGGACGCCACGGCTGGCCATGGCCAGCATGCGACCGAACTTGTGGGCGCGCCAACGGGAAAGCAGATAGATGGCCAGGGCGGTCACGTTGCCGGGAGGCGCGGACGGGCGGTCGTGGACCTTGTCCGACTTGCTTAGCAGGTAACGGTTGAAGGACTTGCCGATAATCGGCAGCGTCGCAATCCATTCACCGATGCGGCCCGATGATTGGCCCAGGTACAGGGCCTCGGTCGGACCGTGCTCACGCAGATGGGCGACGAGATTCGCTTGCAGCGTCGACTTGCCCGAACCATCGCTCCCGGTGAGGGCGATGACAGGCAGGGAGCGCGAGGCATTGAGTAAGGAAGGACTAGGCACACCAGATCCCCGGTTTGTGCTTGACGGCAACAATTTTATTACATTGTTCATACTTGCGTCTACCTGAGTGCAACTTCGCCTTCACAAACGCGAAGATGCGGCCTACGAATTGTCTCAATGTGGCTACACGCTGGTATCATTTCAATGACACATTTATTAACGCGGGTACGGTAATGCGGGCAGAATCCGGCGCAATGGCGCCGCTGATTGCGATAATCGGTAGCGATGGCTCGGGCAAGTCCACCGTCGGTGACCACATCCTCGAGTGGATCGGCCGTTACGGTCCGGCAGGCCGGGCCCACCTGGGCAAGCAGTCGGGAAACGTGGGTCGCGCCATCGGCCAGTTGCCGCTGGTCGGCGGCGTCCTGGACCGGGTGATCAACCGAAAGGCGGACGATGTGAACCGTCGCCTCAAGGAAGACAAGCAACCCACGCTGTTGCCGGCACTGGTCATCACGGCCTTCACCTTGCGACGCAAGCTCCGTTTCAAGCGGATGCTCGCCATGCGTGAGCGTGGGCTCATCGTGGTGACCGATCGTTTTCCGCAAGTGTCCGTGCCGGGCGCCTACGATGGCCCCGGGTTTCCCGAGACCTCGGGCGGGTCACCGGTTGTGCTCGCCCTGGCGCGTCGTGAAAAGGCGGTGTTCGAGTGGATGGCGAGCCATCGCCCGGACCTCGTGCTGCGCCTCAACGTCGACGTCGATACCGCCTTCGCACGCAAGCCGGATCATCGCCGGGAAGCCCTGGCCCGCAAGATCGCCGTGACGCCCCGCCTGACCTATGCCGGTGCTCCGATCGTCGACATCGACGCCAACCAGCCGCTCGAACAGGTGTTCAAGGATGCCGAGGCGGCTGTGGCGAAGATCATGGCCGAGCGCGGTTACACCGCGAAATAAGCGGTTTTACGGAGCGACGCGCGGGCTGACCGCGCCATAGGGCAGGATCGACGCCGATGCCGTCGTCGCGTCGTGGCTGATCGCTCCGTACGGAAGGATCGATGCCGATGCGGTCGCGACGGCCGGGCTCATGGCACCGTACGGAAGCACCGAGGCCGACGAAGCCGTCGTGTCGTGGGCAACGGCGCCATACGGGGCGATGGTAGCGACCGTGGCGACCGATGCGGCCGCCGGCGAGGCGACCATGGTGTGGTCCTGGGAGGCCCAGGCGCCCGCGCCGGTGACCAGCAGGGCGAGGGGAAGCAGGCGGAGCGGCGAGCGGGCAAAGGCGAGGGCGGTCATGACGGGTTGGTCCTAGAGTGATTTCCCTATGTTGCGCCGCACCAGAAAAGTTATCCAATTGTTAATTACTATGGGCGCAATAGCGGCGGTGAATGCCGCCGAGCCCTTGGCAGCCGCTGCACCGGCGTCGCCAGCAACAGACGATGCGGTCTACCTGCATCCCGCAAGACAGGTCGTCGTGGAGCCCGGCCGGCGGCTCAACCTCTATTGCATCGGCTCAGGGAGCCCAACGGTCCTACTCGAAGCCGGGCACGGCGACGGGCTGACCACCTGGGCGCGCGTACAGCCGGCGATCGCCAGGCTGACGCGCGTGTGCTCGTATGACCGGGCAGGCTTCGGCTTCAGTGATCCACCGAGAAAACCCGGAACCATTCAACAGGCGGCCGATGATCTGCGCGCTCTGCTTGCCAGGGCGAGCATTCGTCCGCCCCTGGTGCTGGTCGGTCACTCGATGGGTGGCATGGTCGTCCGCCTTTACGCCGCAGAGCATCCTGACGACGTCACGGGAATGGTGCTGGTCGACGCCACCAACGAGGGTCAGGCGGAGGGTTATAACCGGGTTGACGGGCGATCGCATGCGGATTGGGATCGAGCGAACCAGCGAGACTTCCGGGAAGCGGAGCAGTGCGTGGTCGCTGCGGCCGCAGGAAAACTCGTCGCGGATACGCCGATCTATGCGTCGTGCGTCGCGGAATACGATCCCAACTTCGGTCCGCGTTTGAATGCGCAGCTCATCAGGCAGTCGCAGTCTTATGGCGCGCAGCGCGCGATGGTGTGGGAGCAGGAGAGCACCTTCTACGCGAGCACCGCGCAGCTCGCCGCAAAGCCCGGGGCGTATGGAGCTATGCCTCTTCTCGTGCTGTATCGCGGTTCCGACTCGCGCCGACGGGGACAGTCGCAGGCGCAGGCAGACGCCGAATATCACATGCTGGTCGGTCTGCATGACAGCGTTGCCGCCCGTTCGACGCAAGGTGTGGCGCAGGTCGTTCCGGACACCGGGCACTATATCCAGATGGACGCTCCCGATGTGGTGATCGAGGGGATCACGCACATTGTGTCGCAGGTACGACACTAGGCATCGCGGCGCCACTGACGAATCCGTAGCCTGTTAGTCCACATACCCTGATAACGACCCTACTTATCGGCGGAGTCCAGACGCGCGATAAAACCCTCCGGATCAAACGGAGATGACTCATGCGCGTATTTCTTACCGGTGCGACCGGCTTCATTGGCTCCCGCATCGTTCCCGAACTGCTTGCCGCCGGGCACCATGTGATCGGCATGACCCGGTCCGATGCCGGGGCACACGCCCTGTCGGCTGCCGGGGCCGAGGCGCACCGCGCCACCCTGGAAGACCTCGAAAGCATTCGTGCCGGGGCGGCCAAGGCCGACGCCGTGATCCATACGGCGTTCGATCATGACTTTTCCCAGTTCGTGGCGAACTGCGATAAGGACCGACGCGTCATCGAGGCGTTGGGTTCGGTACTGAAAGGGTCCGACCGACCGCTGCTCATCACGTCCGGCACGGGCATGGGCGCGGTGAATCACAGCGGCATGGCCAAAGAAGACGTTTTCAACGCGAACAACCCGAACCCTCGCGCCGCGTCCGAGATCGCCGGCAATGTTCTGCTGGACGCGGGAGTGAACGTGTCGGTGGTGCGGCTGCCGCAGGTACACGACCCGGTGAGGCAAGGACTGGTATCGCCCTACATCGACATCGCACGAGCGAAGGGCAAGGTGGCTTATGTCGGTGAAGGCCGGAATCGCTGGCCGGCGGCCCACGTGCTCGATGTCGCGAAGCTCTATCAGCTGGCGCTCGACAAAGGAAAGGCGGGTGCGCGTTACCACGCGGTGGCCGAAGAAGGCATCGCCGCGCGCGATATCGCCGAGGTCGTGGGGGCCGGTCTGCAGCTGCCGGTGGTTTCCCTGTCGCCGGAGGAAGCGAAGGAACACTTCGGCTGGTTGGCCATGTTCATGGGCATGGACCTGCCGGCTTCCAGCGCCTGGACGCGCGAGGCCCTTGGATGGAATCCGACGGGACCGGGCTTGATCGCCGATCTGAAGCAAATGGATTACGCGGTCGAGACGTCGCACTAGAACGGCATGTCGTAAGTTCTTGCGTGGCGGTTGCTCACTTGTATGGACGCGTCCGCTGCGCAAGACTCGCCGCGGGGAATTCCGCTGAGAGAACACGACATGCAGACTCGTATCCAGGGCA
Organism: Luteibacter sp. P1_D3; assembly: GCF_056406135.1. Lineage (NCBI taxonomy): Bacteria > Pseudomonadati > Pseudomonadota > Gammaproteobacteria > Lysobacterales > Rhodanobacteraceae > Luteibacter > Luteibacter sp. P1_D3. Next base: position 34,972 of record NZ_JBFUAT010000012.1, on the reverse strand, counting down.
CGGTCATGCCGGTGCTGGAAGTACAGCTCGATTCGGGCGAAAGCGTGTTCGCCGAGAGCGGTGAACTCTCCTGGATGACGGCCTCGATCCAGATGACCACGCACACCCAGATGGGTGGCGGCGGTGGACTGCTGGGCGTGTTCAAGCGCGTGGTCGGCGGTGGCACCCTGTTCATGACCGAGTACCGGGCCTCGCGCTTTGCTGGCGAAGTCGCCTTCGCCACCAAGGTGCCGGGCCACATCGTGCCGGTAACCTTGAATCCCGGTAACGAGTACATGGTGCATCGTCACGGTTTCCTGTGCGCCACGCCGCAGGTCACGATCGGTGTCGGCTTTCAGCAGTCGCTCGGCGCAGGCATCTTCGGCGGCAGCGGCTTCATGTTGCAACGTGTCGGTGGCACGGGCACGGCATGGCTCGAGCTGTCGGGTGAACTCATTCGCAAGGATCTCAAGCCGGGCGAAACCCTGCGGGTTCATCCGGGGCACGTCGGTGCCTTCGAGGCTTCGGTCGGCTTCCAGATCACTACGGTTCCCGGTATCAGGAACGCCCTGTTCGGCGGCGACGGTATTTTCCTCGCCGCGCTTACCGGCCCGGGCACGGTATGGCTGCAGACGCTGCCTATCTCGCGGCTCGCACATCAGATCGCTGAGTACATGCCCGGTCGTGAGGGCGCTGGTCGGGCCGGTATCGGCGGTGCGCTGCTTGGCGGCATCGTGGGCTCACTGATGAGTCGCGACGACAACTGATCGGCGACTACGCGGAGCGCCTGTCCGCGTCTGCAGCATCGTGATCGCACCAGATGCCGACGTCGTGAATCTCACGCTCAGCCACAGAAATCAGGCGATCGACGGCTAGCGCCAATGCCGACGGCGCGGTTTCCCGCACGGCGAGCAGTTCTACCGTGCGCGCGTGCGTGGCAATGACAGGCGACCCGCTGCGCCCCGCGACGTCTTGCACGCGCCTTGCGAGGCGCCGAACCTCCGCCGTGTCTTCGGCGATCGCAGCGTCGGCGATGAGCAACAGGTCGATGATGATGGACGACGAGGGGCTGAGGGACATGGGCGCTGCCTGGTAGCAGATTGACAGGGCGGGAGCTTTGCCGGCTCCGTGTGGTGTCGATCGAGGCATGAGGTGATGGCCGCTTCATGGATGTGATGCAAGCGCATGCAGGCGGCTCGCCATTCCTAGTTCTAACGCGCGTGCCGGCCGTTGGTGCACAAGGGCGACGTCATGCACTGTCTCAGACTTGATACATAGGCTGTTCGGTGAATGGAAGGAGGGACAGGGTTGCGGTAAACCAGTGGGTGGTGTCCAGGAGTGCCCACTCATGTCCATCGACGAAGCAAAACTCAATGCGTTTCTCGGCAAGGCGGTCGGCGATCTTGGCGCTGCCTTCAGCGCGGTTCTGGTCTTGCTCGGTGACGAGCTGGGCCTTTACAAGGCGCTTGCGAAAGCATCCCTGACGCCTGCGGAACTGGCCGCGCAGACCGGGACCAACGAGCGCTACATCCGCGAATGGCTCGGTAACCAGGCGGCCGGTGGTTATGTCGACTACGACGCGTCGTCAGGGACCTTCCGGCTCAGCGATGAGCAGGCGGCGTGTCTCGCCGATCCGGCGGGCCCGGTCGATCTTGCCGGCGCCTACGAAATAGCCCGTGCCCTGTTTCATACCTATCCCCGCGTGCGGGACAACTTCCGCAGCGGGGCCGGCATGGAATGGGGCGAGCATCACACGTGCCTGTTCCACGGCGTGGAACGCTTCTTCCGCGGCGGTTACCACATGCATCTTCTGAATGCGTGGCTGCCGGCGCTGGACGGTGTCGTCGACAAGCTCGATCGCGGTGGCAAGGTGGCCGACATCGGCTGCGGACACGGTGCGAGCACCGTGCTGATGGCGAAGGCCTTTCCCCACTCGCACTTTGTCGGCTACGACTATCACGCACCGTCGATCGAGGTCGCTCGTAAGCGGGCGGAGGACGCCGGCGTGAGCAACGCGTCGTTCGAGCAAGCCGACGCCACCGGTTACGCCGGTCGCGATTTCGACCTGATTGCCTTTTTCGACTGCCTGCACGACATGGCCGACCTCGATGGCGCCGCACGCCATGCGCGGACCGCGCTGAAAGACGACGGCACCTGCATGGTCGTCGAGCCATTTGCCGGTGACACCACGGCGGACAACCTCAATCCGGTGGGCCGTATCTATTACGCGGCGTCGTCGATGATCTGCGTTCCGGTCTCACTCGCAAGGCACGGCCCCGCACTCGGTGCGCAGGCGGGCGAGGCGCGCCTACGCAAGGTCATCGTGGATGCCGGCGGCTTCCGTCATCTCCGGCGCGCCGCGGAGACGCCGTTCAATATCGTGCTCGAGGCACGGCCCTGAGGCCTGACATCGGCGAAACTTGCACGGTCCCGACCGGGACCTGTAACCAGATCGGGATCTGAACCGAATGGTCAGGCGTACCTCTCCTCGACCCCGATCTGGACCCGGCTTCCATGCCCCTGCGTTTTTCCTGCACCCTGTGTGGCCGCTGTTGCCATGGCCTGCGACTTCCCCTCGGACTTGCCGAAGCCCGGACCTGGCTCAGTGAGGGCGGCACGGTCGAGCTCTTCTGCGAGGCGATTCCCTGGCCACAGGAAATGCCAGCCGATGACGGCATGGCCCGGCACAAGCGCAAGCGCTCGTTCCCGGCGGCGAGCGGTTCGCTGCCGGTACGCGTCATCGTGTCCCTGTTGGCCAGCTTTGCGGGTGCCTGCCCGAACCTTCGCAGCGACATGACCTGTGGCATCTACGAGCGGCGGCCAATGGCCTGTCGCATCTACCCGGCCGAGGTGAATCCGTTTATCCCGGTCGATCCCGGACAGAAGCTGTGTCCGCCGGAGGCATGGGAAGCCGATACACCGCTGCAGACCGAGACGGGAGGCTGGGCCGACGCGACCGTGGCCGACGCGGTCGATCGTCGCCGTGGGTCGGACTATCGCGAGGCCGACGCGAAGGGACGTCTATGCGAATGGCTCGGCATCAACGCGGCGGGTCTCACCAACGAAGGCGTCGTGACGTACACGCCGGAGCGTTCGCGCTTCCTGGCGGCACTCGATGCGATATCGGCGGAACACGAAGCCGAGTCGGATCGATCACCGTGGATCATGGTGTCCCATCGCGACCGCACGCTTTCCCTGCTGGCATCGGCGGGCGCCGATCTCCTGCACGCAGGCGACGTTCTGAGCGCCGACAGGCGTTTCATAGCGTTCGTGGAACCAGGAAGCTACGTCTAACAGAAGGCACGTGCCTTTCGTGAGAGCACGTCCGTGAGGGCGTCGTACACGCCCGTGAACGCGGCGCACGGGCGCTCACACGGGTCAGGAAAGCCTTCACGGAGGTTGCCCCGGCTATTCACGCCTCAGCCGCCAGGGTGTGTACTCATTTGTACCGAGTACATCCATGTCTGCACGCCCTCCTGTCGAGACCATCTTCGCCGATCACCTTGCGAGTAACGTCTTTCCCTGCCTTGCCGCCAAAACGGCTCATGCGCGAAACCAGATTACTCACGTCGTCTCCGGTGATATTCGCTGTGGGAAGGACGACGCGTGGCTGGCGCAGGCGATCCAGGGATTCGCAGGCCGGCGGAAGCCCGATCACGTGTTCCATAGCCTGGTCATTCACTTTCCGGATTCCCGGGGTATGGATGAGTCGGCTTTCGAGGCGTCCCTGTTCGGGCGCCTGCAGGGCATCCACGATGTCGACAGCAAGTCGTTCGCCTGGGATCCGTCGGTTAGCAGCGATCCGACGTCCGATAAATTCAGCATGAGCGTTGGTGGCCAGAGTTTCTACGTCATCGGTCTTCATCCCGGCGCCAGTCGCGAAGCGCGTCGGCTGGCTCATCCGGCCATGGTTTTCAATCTCCATGCGCAGTTCGAGTACCTGCGGGAACAGGGGCGTTACGACAGGTTGCGTGAGGCTATTATCGAGCGCGACGTGGCGATGAATGGCTCGGCCAATCCCATGCTCGCGGTGCACGGCGAAAGCTCGGAGGCATTGCAATACAGTGGCCGGAAGATCGACGGTCCGTGGGAATGCCCGTTCAAACCGCATGGGAGAGCCGCATGACCGAAGTGATCCCGCCGCAGAGCGGCGTGGCGTTCGAGCTCAAGGCGGGTCAGCGACTGACCGTGATCGATCCCATGGGTCAACAGGTTGCCGACATGGTGGCGTTCAATGCCGTGGATGTCGCGGAAGTCATTTCGTCGGGACGCACCTTCGACTATGCGAGCAAGATCTACCTCTCGACGGGGGATGTGCTGTATTCCAATCGCAGCAGAGAGATGCTCACCATCGTCGAGGACGAGGTCGGGCGGCATGACTTCCTGCTGGCGCCGTGCTCCGCCGAGATGTTCCGCAAGCTCTACGGGCATACCGAGCCGCATCAAGGTTGCTTTGGCAACCTGCGCGATGCACTCGAGCCCTTCGGTGTCGACCCGGATGCCATCCCCACCGCCTTCAATGTTTTCATGAATGTTCCGGTCAACGGCGAGACCGGAACGTTGACCGTGGAGCCACCGCTCAGTAAGGCCGGCGACAGCACCGTATTCCGGGCGGAGATGGACGTCATCATCGGGCTCACGGCGTGCTCGGCCGGCCTGTCCAACAATTTCAAGTTCAAGCCCATTCATTACCGAATCGACGGCTAGGAAGCGCTACTGTTCCGTGGTGGCTTCCTTCTGTGAATAAGGCACTTCGCCTCGCCTGAGCGCCTCGACAAGGGCGCTTACTTCCCGAACGACCAGGTCGGGCCTGTCGACGTGGATGTAGTGATCGCTGCCCTTGGCGATAACGCGACGGCTCAGGGGCGAGAGATTCCGGCTTTCTTCCTGCATCTGGTTCCAGACCAAGGAGTTGGCCTTCGCGACGTCGACGGGCCAGTTCGATGGCATCGACGCGGGGTCGCGCGAGAGCACCAGGACGGGCAGGTGGGGGAAAGGCCCGACATCACGGGTTTCTTCGCCCGATTGGCGTACCGCATCCAGCTCCGCTTCGAGTGCGTCGTATTGCGTCGGGTCGCAGTTGTCGGCCCGGATGATCGCGCCATAGGCCTCGAATCCGCTCGGTACACTCGAGCAGATCCCTTGCAACCGATACCAGCCGATCGTCATGAGCAGCTTCTGCCACGGCATGCTGGCGCGCTGTGCGTCCTGGATGGCGACGAGGCTCCGCGGCACGCGGTCGTCCTGGAGCGGTGTGGCACCATCGATGAAGACCAGGGCGGCGAGTTCGTTCGAATAGTGCTTGGCGTAGGCGCGAAGATAGAGGCCGGAAATCGAGTGGCCGGCCAGTACGAAGGGTGTATCGATGCCTGCGGCGTGCACGAGGTCATGTAGCCGGCGCGCAAGCGTGTCGGCATCGTGCGGGCGCGGCGTCATCGCACTGGAGCCGAAGCCACTCCGGTCGAACGAGCAGACGCGTGTGACCTTCGATAGCTCGGGCTGCACTTTGAGCCACGTCGTGAAGTCGTCGCCGAGACCCGTGTCGAGCACGATCGTGGGAGAGCCTGTCCCGGAACAGAACAGGTGCATGTCGTAACCGTCGACCTTGTAGATCTCGCCGGGCGGATGGGCGGCAGTGCGTAGCTGGCGCAGCGCCAGCTGGTTGTAGATCGTGCCGGCGATCAACGCCACGACCAGGAGCGAGGTCACGGCGATCGCGGTGGCGATGAAGAATCTGGAGGGCTTGGTCATGTGGTCTGCATGCTGAGCGTCGGTGCACGCAAGGGCCCGTGCCACCAGTCACGGAGCATCGAAGAAACCACAAATTCGGAAGAAATGCGGGGTGCCCCGGAGGCAGGCACCCCGCGACGTCCCTCGACGCTCAGCGGCCCTGAAGCAGCATCCCGAGCGGCGCAAGCGGACCGACCGGCAAATACTCGAACGTCAGCAGACCGGCGGCCGCCAGGGGCAGGGTGCGAATCGCATCCTTGGCCTGCTCGATGGTCTCCGCTTCCATCAGGAAGACGACGCCCGGCCGGTCGGTGCGGAACCAGAACTGCTCCATCTTGCCGTCCAGATAAAGCTGGAGCGTGGCCGGCACTTCAGCGGGCATGTACTTGGCCGATGCCTCGGGGCTGAACTGGCCATTGGCCGTGCCGATAGCGAAAACTTTCATGGTCTTGCTCCTGGATCGTGGGGGGATGACGGGTCCAATGTAGGCGCCGGGAGCGGATGCTGGTATTGTCGTAAACGACAACATAAGAGTCATTTACGCCATGCGTATTTCTGTCCTTGCCATCGAGGGCGTCTTCGATACGGGGCTTTCCGCCCTCATGGATGTGTTCCGGCTCGCCAATAACCTTTCGCTTCGCGAGCGTGGCGTTGCGCCATTCGACGTATCGCTCGTCGGCGTGCGCAGGAAGGTCCTTTCCGCTCAGGGATTCGGCATTCCGGTGCAGGCCATCGCGTCCGATGGGCCGGCTCCGGACTGGGCGGTACTCCCCGCCCAGGGTACGGGCGATCCGGTGACCCTGGTGCCGGCGCTCCAGCGCGCGGATGCCAGGAAGGCGAGCGCACAGCTGGTGGCGTGGCACGCGCAGGGAGCACGACTCGCTTCGGCCTGCAACGGAAGCCTGCTGCTGGCAGAGACGGGCCTGCTCGATGGTCGTGAGGCGACGATCAGCTGGTGGCTCGCGCCTTTGTTTCGGCAGCGCTACCCCAAGGTGTTGCTCGACGAGTCGCGCATGCTGGTGCCAACCGATGTGGGTGTCACGGCTGGCGCGGCGATGGGTCACCTGGATCTTGCGTTATGGCTGGTGCGGCAGGCGAGTCCCGAGCTGGCCACCGTGGTTGCACGCTATCTGCTTGCGGATATCCGCTCGTTGCAGGCGCCATACATCATTCCGAATCACCTGGCGCACGCCGATCCGCTGATCGTCGGTTTCGAGCGCTGGGCGCGGGGTAACCTGAAAAAGGGCTTCTCGCTGAAGGACGCCGCGGACGCCCTCGCGACCAGTTCGCGAACCTTGCAGCGACGCTGCGAAGCGGTACTCGGCAAGTCGCCGCTGTCGTATTTCCAGGATCTTCGCGTGGAGCGGGCGCGCTCGCTGCTGCATGGCAGCGACCTCGATATCGAAGCCATCGCCAGCGAAGTGGGCTATGTCGACGGCGCGACCTTGCGGACCCTGCTACGTCAAAAGCTCGGCCGCGGCGTGCGTGATCTCCGCGCCGACCTGCACTGACCCATTCATTTGCCGGCTTTGGTAGGAGCCGATTTATCGGCGAACGGGTGCTAGCGACACCTTGGCCCGCTGCCGCGGGATCGCCGATGAATCGGCTCCTACCGAAGGCGGGTGGCGAGATCAGGTGGCCGCGAAGCGCAGCGCGTAGTCCTTTGGGCTGACACCGTAGCGGCGGATGAAGGCTTTGCGCAGGACGTCGACGCTGTGGTAACCGTGGCGTCTGGCGACGTCTTCGATCGTCATACCACCGCGTTCCAGAGCGCGCCCGATGGCTTCGAGACGCATTTCCTCGACGTACTTCGCCGGCGTGGTCTTCAGCTCGCGCTGGAAGAGTCGGATCAGGGTGCGGACACTCGTGGCCTGCCGGTCCGCGAGGCGTTCCACGGTGAGATCGTGGTCGAGATGCTCACCGATCCATACGCACAAGTTACTCAGCTCCGAACTCATCGCCTGGTTGCGCAGGGCGACACTGAACTGTGCCTGCCCTCCCGGGCGGCGCAGGAAGAGGACGAGGTTCCTGGCGATGTTCAGCGCGACGGTATCGCCCAGGTCCTCGCCCACCAGCGCCAGGGCCAGATCGATACCCGAGGAGATACCGGCGGAGGTGTATACGTTGACGTCCTTCACCCAGATGGGTGCGGGATCGACGTCCACCTCGGGGAAACGTTCCGCGAGCTGATCCGCCAGTCGCCAGTGGGTTGTCGCGCGCCGTCCGTCGAGGAGGCCGGCCTCGGCCAGGGCGAAGGCACCGACACAGATCGAGCAGACGCGTCGGATGCCGGAAGCACGCCGACGAATCCAGTCGATGGCCACGGGGTCGAGGCGATCGATGGCGCCGAATCCCGTGGCGACGATCAACGTATCGATCGGCCGGCCACCGCGCGCTTCATCCTTGAGCGTGTGATGAGCCGTCAGGCCGATCCCGGTCTCGGAGGCGAGGTGCACGTCCGGTCCCGGAGCCACCAGTTCCAGCAGGTAGGGAGTTGGCCCATCATGAAGCTGGTTCGCATAGGCGAATACTTCCGCCGGGCCGACCACATCGAGCGCGTCGACCGGCGGAAGGGCGAGGATGACCACGCGCCGTCGTGTCGTGCGAGCGAGCGGTTTCGCCTCGGTGGTCCGCTTCTTCATGGTCAGGATAGTAATGCCTGCGCCGGCTCAGTGACGGTGCTCGAAAACCGTGTTGTCGAGCAGATCGCAGCCGTTGGGTAGCGTGAAGCCGGGAACATGGCGGTGGCCGATATCGACCAGGCCGGTACCCGCCGCGAGGATCGGTTTCTTCCGGACCACCTCGGCAAGGGCGGCCTGGAACGCTGCGGGAAAGCCGACGCGCGGATAGAGCGCGAGGGTGTCATCGATGAGCTTAGGCGTGACTTCGTCGTAGTAAAAGCCCAGGACATCCAGGTGCGAGCCCATGTGCACGAGCGCGATTTCCGGCTCCTTGTACTCGGCGATGCCGATGCTGGAGTGAAACGAGATCGCGTCCCACACGGCTTGCGCCTTCGCTTCGGGGAAGCGGTCTTCGCGCAGCAGGGCGCGTGCCGCATCGGCACCGTCGACCTCGAATCGCTTGTCGGCCATGTGTGCCTGGCTCAGGCCGAGGTCGTGCATGATGGCCGCGAGGTAGACCACCTCGCGGTCGTACTTCAGGCCTCGCTTGCGGCCAAGGAAATCGGCGAACCACCACGAGCGATGGACGTGATGGAGCATGTCCCTGTTATGGACCTGCTCGACAAGGGCAGCGGCCTTGCGCGTGAAAGCGGAATCGGGTGCGCTGATGCCGCCGATGGATACGGGTGCGTTCATGGGGGGAGGCTCCGGATGAGTCGGTACAGGCAAATAAGGTACCGACTCACCGGATGGCAAAAATGACTGTTTAACGTCGATTCGTGCCAATCGTCAGATGGCTTCCACAGGCGTGTGGCTGATGTGCGGCACGGCGCCCGGATCGATGTCCTTGTCCGGACGGATGCGGAAGCACAGTGCGTACAGTGCGGGCAGGAACAGCAGGGTCAGGATGGTGCCGCCGATCGTGCCACCGATAAGGGTGAAGGCCAGCGAGCCCCAGAACACCGAGAAGGTCAGCGGGATGAAGGCCAGCACGGCGGCGAGCGCGGTGAGGATCACGGGTCGCGAACGCTGCACGGTCGCCTCGACCACGGCGTGGTAGGCATCGAGACCTTGCCGCTCATTGGTGCGAATCTGACCGATGAGGATGAGCGTGTTGCGCATGATGATGCCGGCCAGGCCGATCAGACCGAGGATGGCGTTGAAGCCGAACGGCTGGTGGAAGGCGATCAGCGTCGGGACCACGCCGACCAGGGCCAGCGGTGCGGTGGCCAGGACCATCCCCATGCCGGCAAGGGAGCGCACTTCGAAGATGATCACGATCATCATCAGCAGGAGCATGACCGGGAATACCGCCGCCAGCGCCTTGTTGGCCTTGCCCGCTTCCTCCAGCGCGCCGGCCGGCACGATGGCATAGCCGGGGGGAAGCTTGTCCATGACGGGCTTGAGCTTGCCGATCAGGTCCATGGAAACATCGGGTGGCTGAAACTGCTCGCCGATATCGCCACGAACGGTGATCGTGGTCATGCGGTCGCGCCGGCGCAAGATCGGATCTTCCATCCGGACCTCGGCGTGGCCGAGCTGGTCCAGTGGAACGCGGCGTCCTTCCGAACCGACCAGCGAGAAGGCGCCGAGCTGCGTCGGATCCAGACGCGTCGGGCCGTTACTGCGCGCGACGACGTCCACGGAACGGATGTCTTCACGCACGCGCGTTACCGTCACGCCGGTGAGCAGGAACTGCAGCTGGGTGGCGGCGTCATGCGAGGTGAGGCCGATGGCCTGGAGGCGATCCTGGTCCAGCACGAAGTGCACGGTAGGCACCCGCTCCATCCAATCGGTATTCACGGTCCGCATGCCCGGATTCGCCTGCATCACTTGTTGCACGTTCTGCGCAATGTCGCGAACCTTCGATTCTTCGGGCCCGGACACACGAAACGCGACGGGGAAGGGCGAATACGGCCCGAAGACGATCTGCGTCGCACGGACGCGTGCTTCGGGCGCGAGGCCATCCTGCACCGCCTGGCGCAGCCGAAGCTTGAGTGCATCGCGTGTCTTTTCATTCTTCGTAAGCACGACGATCTTCGCGAACGAGGGATCGGGCAGTTCCGGCGCCATGGCGAGGAAGAAGCGCGGTGCGCCCTGACCGACATACGCGGTGACGATCTGCGCTTCGGGCTGCTTGCGCGCCCAGTCTTCGACTTTCTTCGCCGCCTTCGACGTGGCATCGATGGACGTGCCCTCGGGCATTTGCACTTCGACGAGCACTTCGGGGCGATCGGAGATCGGGAAGAACTGCTGCTTGACGAAGCCCATGCCGAAAATCGCCACGACGAACAAGCCGATCACGGAAGCGATCACCATCACCTTGTGGCGCACCATCGCGGCGATGAGCCGACGGAAGGCACGGTAGCGCGGCGTGCCGTAGATGGCGGCATGGCCGCCCTCGATCACCGGGATTTTTGGCAGGAGCTTGACGCCGAGGTAGGGAGTAAAGATCACCGCGACCAGCCAGGACGTCAGCAGCGAGAACATCACGACCCAGAAGATGTTGCCGGCGTATTCACCGGCCGATGAGTGCGCAAAGCCCACCGGCATCAGGCCGATCGCCGTCACCAGGGTGCCCGCCAGCATCGGGGCCGCCGTATGGCTCCACGAGTAAGTGGCCGCGGCGACCCGATCGTGGCCTTCCTCCATCTTCACCACGATGGTCTCGATGACGATGATCGCGTCGTCGACCAGCAGGCCCAGCGACAGGATCAAGGCACCCAGGGTGATGCGATCGAAATCGCGGCCGGTCACCAGCATGATGACGAACACGCCGGCGAGGGTCAGCGGCACGGCGGCAGCGACCACGAGGCCGACACGGAAGCCGAGACTGACCAGGCTCACGGCGATGACCACGGCGAGCGCGACGAAGAACTTGAGCATGAACTCGTCGTAGGCCTCGGCGATGTTGACGGCCTGGTCGGTGATTTTGGTGAAACTCAGGCCGAGCGGCAGGCTCGCGGAGATTTCCGTCGCCTTGCTCTCGAGCGCCTTGCCGAGTTCGAGGCCGTTGTAGCGTTCCTTCATCACCACGCCGAGAACGAGCGTCGGCTCGCCGTCGTTGCGGATGAGGAAGGTGGAGGGATCTTCGTAGCCGCGCCGTACCGTGGCGATGTCGGACAGGCGGATGGTCTTGCCGGCGGTCATCACCGGGGTGTCCTCGATGGCCTTGACGTCGTCGAAGGCGCCGTCGAGGCGAATCTGGATCTGCGGCCCTGCGGTGTCGATGGAGCCGGCCGAGGTCAGCACGTTCTGCTTGTTGAGGGCGTCGAAGATCGCCGCCGGCGTGACGCCGAGCGTGGCCAGTCGCTCATGGGAAAACTCGACGAAGATCTTTTCCGGTCGCTCGCCGATGATGTTGACCTTCTTCACGCCCGCGACGTGCAACAGGTCCTGGCGCAGGCTTTCCGCTTCGCGAACCAGCATGCGTTGCGGCTCGCCGCGCGCCTTGAGGGCATAGAGGGCGAAGGTCACGTCGGCGTACTCGTCGTTGACGAGCGGGCCGATCACGCCTGGTGGAAGTTTCGCGGCTTCGTCGCCGACCTTCTTGCGCGCCTGGTAGAACTCGCCTTCCACGTCGGCGGGTGGGGTATCGTCGCGCAGGGTCAGGGTAGTGAACGCCAGGCCCGGGCGAGTGAAGGTCTCGCTGCGGTCGTACCAGCGCAGCTCCTGCAGGCGTTTTTCCAGCGGTTCTGCCACCTGGTCCTGCATTTCCTGCGCGGTGGCACCGGGCCACGCGGTCACGATGGTCAGGACCTTGATCGTGAAGTTGGGATCTTCGGCACGGCCCAGATGGACGAAGGCGAACAGGCCGGCGACCGAGATGGCGATGACGAGGAAGAGCGTGACCGCGCGTTCGCGGACGGCCAGCGCCGAGAGATTGAAGCCGGCGCTCATGGCTGCGCGCTCGCCGTCAGGCTGGTGCGGACGGGCTCGCCTTCGTGCAACTGGTGGGCGCCGAGCGCGACGAAGCGTTCACCCGCCTGCAGGCCGCCGGTCACCGTAACCGTTTCCTCGCCGACGGAGCCCAGGCTCACCGGACGCCATGTTACGGACTGCTTCCGGTCGGGCAGGATCCACACACCGGGTCCCTGGCCACGATCGAAGACCGCTGAGATCGGGATCGTCGCGGCGGCACGGGATGCGTTCGGCAGGTGGACCACCACGGTCGAGCCGAGCGGTGCGTCAGCGGCGGTACCTTCGAGCACGTAGCGCGCTTCGAACGTACGTGTCGCCGGGTCGGCGGCATCGGACAACACGCGAAGACGCGCGCTGCCGGCCTCACCGTTGCTGCCGTAGAGCGTGGCACGCGCCACCGCGCCGATCGCCGGACGCAGCGTTTCGGGAAGATCGACGAGGGCTTCGCGCGGACCGGCATGGGCAAGGCGGACGACCATCTGGCCCGCGGCGACGACCTGGCCGGGCTCGGCGAGGGTCTCCATCACCGTGCCGTCGGCGTCGGCAAGCAATACGGAATAACCCGCTTCGTTGGACGACACCGAGGCCTGTGCCTGGGCGGCGCGAAGGCGCGCGGCGGCGGCATCGGCGGCGGCCTTGGCCTGATCGTAGGCCGAGGCGGAAACAGCGCCTGCGTCGACGAGGCCGCGCAGTCGCTTCTCATCCGCAGCGGTCTGCAGTGCCTGTGCGCGTGCCGCTTCTACCTGGCCCACGGAGGCCGTGTCGGCCAGCGCGAGGTCGGTACGGTCCATGCGCATCAGCGGCTGGCCCTTCTTCACGGTCTGGCCGGCGTCGACCAGGCGCTCGACGACCTTGCCGGGAACGCGGAAGCCGAGATTGCTCTGTACCCGCGCCGCGACGATGCCGGAGTAGCTGGATTCCCCGACCTTGCTGGTGTCCAGCGTGGCGGTGCGAACCAGGGGCGCGGCGAGTCGCGGGTCGGCTTCGGTCCGCGAGCAGCCGCTCACGGCGCCGGCCAACAGGACTGCCCCGATCAAGAGGGGGATGGAAAGGGAGGCGCGGTAACGGGCGTGCATGACGGCTTTCCGAGTAGGGAAAGCGACACTTTTGTGTCGTGTGACCAAATTGTCAACTGGTCACAGCCATTATTTTTTCACGGGGTCAGGTCGACAGGCTGCGCAGGATCAGTCCGATCACCGCCGGCAAGCCGTCTTCCACGATGTCCAGGTTGTGCTGTAGAAGCACGGGGTCGGAGAACGGCAGGACCGCGATCCAGATGCCCCGGCACACTTCGTCCAGCGGCGTTTTACGTTCGAAGTCGCCGTTGGCGCGGCCCAGGCGAATGACGCTTTCCAGCAGGGCGTTGAGATCGGCGACGTACTTCGTCGAGCTCGCCCAGTTCTCGGACCGCGAGAAGGCCACGATGTCGTACAGCTGGCGGTCGTTGAAGAACTGCTCCAGGCACTGTTTTACCGACGTGCGGAACAGCGCGCGGACCTTCTCATGAGGCGTCGGGGCGGCCTCGACGGCGGCCGCGATCGTGGCGAACTGCGGCGCAAGGCAGCGCGTACAGATCGCCTCGCCGATGGCCTGCTTGGAATCGAAGAACTTGTAGAGGTACGCCTTGGAGAAGCCAATGGCGCGGGCGAGATCCGCCATCGTCGTCTTGGCATAGCCGTAGCGGCTGAAATGGGCGTCGGCGGCCTCGACGATCTGATCCCGGATGGTCAGGGTCTGGTCGTCGGCGGGTGGGGATGTCTGGATCATCCCATCCGTATACAGGACGGGCTTTTACTTGACAACCAGTGACCATATCGTAATCTGGTCACTCAGTTTCCCAGGATTCACCATGAAGCCCCTCCTGTTCGCGCTGGCGTCGACCCTGGCCGTTTCGGCCTGTGCGGTCGGTCCCGATTATGTCCGCCCCGACGTCCATGCGCCGGCCGCCTTCCACGCCGCAGCGCCCGCCCCGGGCGGATCGTCCGCGCCGGTCGCCCACCTCGAGCGCTGGTGGGATGCATTCCAGGATCCGACGCTCTCGCGCCTCATCGCGGTCGCCGTCAGCCAGAACCTCAGCCTCGCGCAGGCAAGGGCACGGGTGCAGCTGTCACGCGCCAGCCTCGGTGAAGCGACCGCGGAACTGCTGCCGTCAGCCTCCGTCGCCGCCTCAGCGGCGCGCGCGAAGCAATCGACCGAGACCCCGCTGGGTCGCGTGCTCGCTGCACAGCCAGGCTTCGATCGTTTTGGTAACGCGTACGAAGGCGACCTGGTGGCTGGCTGGGAGCTGGATCTCTTCGGTGGCCTCCGGCGTGGACGCGAAGGCGCGGTGGACGATGTCGAAGCGGCGCAAGCCGGCTATGCCGCCGCCACGCTCGAGGTGCAGGCCCAGGTGGCCGACGATTACCTCGCCATTCGTGGACTGCAACAGCGACTCGCTGTAGCCCGTGAGCAGGTCGACACACAGACGCGGCTGACCCACACGATTCGCCTGCAGTTCGAGGCCGGCATCGCGCCGGCGCTTCAGTTTCACCAGGCCGAGGGGGCGCTGTCGCAAGTCGAAGCGACGGTACCGGCACTCGAGTCCGCGTTGGCCAGTGCGATGAACGCGCTCGACGTCATGCTTGCGCGACAACCCGGTGAGTCCCAGGTCGAGCTCGCCGCGATCGGTCTGATTCCGCAGGCGCCGTTGCTGGCCGACGCCGGCGGACCGGCCGACCTGCTGCGTCGACGTCCCGACCTGATCGCCGCCGAGCGGCAACTGGCGGCATCGAACGCGCGCATCGGCCAGGCGATCGCCGAGTACTACCCGAAGTTCTCTCTTTCGGCGCTGATCGGCACGGCGACGACGACGGCGGGCCAGCAGTTCTCCGGTCCGGCCAGTCAGGCGCAGGGGGTTCTCGGTCTGCGCTGGCGTCTCTTCGATTTCGGCCGCGTCGATGCGGAAATCAAGGCGGCCAAGGCGCGCGATGCGGAGGCGCTGGCGACGTACCGACTGGCCGTGCTGCGCGCATCGGAGGACGTCGAAGACGCCCTCGTTGCTTTGGATAAACGACAGAAGGAGACGGCCATCCTGGCCGGTGGCGAAGTCTCGCTGCAGCAAGCCGAGGTCGCGTCGGAGGCTGCGTACAAGGGCGGCGCGGTGAGCCTGATCGAAGTGCTCGATGCGAACTCGCGCCTGCTGGCTACCCGCGATGCGAAGGTGCAGGCACAGGCGGGCTCGGCGCGGGCCGCGGTAGCCGCCTTCCGGGCATTGGGCGGCGGCTGGGAACCGCAGAACGGTATCGCGTCGGTGGTTAGTCCTTGAGATGCCGGTGCCAGGCCTTCGTAGCCTCGTCGACCGGTACCAGGCATTCGACGCGCAGTTCCTGCGGCCCCGGGCTGCGCGGCGTGCCGACGGTGGTGACCAGGGAAAAATAGCTCAGGCGATGGTCGTCGTCGGTAAGCGTCAGTGGAATGACCGGCAGGTCGCCTGCCGGGTCGTCGATGGCGCTGGCGTCGATGTCGGGGTACGCATGCAAAGAAGCGACGAGTTCCCGTGTGGCGTCGTCGATCACGCCACCCACCGACTCGCGACGCACCCGCTGGAGCAGGGCGGCGGAGATGTCGTCCCAGTCCGCGACGAACGGTCGCAATCCCTCGGGATCGAAGATCAGTCGAAGCATGTTGCGCGGACGCGCCCAGCGATCGAGGTCGATGAAAGAACCGAGCATGCGCCTGGTCGCCTCATTGGCCATCACGACGTTCCAGTACCGGTCCATTACCAGGGCGGGGAAGGGCTCGTGGTGGGCGAGCATGCCTTCCAGTGCATGGCGGACGATGGCGAACGAGGCGGCATCCCACGACTCTTCCGCGTAGATCGGCGCGTAGCCGGCGGCCAGCAGCAACTGGTTACGTTCCCGAAACGGCATGTCCAGCCCGTCCGCCACGACCATCAGCATCTGCCGCGTCGGTGCACTGCGCCCGCTTTCGATGAAGCTGAGGTGGCGTTGCGAGACGCCGGTTTCGAGGGAAAGCTCGAGCTGGCTGAGGCCGCGCATGCCACGCCACGCCTTCAGGATGCGTCCGAGCTCGCCTGCGGAAGCGTCGGCGTGCGTGGTCATGTCGCGGTCCTCGCCATGGTGGGGTTACTCGCCCTTGTTCCGTATCACCTCGGTGAGCTCACCGGTGTCCGTGTTGTAGAACAGGCCAAGGATCTCGGCATGCCGGGGCACGCCCGGGCTGGCACGGAGCAGGTCGGTATCGTACTTCAGCGACGCCTCGTAGTCGGTGATGCTGATGCTGCCGCGGTCGTAGACGCGCGAAAGATCGGCGCCGTGCTCATGGCGAAAGGCCGTGATCATGCCGTCGGTCGAGTACGAGGTGGCGCCACAGTTCGAGTGATGCACGACGACGACGGTTTCGATCCCGAAGAGGAACTCGCCGACCGTGACCGAACGCAGCGCATCCACGGCACGCCCGGCGGCGACGGACACGGTGCCCATGGTCGTCGTGGAGCCGACGCGTTGGCCGGCCTGGTTTACGACGACTTCCCCCGGATAGACCTGGTCGCCGAGAAACTGGGCCACGGCGCCTGGAATCTCGCGGACACGCGGGTCGTAACAGTAAATGACGATGCTCTTCAGTGGCACGGCATGCGAGAACGCTTCGCGCATCGCTGGCTCGTCGAAGCCGGGTTGGGCACTGAAAACGAACTCGCTGAACCTGGCGGGTGCGGCGTTCATCGGCGTGGTCTCGTGTAGGAAGGTGATCGAAGTATTCGATCCTGGCCGATGTGCGGCAATTACGTTCGAGGTAATAAGCTTGGCTTTGGCGTCCGTGCAAAAAGACGTTTGTTCAATAAAAGCACGGCCTATTCCACAAACATTTCATGTATTTCCACCACCCCACGATTCAGGAGCGTTGTATGGACGGCACGATTACTACGAAAGACGGCGTATCCATCTATTACAAGGATTGGGGCACGGGCCAGCCGATCGTCTTCAGCCACGGTTGGCCCCTGTCGGCCGACGACTGGGACACCCAGATGCTGTTTTTCCTGGAGCAGGGCTTCCGCGTGATCGCCCATGATCGCCGCGGCCACGGTCGCTCGAGCCAGACCGAAGACGGCAACGACATGGATCATTACGCCGCGGATCTCGCGGCGCTCACCGAACACCTGGACCTGCGCGACGCCGTGCATGTCGGGCATTCGACCGGTGGCGGTGAAGTGGCGCGCTACGTCGCCCAGTACGGCCAGCAGCGTACGGCGAAGATCGCCTTGCTCAGTGCGGTACCGCCGATCATGGTGAAGACGGCCGCCAATCCCGACGGCCTGCCCATCGAGGTGTTCGATGGCCTGCGCGCCGCCCTGGCAGCCAATCGCTCGCAGTTCTATTTCGACGTAGCCTCCGGTCCCTTCTATGGCTACAACCGTCCCGGCGCGAAGCCGTCGCAGGGCATCATCACCAACTGGTGGCGCCAGGGCATGATGGGCGGCACCAAGGCCCATTACGACTGCATCAAGGCGTTCTCGGAAACCGACTTCAACGACGACCTGAAGAAGATCGAGCAGCCGGCGCTCGTCCTTCATGGCGACGACGACCAGATCGTTCCGTACAAGGATGCCGGTGTGCTGTCCGCCAAGGTACTGAAGAACGCCACGCTGAAGATCTACGAGGGCTTCCCGCACGGCATGCCGACCACGCATGCGGACACGATCAACGCGGATTTGCTTGCGTTTATCAAGGCCTGATTCGTAGCGTCTCACGCAAGTCGCAAGTAATCGCCGGCTATAAATTGACGCACGCAGTCAATGGACTGACACCCGAGGCCGTTGCAGCAATGCAACGGCCTCGTTCGTTATAGCGAACCGTTGAATCCCCCGCGAAATGTAGGAGCCGATTCATCGGCGATGCTTTTGGCGGACACTTGGCACGCCCATTGCTGACACAAAAGACCACCACAGCAAGGAAACCGCAAATGACTACGATTGGTTCGACCACCAGCGTCAATCCCATGCCGCAAATGCACGTTCGCGGCGGCCACGGTGGCCATGGCGGCGGCAAGGGTCTGCTCAACACGGACACCGATACGACGACGGACTCGCCGTTCACCGATAGCCTGACCTCGGCGAGTGCAACCGATCCGCTGACGGGTGCGCCGACGTCAACCACGACGGCGGCATCGAGCACGGCTTCGACGGCCACGACGCTTGCTTCGACCGTGGCTTCGCAGTTGCAGAATCTGTTGGGTATTGCCTGAAAGAGTGAGCGTCGCCCGGATTACCGGGCGGCGTTCTGGGGGAGAGCGATGGATCAGGGGGCGGCTTGCCAGATGGGTTTGCCGCCGTCGACGATCCACGTGGTGCCATCGTTGCGCAGATACAGGTACGCGCCCGGGTGTCCCGCCGAGCCACTAGCCCAACGCGGCTGACCGTTCTGGTCGTATTCGACCAGGTTGCCGTCGCCCTGCATGATCGTCGTCTTGATCGGCTGGCTTCCCGTGCCACTGGAATAGAGTCGCATGCCGTCACGGTAGACGGTGAGGTCGCCATTCGTGTCCTGTGCCAGGCTGATGTGGCCATCGCACGAGGTCAGTGGATGCGCGGGGGCGAGGATCTCATTCGGATGAAGCACGCCACACTCCGGCACGACATCGAACGGACCCGGGTCGGTCGGCATCGTGGCGGTCACCGGACTGACGCCGTGGAACATGGCGGCGATCTCGTGCGTCACGCGCAGGTTCCAGTCCGTCGGTAGCTTGTATCCGTCGACGTCGAGCGTGAGCCACGGGTACTGCGACGGAGCCTGCGAGGCATTCGAGGCGACCTTGAGCAGCGAGGTGCCTTCGCCGAGTTCGTCGAACATGGCGATCTTGACCGTGCGGACGCCCGCACTGCGATCCCGGTACGCCTGGTCCCAGAAGAACTTGCCACCGAGACTCTTTGCGCCTTCCGATGGCAGGTTGCCGTTGGTCTGGTCGCGACTGGACGACGCCGGAAGAATCGTCGGCATGTAGATCTGCCCGTTCGCGGCAGTCGCCGCCAGGTGCACGCGCGTCCGGTTGGTTTCGTACCAGTCGAGGTCGCTGTCCTGATACACGCCGACGTTCCACGGCTGGATAATGTCGAACTTCTTGACGACTTCCGCGTAAGCCGGCTGTTCCAGATACGTGTTGCTCACGCCACCCATCACGGTCGCATGGGCTACGTTGTGGAACCAGTCGATCACCCGTGACGCCAGCGCCGGCTTCATCTGCCAGGTCGTCTCGCTGCCGCCCTGGTCGATGCCCCAGAGGGAGACGACGGGCCGGCCGCCCTGTTGCTGGTACATCGCGCTCTGGGTGACGTGGAGGTCGTTGACCAGGTGCAACCAGTCGCTCGTCAGCTTGTTGAAGATGGCGTCTTCATCGGCCTGGGTACTGGTGTTCTCGAACTGACCGCTGACGTCGTACTCGATGAAGAACGAGCGGCCATTATCGCCCGCGGCCTGCATGGCGTTGCGCAGCACGATGTCGTTTTCCTGGTAAAGCATGTCGAGCGAGCCGAGGAAGCGCTGGAGGATCGCACCGTCCACGCCGTATTCGCGCATCCAGCGGAAGTGTGTCTGCGCGGTGCCTACGTTCAACGACGAGAAGAAGTTCGCTTGCTTGCCACCGATCGTGAGTCCAGGGGCAGGGCATAGGGCTTCGGCGGGATATTCGTCGGTGATGGGGAAGGTCGGGATCGAGCTGTTCGTGGCCGTGGGGTCGATCTGCGAGATATAGGTCCAGTGGAACCAGTTGCTTTCGGGGCTTGGTGCACCCGGACAGTGGAACCATCCCTGATAAGCCGCGAACACCTTGTCGAGCACGGTCGACGTGTCAGTGACGTCGGCCGCCGATGCCATCACTGGCTGGAAGCACGCGAGCGCGATCATCGCGGCGAGAGTTTTTCTGAATGACATGGGTGTCCGATGGGTGGCGGGGTGATGCATCGTGGCTCGCCTGCCCAGGTTCGAACGTGTCTGGATTCACGCTTTCGGTAAGAGATTACGTCCAGCATGTCCTAACAGTCATGACGTCATGTCCCGGGCCAGTCGCCGGCACTCGCGCATTGCCGCGTACCGGTCCAGCCGTCACCCGCGAAGTAACGACAGGCCCGGCGGCGTCAGGACACAGGTTTCTTCAAGACGCCGCGCACGGCATGGGCTAGCGTTCGATGGCTTTCAGTCCGGCGCCTGGCCATGTGCGCCGTCGTTCGTCACCTGGATCGGGACAGCCCATGAACGCGACCGCGAAACTCCAGCACATCGGCCAGAGCCTCTGGCTCGACAACATCTCCCGGAACATGATCGATACGGGGCAGCTCGAGACGTATATCCGCGACTTTTCGATCACGGGGCTGACCTCGAATCCGTCGATCTTCACCAAGGCGATCACGGGCGGAACCGATTACGACGCCCAGATCGCTACCGAGCGCGCGACGGGCGCGACGCCCGAAGAGATCGTGTTCCGTCTCATGGTCAAGGATCTTCAGCGCGCGGCGGATCTGTTCGCCCCGATCCACGCGAACACCGGCGGCAAGGACGGCTGGGTTTCGATCGAAGTGTCGCCCCATCTGCTCGACGATGCGAAGGGTTCGCTGCAGTGGGCGAACACGCTTCATGCGCAAATGAACCGCCCGAACGCCTTCGTCAAGATCCCCGGCTCGCCGCAGGGCGCCATCGCCATCGAGGAAGCCATCTTCCAGGGCATCGCGATCAACGTGACGCTGTTGTTCTCCCGCGATCAGTACCTGGCCGTCGCTGAGGCGTACATGCGTGGGATCGAGCGGCGCATTCTTGCGGGGCTCGATCCGAAAGTCCGCTCGGTGGCGTCGGTGTTCGTCAGCCGCTGGGATGCCGCCGCGGCGAAGCAGGGTCGGGCCGACCTGCGTAACAAGCTCGGCCTCGCTGTCGCCGCCGACGTATGGGATGGCTACCAGGGCGTGCTCGCTTCCGAACGCTGGAAGACGCTGGCGTCCGCAGGGGCGATGCCCCAGACCCTGCTCTGGGCCAGCACCGGCGTAAAGGATCCCGAAGCCGACGACACGCTGTACATTACCGCGCTCGCCGCGCCCGACACGATCGACACCATGCCCGATGCGACGCTGCGTGCGTTTGCCGACCACGGCCAGGTGCCCGACAAAGTAGGTCTCGATCGCGATGCCGGTGCCGCCGTCCAGCAAGCCGCCACCGAGGGCGGCCTCGACGTGGCTGCCCTGGCCAGGCAACTGCAGGTCGAGGGTGGCGCCGCCTTCGTCACCGCATGGGACGAGCTGATCAAACGCGTAGAGGGCAAGGTCACCGCCTGAACGCGCGCCTGGCCTTGCGGGGGCACGGTAGGAGCCGATTCATCGGCGATCCCGCGGCAGCGGGGTAAGATCGCCACGATCGTTCATCGCGACGAATCGATGGCTGCGAGCGGGGATCCCCAATGCTTAGATTTCAACGAGCGCTCGCCTCAGAAGCGCCGCTTCTCACGAACCTGGCGCTCGCCTCCAAATCGCACTGGCCTTATTCGGACGCCCAGTTGGAGCGCTGGGCACCGACCCTCGCGGTCACGCCGTCGGAGATGACGAGCTGCCCCACGATCACGGCACGGTCGGGTGACACGCTGGTCGGGTTCTATCAGCTAAGGGCTGCGTCCGAGGAAACGCTGCGGCTGGAGCACTTCTGGCTCCTGCCAGCGTTCATCGGGCGAGGGTATGGGCGAGCCATGCTGGTGAACGCCGCCGAAAAAGCCCGGAAATTCGGCGCCGGGCGTCTCACGATCGAGGCCGATCCCCATGCCGAACCGTTCTACCTGGCGTGTGGCGCGGTTCGGGTCGGCGACGTTCCGGCGCCGATCGAAGGCGCCGACGACCGGGTGCTTCCCGTCCTCGAATTGCCTTTGCCATTGCCCGAGCAGCCGTGAAACCGAGGTGAATTAAGGCGCCGAAGAGGCGGATTTCGCAGGGTTTTTTGCTGTGGCGGGAGCCGGTGGACAACCGCGGCTTGATGATATATTTACCCGCTACGACAGCTAACAAGTCTGGTCACCATGAGCTCACCCGTACCCCGTGCGTCGCGCTCACGCGCGATGGATCAGCGCACGTCCATCGCGCTGGCCGCCGTCATCGTTTTTTTCGTGGTCAGCGGCGCGCTTGCGTATCTGAACATCCGGACCATCCGGGATGGCAATCAAAAGGTCATCCAGTCGCAGCAGACGGTCACCGCGCTCAGCGAGATCCTCTCCGCCGCACAAGACGCGGAAACCGGACAGCGCGGTTTCCTGCTGACCGGGAACGAGCGCTATCTCGAGCCCTATCGGGCCGCGCTGGCGAGCATCCCTGCGCGCCTGGAGTCCATCCACGCCACGACGCAGGACAACGTCGGCCAGCAGGTGCGGCTCAAGGAGCTCACCGTTCGCCTCGACGACAAGCTTGCCGAGCTCAAGGACACGATCGAGGTGCGGCGTGCCCGTGGGCTCGATGCCGCGCTGGTCCTGGTCAACAGCGATCGCGGCAAGGCGGCCATGGACGCCGTGCGCAACCAGCTGGCCAGCATGCAGGCCGAGGAGTCGTCACTGCGGGACAAGCGCGTCGTGGAGATGACCGCCGCCTATGGCAACGCCCTGACCAGCGGTCTGCTCAGCGGTCTCCTCGGCGTGGCCTTGACTGTCTTCGTGGCGGTGATGATCCGCAATGCGTCGCGTGCGCGTCAGCGGGCGACATGGTTGCAAGCCGGACAGCTCGAGCTGGCGGCCGTCATGGCCGGCGATCAGGAAACGGAGGCCCTTGGTGCGAACATCCTGGCGTTCCTCGGGCGTTTCGTCGACGCGCAAGCGGGGGCGCTGTTCGTCAATTCGGAGAGTTTCTACGAGCGCATCGGGGTCTACGGTCTTGCCTCCGGTCACGAGGTCGTCTCGCGTTTCCTGCCGGGGGAAGGGCTCCTCGGGCAGACCGTCGCGGAACGCAGGACCTTCGTCATCGACGACGTGCCGGACGGTTACCTCGCGATCGGTTCCGCACTGGGCCAGGACAAGCCACGCCACCTGGTCCTGTTGCCGACCGTCGTCGATGGCGACGTCAACGGCGTGCTCGAGCTCGGCTTCTTCAGTGCGGTCGACGAAGACGTCGTGACGCTTCTCGAGCAGGCGTCGGCGGCGATCGGCGTCGCGCTCCGCTCGGCGACCTACCGCGCCGACCTCAGCCGGCTGCTGGAAGAAACCCGTCGGCAGTCCGACTCGTTGCAGATGCAGGGCGAAGAGCTCCGCGTTTCCAACGAAGAGCTGGAGGAGCAGAGCCGCGCACTCAAGCAGTCCCAGCACGAGCTCGAGCAACAGCAGGCGGAGCTTGAGCAGACCAACGCCCATCTCGAAGAGCAGGCCAACCAGCTCGAATCGCAGCGCGACGATCTGGCCCGCGCGAACGAAGTCATCGAGAACAAGGCGAAGGAGGTGCTGCGCGCAAGCCGCTATAAGTCGGACTTCCTCGCCAACATGTCGCACGAGCTGCGCACGCCGCTGAATTCGGCGCTGATCCTTTCCAAGCTCCTCGCTGACAATCCGCGTGGCAACCTGACCGAGGAGCAGATCAAGTTCGCCAATACGATCCACTCGTCCGGCAACGATCTGCTCACCTTGATCAACGATATTCTCGATCTGTCCAAGATCGAGGCCGGTCATATCGAGATCCACGCCGAGTCGCTGTCCGTCGAGCGGTTGATCAAGGGCCTGGTTCCGCAGTTCCAGCCGGTGGCCGAGCAGAAGGGCCTCATCTTCGAGGTGTCGACGTCGCCGGATTGCCCGCCGATCGTCGAGACCGATCGTCAGCGCCTGGAGCAGGTGCTCAAGAACCTCCTGTCCAACGCCTTCAAGTTCACCGAGCAGGGCAGCGTGCAGTTGCATGTGTCGTGCGATGCGCACGGCGATTTCGTCTTCGCCGTGAGTGATACCGGCATCGGCATCTCGGCCGAGCAACAGACGCGGATCTTCGATGCGTTCCAGCAGGCCGATGGCACGATCAGCCGCAAGTACGGTGGCACCGGCCTGGGCCTGTCCATTTCGCTGGAGCTGTCGCGCCTTCTCGGCGGCAGCATCGCGGTCGACAGCCAGGTGGGTAGGGGCAGCACGTTCAGCCTGACCCTGCCGCCGTTGCTGGGATCGGTTCGTGCGCCGGGCGCTGGCGGGTCGACCGCCCCGGTGGCCGTGGCGCAAACGCCATCACGCGACGATGTCACGCCCCCGATCCCGATTCCCGCACCGAAGGTACCCGACGACCGCTTCGAACCGGCCGATCACCGGCGGGCGATCCTGGTTGTCGAGGACGACGAGCGGTTTGCCCAGATCCTCCTCGAGCTGGCACGCGAGATGAATTTCCGCTGCCTGATCGCCACCAGTGCGCAGGAAGCGCTCGCCCTGGCCCGGCACCACCTGCCGCAGGCGATCGTGCTCGACGTGGGCCTGCCCGACCAGTCGGGTCTATCCGTGCTCGACATCCTCAAGCGTGACGTCCGCACCCGTCACATTCCCATTCACGTCGTCTCGGCGACGGATCACTCCCACGCCGCGATGTCGATGGGCGCGGTGGGCTACCTGCTCAAGCCGGTCAAGCGCGCGCAGCTGGCCGAGGTGCTGGGCAAGCTCGACGCCAGGCTTTCGCAAGCGGTGCGGCGCGTCCTCGTGGTGGAAGACGATGACGTCCAGCGCGATGCGATTCGCCAGCTTCTCGCGTCGGCCGATGTCGAAACCGTGGCTGCCGCGACGGCGGCGGAGTGCCTCGAACATCTCAAGAGCCAGACCTTCGACTGCATGGTGCTGGACCTCTCGCTGCCTGACGCTTCCGGGTTCACGCTGCTCGAGACGCTGAGCGGGGAGGGGATTCATGCCTTCCCGCCGGTCATCGTCTACACCGGACGGGACCTCACGGGCGACGAAGAGGCGCGCCTGCGCATCTATTCCCGCTCGATCATCATCAAGGGCGCGAAGTCACCGGAACGCCTGCTGGACGAAGTTTCTCTGTTCCTCCACCAGGTGGTAACCGAGCTGCCGGCGGAACACCAGAAAATGATCCAGGAAGCGCAGCACCGCGACGCCTTGCTCGAAGGTCGGCGCATCCTGGTGGTCGAGGACGACGTGCGTAACGTATACGCGCTGATCAATATCCTGGAGCCGCGTGGCTGTGTGCTCACTGTCGCACGCAACGGACAGGAAGCGATCGACGCGCTGAACAAGGCCAGCGACGGCGCGGGACAGGGTATCGACCTCGTGCTGATGGATGTGATGATGCCGGTCATGGACGGCCTGACTGCCACGCGGGCGATCCGCAACGATCCTCGCTGGAAGAAGATGCCCATCATCGCGCTCACCGCCAAGGCCATGCCGGACGATCAGGAAAACTGCCTGAAAGCCGGCGCGAGCGATTACATGGCCAAGCCGCTGGATGTCGACAAACTGCTTTCGCTGGTGCGCGTATGGCTCGCGCAGTGACGACGATGGAAGACAGCGCGGCCGATCGTCTCGAGGCGATCGAGATCGAACTGATCCTGGAGGCGCTGTTCCAGCGCTTCCACTACGACTTCCGCGGCTATTCGCGGGCGTCGGTCACCCGGCGTCTGCGGCAGCTGCGCGACAAGCTCGGCTATCGCACGCTGTCGGCCATGCTGGAAGCGCTCCTGCATGATCCGTCCATTGGCCCCCAGGTCGTGAGCTACCTGACCGTCCAGGTCAGCGAGATGTTTCGCGACCCGTCCTATTTCCGCGCCTTGCGCGAGCATGTCGTGCCGCACCTGCACACGTATCCGTCGCTGAAGGTGTGGGTCGCGGGTTGTAGCAGCGGCGAGGAGCTCTACTCGCTGGCGATTCTGTTTCGTGAGGAAGGTCTGGAGCAGCGGACCATGTTCTACGCGACGGATATCAACGCCGGCGCACTCGAGGCGGCCTCGGCAGGGGTGTACAGCCTGGACCGCATCCGGGGCTTCACCGAGAACCATCAGCAGTCCGGTGGCCGGTCCTCGCTCTCGGATTACTACACGGCGGCCTACGGCAAGGCCTCGTTCGACCGTTCGCTGCGGGAGCGTGTGGTGTTCGCCGACCACAGCCTGGTGACCGATGCGGTGTTCGGCGAGATGCACCTGATTTCCTGCCGCAACGTGCTTATCTATTTCGACAACTCGCTGCAGGACCGCACCATCGGGCTTTTCAGCGATTCGCTCATACGCAAGGGATTCCTCGGCCTCGGCTCGAAGGAAAGCCTGCGCTTCTCCGCCCATGCCGATGCGTTCCAGGACTTTGTCCTCGAGGAACGGATCTACCAGAAGCAGGACCATTGACGTGGTTTCTCCCACCATCGGTAAGGACGCGGCCACCATGAGCCCGGTTCATTTTCTTCTCGTGGACGACCTCGAGGACAACCTCGTCGCGCTCGAGGCGTTGCTGCGTCGCGACGACCTGGTCTTGCTCAAGGCACGTTCGGGAGAAGAAGCCCTCGAGCTCCTGCTCGTGCACGACGTGGCATTGGGACTACTCGATGTGCAAATGCCCGGCATGGACGGCTTCGAGCTGGCCGAACTCATGCGCGGCAACGAGCGCACGCGCAACGTGCCGATCATCTTCCTGACAGCGAGCAATACCGATAATCACCGGACGTTCCGGGGCTACGAGGCCGGCGCAGTCGACTTCATCCAGAAGCCGGTCGAGTGGGACATCCTGCGCAGCAAGACGAAGGTGTTCTTCGACCTGCATCGGCAGAAGCAGCAGATCGCCGCGCAGCGCGACGAACTCGAAGCCTACGCCGAGACGCTCACCCGGTCCGATCGCTACAAGGATCAGTTCCTGGCCATTCTCGCCCATGAACTGCGCAACCCGCTGACGCCGTTGCGCATGGGCCTGGACGTGCTCAGGGGCCAGCCGACACCCGAGCGAGCGACGCAGATACACGGCGTCATGGACCGTCAGCTGGTCCATCTGGTGCGCCTGGTGGACGACCTGCTCGATGTGTCGCGAGTCAGCCAGGGCAAGATCGTGCTCAAGCGCGAGAAGGTCGAGGTTGCCGAGATCGTCCAGGCGGCACTCGAGGCCAGCCAGCCCTTCGTCGAAGGCGGCAATCACACGCTGCGCGTCAACGTGGCGCCTCATGCCCTATGGGTCAACGGCGACAAAACGCGCCTGACCCAGGTCGTGGGTAACCTGCTCAACAATGCAGCCAAGTACACGCCATCGGGCGGCACCCTGACCCTCAACGCGTATCGCGACGAGCAGGACGTCGTTATCGCCGTGTCGGATAACGGCATGGGCATACCGCTATCGATGCAGTCGAACATCTTCGAGCTCTTCACCCAGGTCGGCGAGCATCTGACGCGCTCCCAGGGTGGTCTCGGCATCGGCCTCGCTCTGGTCAAGCAGCTCGTGTCGATGCACGAGGGATCGATCGCCGTAAGCAGCGATGGCGAAAACCTGGGCAGCACGTTTACCGTGCGCCTTCCGCTTCTCGTCGCTCATGATGATGAGGTGTCTGCGCGCGCGGCCGGTGCCGTCGCGTCGAATGGGCAGGCGTTGCGCATCCTTGTTATCGACGACAACGCGGATATCGCCGAAACCATCGGCTGGCTGTTGAGCGACATGGGCCACATGCATCGCCTGGTGCTCGACGGACGGGCGGCCCTCGATGCCGCGCGTGAATTCCAGCCGGACGTGGTCCTGCTCGATATCGGCATGCCCAGCATCGACGGCTACGCCGTCTGCCGGGCGTTTCGTGACGACCCGGGCCTCAGGTTCCTGCCGATCATCGCGCAGACCGGCTGGGGCCAGGAAGCCGACAAGGCGGCGACCGCCCGGGCGGGCTTCGACTACCACCTGGTCAAGCCGGTGGGCTACGGCGAGCTGCAGCAGGCGCTTGCCTTCGTGACGCAGGCGGAGCGGGCGCAGGTTGGCTGAGAGGTCGACAACCTTTTAGCCCCCCAAAGGCACGCACCCCGGTAGGAGCCGGTTTACCGGCGATCCTGCGGCAGCGGGCCCGGTTATCGCGAGCACCCGATCGCCGATGAATCGGCTCCTACGAGGGCGGGTATGAAGCTTGTTTTTGCTCACCAACTTCGTGCCTTGGCGGCCTTGTCGGTCGTGGTGAATCACTACTGGGGGATCTTTTTCTCGCCTGTGGTGCGGGCGATCGTCGGCGTACCGGCGAGCTTCGTGCCAGTGCAGCCGGGATATACGCGGCACGTGCTTGCGCCGGGGGCAGGCGGCTTTCTCTACGGTGCTTTCGGCGTCGGCGTGTTCTTCCTCATCAGCGGCTTCGTCATTCCAATCAGCCTTCGGCAGCTTTCGACCGGGCAGTTCCTGATACGCCGCTTCTTCCGCATCTATCCGGTGTACTGGTTTTGCCTGCTGATCAGCCTGGCCATGTACGGCGTGAGTGCCTGGTATTGGTCGACGCCGTTGTCCGAGCGGGTGAGCGTGTCTTACGTGGCAAGCAACCTTCTGCTGCTACACAGCGCAGCCGGCATACCGTCGCTGGATTTCGTCTGCTGGTCGCTGGCGGTGGAAGTGAAGTTCTATGTCGTGTTCGCGCTGATCGTCCTGATCGGGAAGAGCGCGAAGCAGGTGGTCTGGCTTTCCGTCGGGCTGCTCACGTTGTGCTGCGTTGCCACCTACGTCACGACCCATGGCGAGTCTCCGGGGTCGTTCTTCGCGTACCTCGTATCCGACATGAAGTACATGAGCTTCATGTTCCTGGGCTGCCTCTTCTACTACGTGCTCTACGATGAGCTCGACGCACGCTCGGCGCTAGGCTACGGCGCGCTCATCTTTGGCCTGTTCGTGGCAATCGGCGCCATGCACGAAGCGCAGGTGTTCGGGCCGCTGGTAAAGAATTACACGTATGCCCTCGTTCTGTTCGCGGTGTGTTATCGGCTCAGGGA
This sequence comes from Luteibacter sp. P1_D3, assembly GCF_056406135.1. Classification (NCBI taxonomy): domain Bacteria; kingdom Pseudomonadati; phylum Pseudomonadota; class Gammaproteobacteria; order Lysobacterales; family Rhodanobacteraceae; genus Luteibacter; species Luteibacter sp. P1_D3. Next base: position 5,826 of record NZ_JBFUAT010000012.1, on the reverse strand, counting down.
CACCTTCAGGAAGAACCGGATCCTCGACTTCCTCGCGGACATCAGCTTCCCGCTTTACCTGGTGCATTCGATGATCGGGTACGTGACCATGCCGATACTGATCGACCGTGGCATCTCGTACTCCCTTGCCTGCCTCGCGTGCGTTGGCCTGGCGATTCTTGTCGCCGGTCTTGTGCATGTCTATGTCGAGTTACCCGCCAATGCCCTTGGCCGGCGGGCCTCGAGAATCGCCTCTGGGCGGGTTCCGGCAGGTATTTGACATTCGTAACTTCGTGCAGCAGCATGTGATGAGGTTCGGACATCTAAACGTCCCGTCCCCCTGGACACATCGCGAGGCAGCACCCTTTTGATCCCGCAGCAGCTCACCAACACGCATTCCACGGCCGTCGCTTCGTCGATCGCTGTGTGTTGTTGTTGCCGTACTGCCTGATCCGCCAGCGCTGAGGCGCTGAGCGCTACCGTCATCCTGGCGGTTCGCTTTCCCTGATCCCACGCCACACGCGGCTGCTCGCCGCGACGTCATGGCGTTGCCTGAAAAACGAAGGAACTTCCCCATGCGGCCTATTCAGCCCTCGCGCGTCGCCCTGTCCGTACTTATCGCGGCCGCCTTGCATGCCGGCGGTGCCCACGCCCAGGACACACCGGCGGCCAGCGCCAGCCATCCCGGCGACCCCAGCGATGCCGCCACCAAGTTGCAGACCGTCGTGGTCACCGGTACCCGCTCGGTGAATCGCAGTCAGAGCAGCTCCCTGTCGCCGATCGATGTCGTTTCCTCGCAGGATCTCCAGTCCTTCGGCGATACGCAGCTCGGCGCAGTTCTGTCGCGTGTCGCGCCCTCACTGAATTTCCCCCGCGCACCCGGCAACGACGGATCGGGCATCGTGCGCCCGGCGGCCTTGCGCGGTCTTTCGCCTGACGAGACGCTGGTCCTGGTCAATGGCAAACGGTGGCACACGGGCGCCTTGCTCAACCTGCAGGGTGCGCTCGGACGGGGTTCGGCACCGGCCGATCTCAACTCGATTCCGATCTCGGCCATCGATCACATCGAGATCCTGCGCGACGGCGCGTCGGCACAGTACGGCTCGGACGCCATCGCGGGCGTGATCAACATCGTGCTGAAGGGCGCCGCCGGAAAAGGAACCAACGAGGCGAGTGTCACGGCGGGTCGATACAGCGCCGGTGACGGCAAGCAGTGGCAGGGCGACGCGAGCCTGGGTGTTCCGCTCGGTGGTGACAAGGGCTGGGCGCGGATCAGCGTGGTTGACGGGCACGCGGATGCGACGGACCGGGGAGGGCGCGACTATCGCGATCCCACCTCGCCCGTGTATGGCCAGAAGACGCAGCGCATCGGTGAACCGGACATCACGACGCACCAGGCTTTGTTGAACGTCCAGTACGCGCTCGCATCGAACATCGATTTGTATGCCTTCGCCGATACCAGCAGCCGCGAAGGAACGTCACCGGCACTCTTCCGTACCTACAACAGCTCGCGCAACGTGCCTTCCATCTATCCGGACGGCTACCTGCCACTCAACGACGTACGCTCCATCGACAGCGCCGTCGTGGCCGGTGTGCGTGGTACGACCGAGAGTGGTTGGCGCTGGGATATCAGCGGCAACTACGGCCGCAACCGCGTCAGCATCGACCCGATCCACACGCTCAACGTCGATCTTGGCGCGGCCAGTCCCACCCGGTTCAACGCGGGCCGCCTGATCGCGACGCAGAAGGCCTTCGATGTCGATATCGCGCGAGATCTCACGCTCGGCTGGCTGGATAATCCCGTCACGCTCGCTTTCGGCGTCGAGTATCTCCACCAGGCCTACGAGATCGAGCCGGGCGATCCGGCCTCGTACTTCGGTACGGGTTCGCAGGGTTTTCCGGGATTCCAACCGGGCGATGCGGGCAAGAACACGCGGCACGACGTTGCCGAGTACCTGAGCCTGGAGAACCAGATCACCGACAAGCTTAGCGGTTCGCTGGCCCTGCGCCACGAGGATTACACCGACTTCGGCAATACGACGTCGGGCACGTTGTCCGCACGCTACGATTTCACCGACAGCTTTGCACTTCGCGGGACGGCCGCCACCGGCTTCCGCGCACCGTCCTTGCCGCAGCAGTTCTACTCGACGACGTCGACCAACGTCATCGGCGGCGTACCCACGCAGATCCGTAACTTTGCGGTGGGCAACCCGGTGGCCCAAGCGCTGGGCGCGGAACCGTTGAAGGCCGAGAAGTCGCACAACTACACGCTGGGCGCGGTGTATGCGCCGGGCGCCTGGACCCTGTCGCTGGATCTTTACCAGATCACGATCGGCGACCGGATCGTTCCTTCCGAGAATCTCGTCGGCGACCCGGTGCAGGCGTATCTGGCCAGCCAGGGCTTTGCGAATATCCAGGGCGGCAGCTACTTCACCAATGCCTTGAAGACGCGTACGCGTGGTGTGGACTTCAGCAGCGGTTATCGCCTGGACCTGGGCCCGGCCGGCACGCTGCAGTTCACGGCGGCTTACAACCGCAACCACACGTCGATCCTGTCCGTGGCGCCCAATCCGCCGTCGCTGGCCGCCAGCGGGCTGGAGCTGGTGCGCGTGGGGCACATCGCGCAGGGCTACATCACCAACGGCGCTCCCCGCGACAAGATTGCCTTAGGCACCGACTACGGGCTGGGTCACTGGAACCTCCACGGCGCGCTGACGCGATACGGCCAGTTCACCGTCAACCAGGACCCGGTGAGCAACCCGGGCTTCGATCAGGTGTTCCCGGCACGCTGGCTGCTCGACCTGTCGGCAAGCTACGCGGTCAGCGGCTGGACGTTCACGGCGGGCGCCGACAACCTGACCAATGTCTATCCGCAGAAGTACAAGGCAGGTAGCGACGGTGCCGTCGGCGGGACGTGGCCGTACCCGGACTATTCGCCGTTCGGGTACAGCGGTCGCTACCTGTATACGAGGGTCAGCTATCGCTGGTGACCTGGATCACCTGCTGCGAGAAGCGCTCCATTTCCTCCAGCTGCGGGCTCATCTGCAACAACAGCAGGTCGAGACCCGCGGCCGAGAACTCGGCGATGCGTGCACGTACCTTCTCAGGCGTACCCACCAGGCCCGGGCGAAGACCGCGATTGGATACCGAGTACTCCTTGATCTTCAGCTCGCGCTCGAGCTGAGTCCCGGACAGCCACTGTTCGAAGTTGGCAAAGCCGGGAGCCTCGGTGTCCAGTGCCGTGATGCGTTCGACTTCGGCCTGGGCTTCTTCTTCGGTGTCGCGGACGATCGCATAAGCGGCCATGCCGTACTGCATGGGTGGCAAGCCGTTGCGTTCGCGACGCGCACGCATGTCCGCGATCTTCTCGGCGATGAACTCGGGCTCGTCGCCGTGCATGACATAGGCATCGCAACGCAGGGCGATCAGCGACTTGGCGGCCTCGGATTCGCCGCCGGCGTAGATGGTCGGTCGCGGTGACGACAGCGGCTTCGGCTCGCAGATGGCGTCTTTCAGCTGGTAGCGTTCACCGGTGAAGGTGAAAGGCGTCTGCGACCACAGGCCATCGACCACCTGCAACCATTCGCTGGTGCGGGCATAACGGTCGTCGTGCTGGTCGAACTGCAGGCCGTACTGGTTGGCTTCATCGGCCCACCATGAAGACACTACGTTCAGGGCCAGTCGGCCACCGGAGATGCGATCGACGTTGGCGGCCTGCTTGGCGAAGAGCGCCGGCTGGTGAAAGTTGGGGCGAACGGCCACCATGATTTCCAGCTTCTTCGTCACCGCGGCCAGGGCGGCCGCACTCGACCAGGCATCGAGCGCCGGCTCGGTGACGCCCTTGATGTCGTTGAGGTTCAACTCGGCGATGAGCGTCAGGTCGTAGCCGATCTCTTCGGCGCGCCGACACAGGTGACTGAGGTATTCCCAGCTGGCCTCCATGTTCTCGTCGCGGATGTTGCGTAGCCATCCGCCGAAGACCGGCGCCCAGAATCCATACCTCATGCTGCTTTCCCCGTGGTGGCATCGATGGCGTGGGCCAGGTAGTCGACCAGCTTTTCGTGCGGATCCCAGCCGAGCACGTTGAGCGGATCGGCCACGAAATTGGAAAGGCCGTTGATGTCGTAAAAGCGACGTGCGCCGTCGCGGTCGTCGATCATGAACTCGATGCCGCCGATATCGAGCTTTGCCGCGCGCGCTATCGCCTCGACGGCGCGTATCGCCTCGGCATCCGGCGTGAACTCGCGCACCGTGACCGTCGGTTTGTCGATCAGGCAGACGTCGGCGGGGCACAGGTCGAACGTGCCGCCGTCCGTATTGAGGGAGATGGCATAAAGGAACTTGCCGTCCAGGGTCTCCATGCGGACCATGCGCTGGTCGCGCGCCGGCACGTATTCCTGCACCAGGGTGACGCTGTCGATACCTTTCGGCGTGGTCCCGTCGGCGACGGCTTGTGCCAGTTCTTCGAGCGTGTCGTAGCGCGACACGCCGGCCCCCGATCCGCCGATATTCACCTTGACGATGACGGGGAAACGCAGCCCCTTGGTGGCCGCAACGATATCGGCCTGCCTGTGGACGACGTGCGTGGCGGGGATGTCCAACCCGAGGGACGTGATCACCGACATCTGCCGGGCCTTGGAGGCATCGATCGCGAGGGCAGGGGTGCCGTTGATCACACGCGTTCCATTCAATTCCCAGTGCGCATAGAGCGACTGCGCGTAGAAGATGGGATGTTCGTCCTGGCGCAGGAAGGAACTCATGGCCAGCCGGCTGAAAACCAGCGGGGCGGGCGCATCCTTCTGCGCGATATCGAAGCCGTGATCCTGGAACGAGATGGGCTGGTAAGCCACGCCGCGGCGATCAAGGGCGGCGAAGAGCGGCTTGAACCATTCGGGGTGTTCGTAAACGATCGCCAGCGACGGTGCGTTCGGCATGCGTGGGTTTCGATCTGTAAGGACTTACAGAGAATTCACATGGCCCGGGTGCAAAGTCAAGTGAAGATGGAAGTCTGGACGTCTTAACGTTCGCATGATCTTCCGGTACGCATCCCCGTTCGTCCCTGCTTGGGCGCCTTTCGTCCCTTTCGCTTGGCAACGGCGGCCGGAAAAGGAGAAAGTGCTGCCTTGTTCATGGAAAGGGACGGCACGCATGGCTTCTCGCAGCATCAAGATGGCCGCTGGCATCGCGGCGCTGGTTCTCGTGGCGGCCGTCGTCGCCTTTCATGCGCTCTCGGTCGGGGACCTGTTTAGAACGGCGACCAACTCGGTCAGTCGCTCCCTCTGCGGTGCGGCCTTTATTTCCCACGTCGATCCGGATCGCCTCTTTCGTGAAGAGCAGTTGCCCAACATGCGCTCCATCGGTTGGGCATTGCGTTACCGGATTGATCGCGAGCGGCACGACGTCCGCACGACGGTCCTGGGCGGGTTCGGTGCGCGTGCGGTTTATCGGCCAGGTCTGGGCTGCGTTCTCTTGCACGGTGACGATGCGATGCCGAATCCCGGCGGCCTCGGAGACACGCGGCGCGATGCCGTCGACGGTATCCCCGATCCGTGGGGCACCCACGTGGTAGAGGCGGCCGACCCTGCCATTCGCGCGGCGCTGGATCTCGCCTTCTCCGAGCCCAATCCCCAGAGCCCGCGGCACACCAAGGGCATGGTCGTGCTCCACGATGGCAAGCTGATCGCGGAGCGCTATGCCCCCGGCTACGGTCCCGACACGCCGATCTGGGGTCACTCCCTGTCGAAGTCGGTGACCCAGGCACTGGTCGGTATTGTCGTGCGCGAAGGCAAGCTTCGCGTGGATCAGAAGGCGGGACTATCGGCCTATCCGGACGTCACCGTCGACCAG
>NZ_JBFUAT010000011.1:0-121126 GCF_056406135.1 Luteibacter sp. P1_D3 | reverse complement strand
ATCGAGAACATCGACATCGGCGGCCCGGCGATGCTCCGCGCGGCAGCGAAGAACTGGAACGATGTCGCCGTCCTCACCGATCCGGCACAGTACGAAGGCGCGCTGGCCGAGATCGAAGCCAAGGGCGGCCTTTCACGCGCGACTCGTTTCACGCTCTCGGTCGCTGCGTTCAATCGCGTCTCCAACTATGACGCGGCGATCAGCGACTATCTCTCGGGCGTCACGCTCGACGAGACGCATACCGCCGTCGCGTCGCACGCCGAATTTCCGGAGCAGTCCAACGGCCGTTTCGTGAAGGTGATGGATCTGCGTTACGGCGAAAACCCGCACCAGGCCGGTGCGTTCTACCGTGACCTGTATCCGGCGCCGGGCACGCTGGCGACGTTCCGCCAGTTGCAGGGCAAGGAACTCTCGTTCAACAACATCGCCGATGCCGACGCGGCCTGGGAATGCGTGCGCCAGTTCGACGCCCCAGCCTGCGTCATCGTCAAGCATGCCAATCCCTGCGGTGTCGCCGTCGCCGCCGATCCCCTCGCGGCCTATGAACTGGCGTATGCCACCGACCCCACCTCGGCCTTCGGCGGCATCATTGCCTTCAACCGCCCGCTGGACGCGGAAACGGCGAAGGTGATCCTCAAGCGCCAGTTCGTCGAAGTGTTGATTGCGCCGGTCGTCGATGCGGGCGCCGTCGAAGAAGCGACCAAGAAGGCCAACGTGCGCGTGCTCGAAATTCCGCTGGGCGACGGTCGCAACACGCACGACATCAAGCGCGTCGGTTCCGGCCTGCTCGTGCAGACAGCCGACCATCGTCAGGTGCAGCGCGACGAGCTCAAGGCGGTCAGCAAACGCCAGCCGACGGCCGCCGAACTCGACGACCTCCTGTTCGCCTGGCGTGTCGCCAAGATGGTCAAGTCCAACGCCATCGTCTATGCCCGTGACAACCGAACCGTCGGTATCGGTGCAGGCCAGATGAGCCGCGTGGTCAGCGCGAAGATCGCCGGCCTGAAGGCCGAGGAAGCCGGCCTCGTGGTGCCGGGCAGCGCGATGGCATCGGATGCGTTCTTCCCGTTCCGCGACGGCATCGATGCCGCTGCCGCTGCCGGCATTCGTGCCGTGATCCAGCCGGGCGGTTCGATGCGCGATAGCGAAGTGATCGCTGCCGCGGATGAGCACGATATGGCGATGGTGTTCACGGGCGTCCGCCACTTCCGCCATTAAGAGCGCCCCTGTGGGAGCCGATTTATCGGCGAAGGCTGCTCGCGACCAGCTCCGATGCCACCTCACGCCGCACCGCATACCTGCGCGCCAGCACCGCGCAGGTCATCAGCTGGATCTGATGGAACAACATGATCGGCAACACGATCAGCCCCAGCGGATGCCCGGCGAACAGCACCTTCGCCATCGGCACCCCCGAGGCCAGGCTCTTCTTCGAGCCGCAGAACACGATGGTGATTTCATCCTCCCGAGCGAAGCCCAGGGCACGCGCACCGTAGCGCGTCGCCAGCAGGGCGCAGGCCAGCAGCACCACGTTGACGACGACCAGTCCGCCCAGCACCGGCAGCGGCAACTGCTTCCACAGGCCCTGCAGCACCGCCGCACTGAAGGCCGTATAGACCACCAGCAGGATCGATCCGCGATCGACGAAGGTGAGCAGGACGGCATGCTTGCGCACCCAACCGCCGATCCAGCGCTGCGCCACCTGGCCGGCGACGAAGGGCACGAACAGCTGCAGCACGATCGCGCCGATGGCATGCCATGACAACCCACCCTGCCCCGAGCCTGCGATCATCACGCCGACCAGCAGGGGCGTGATGAAGATACCGAGCATGCTCGACGCCGACGCCGACACGATCGCAGCCGGCACATTGCCCCGCGCCATCGAGGTGAAGGCGATCGACGACTGCACGGTCGACGGCAAGGTGCATAGAAACAGGATGCCCAGATATAGATCGGGGGACACCAGCGGTGACAGCACGGGCTTGAGCAGTAGCCCCAGCAAAGGGAACAGGAGGAACGTGCTGGCCAGCACGGTGAGGTGCAGCCGCCAGTGGGTCATGCCCGCCACCACGGCTTCGCGCGACAGCTTGGCGCCATGCAGGAAGAACAGCAGGGCGATGGCGACGTCCGTCAGCCCACCGAAGACCTCGGCCGTCGCACCACGGCAGGGAACAAAGCTTGCCAGCAGCACGGTGCCAATCAGCGAGAGAGTGAATCCGTCGGGAAGGAAGCGGCGCATGGGCGTAACCGGCAAGAGTGTGGAATGACGCTATTTCATGCCGATCTGACTGATAAGACAAATCGTTTTATCTGATTCGGTGATACATTAATCACATGAATGTCTCGATGCGCCAGCTTCGCGCCTTCCTCGCCGTCGCCCACCACCGGCATTTTCGCCGTGCCGCGGAGGCATTGCACCTGACGCAGCCGGCCGTCAGCCGGCTGATTGCCGACCTCGAAGCCGAGCTGGACGTACGCCTCTTCGACCGCAGCACACGTGAGGTCGTGCCGACCGAAGCCGGCCGTTACCTCGAGCAGGCCGCCGCCCGCGTGCTCGACGAGCTGGACGGCGTCCTGACGCACGTACGCACGCAGTCCGACCCCCTGCGCGGCCGCGTACGCCTGGCTGCCGTCCCGACGCTATCGGCCGGCCTCGTGCCTCCGTGCATCGCGCGATGCGCGATCGACCACCCGGCCATCGAGATCATCCTGCGCGATCAGAGCCAGGCGCAGGTGCTGGATGCCATACGCGGTGGCGAAGTGGACTTCGGACTCACGGTCGAGCCGGCCACCCCGGAAGAGTTCGACACCGAAACGATCCTGCGCGATCCGTTTCGCGTGGTCTGCCGTGCCGATCACCCTTTCGCGGCCCAACACCACGTCGGCTGGCCACGCCTCGGCCACGAGCCGCTGATCCTTCTCGACTATGCCTCGGGCTCGCGTCGGCTGATCGACGCGGCCTTCGCCTCACGGGACATCCCGATGCAGGTGGCGCTGGAAGTGGGTCATCCACACACCGCCTTCCGCATGGTGGAGGCCGGCTTGGGTGTCACGGTGACGCCAGCGCTATCCCTGGATGCCTTGCGACCTGGCCTCGTCGCCGTCTACGTCACGCCCGAGGTGGTCCGCGAGGTCACGCTCCTACGGCGGCGCGCGCGATCGCTCTCACCGCCCGCGCAGACCGTGTGGAATACCTTCCGCGACGTCGCGCTCACGTTGGCTTGAACGACACCGCTGCATGATCGCGGCCTTCGACGAGGAGGCATGCGATGAGCTACAAGCTGTACTACTGGACGGGCTTGCAGGGGCGCGGCGAATTCGTCCGGCTGTGCCTGGAAGACGTGGGTGCCGACTACACGGATGTCGCCCGCGTCGAAGGCGACGAGGTGATGACGCCCTTCCTCGACGGGGAATACGAAGGCGCCGTTCCGTACGCGCCCCCCTTCCTCACGTCCGGTCGGCTGGTGATTGCGCAGGTGGCAAACATCCTGCAATACCTCGGCCCACGTCACGGGCTGGTGCCCGAGGGCGAGGCGAAGCGCCTGCAGGCCCATCAGCTCGAACTGACGATCACCGATCTCGTGGCCGAGGTGCACGACACACACCATCCGGTGGCCTCGGAGCTGTACTACGAAGACCAGAAGGCCGAAGCGAAAAAGCGCTCGAAGGACTTCCGGGAGAATCGCATCCCCAAGTTCCTCGCCTACTTTGAGAAGGCCATCGAACGCGGCGGCGGCAGGTTCCCGTTACGCGAGCACTCCTACGTCGACCTCTCGCTGTTCCAGGTCATGTCAGGCCTGGAATACGCGTTTCCCAAGGCGATGGCCAAGCAGAAGCTACCCCTGCTCCGCGACCTGCAAAAGCGCGTGGCGGACCGCCCGAAGATCGCAGCCTACCTGTCGTCGGAGCGGCGGATCCCGTTCAACACGACCGGCATCTTCCGCCATTACCCCGAACTGGACGGCTGAGAGCCGTTCAGTTCGAGTCGACGGGCTTGGGCGCCGCGCCCCACTCGTAAACCTTGTAGTAAACCGGATCGACGGGACCGTTCTTGGGATCGTGCAGCTTGCCTTCGGGATCGGCCATATAGGTCTGCGGCACGCCGTTCTTCGGGGTCACCACGATCATGGTCAGCTTGCCGCCCGAGCGGAATTCCTGGACCTGGTCGTCGCCCTGCTGGCGAATCGTCACCTGAGGGATGTCCTGTGCGGGGGCATGGCTACCGTTGTCCTGCATGGAGGGCAAGGCGACCGGCGAGCGTGGCGTCCCCTGGGCGTCCGATGTGGCGGGCGTGGTGCGGCCGTCCTGAGCCTCATCGTAGGTGACCGGACGCGGGATCGGCTTCTGCCCGGAGCGGTCCGGCTCGCCTGCCTTGACGCCCGGATCGTTGAGTCCCGGCGGAGGCGGCAGCGGCGTCAGCTTCGGGTCCGTGGCGGTCTGGGCGGCCACGGGGAGTGCCAGTGCCAGGGCGAGCGCGGCAACGAGGGCGTGCGTGCGGTTCATGGGAAATCTCCGTGCGGGGTGACGAGGATAGCAAGCCGCATGCCGCTTTCCACGTGAACGGACGGCTCCGGTTCGGCCATGAGAGAATCGGGGGTATGCCTACGCTTACGCTCATCGACGGGTCGTCGTACCTGTATCGCGCGTTCCACGCGCTACCTCCCCTGACCAATGCTTTCGGCGAGCCCACGGGCGCGCTGTTCGGCATCGTCAACATGCTGCGCACCACCATGAAAGCCGGCTCCGATTACGTGGCTTTCGTCTGTGACGCGCCAGGGCGCACCTTCCGCGACGATCTGTACCCCGAGTACAAGGCCAACCGGCCGTCGATGCCGGACGATCTCCGCGCCCAGGTCGAGCCGATGATGAAGATCGTCGGCGCGCTGGGCTTTCCCATCCTCTGCATCCCCGGGGTGGAAGCCGATGACGTGATCGGAACGCTCGCCCGGCAGGCAGCGGAAGAAGGCATCCACACCACCATCTCGACGGGCGACAAGGATTTCGCGCAGATGGTTGGCCCGCATACCTTGCTGGTCAATACGATGACCAACACCACGATGGATGTGGACGGCGTGTTCGCCAAGTTCGGCGTGCGTCCCGACCAGATCGTCGACTACCTCACCCTCATGGGTGACAGCATCGACAACGTGCCGGGCGTGGAGAAATGCGGCCCGAAGACCGCTGCCAAGTGGCTGGGCGAATACCACAACCTGGAGAACCTGTTCGCCAATGCGGACAGCATCGGCGGCAAGATCGGCGAGAACCTGCGCGCGGCCATCCCGCGCCTGCCACTTTCGCGCGAGCTGGTGACCATCCGCACCGATGTGCCGCTCGAATACCGCCCCACCCAGCTGGCCATGCGCGAGCGCGATACCGACGCGCTGCGCGAGCTCTACGCACGCTACGACTTCAAGGCGGCATTGAAGGATCTCGACCAGGCCGGCACCGCGGCTGCCCCTGCGCCTGCCGCCGCGACGCCCGTCGCCACGCACACACCGCCCGATCCGTCGCTCTCCGCCGAAGGCGACTACGAACTCATCGTCACCGAAGATCGCTTCGCCGCCTGGCTGGAAAAGCTCGAGACCGCGACGCTGATCGCCTTCGATACCGAGACCACCAGTATCGATGCCATGCTGGCCGATATCGTCGGCGTGTCGCTGTCCGTAGAGCCGGGCAAGGCGGCTTACATACCGTTAGGGCACGACTATCCCGGCGCCCCGGTGCAGCTGCCGCGCGACCACGTGCTCGGCGCGTTGAAGCCCATCTTCGAGGATGCCTCGCGCCCGAAGGTCGGCCAGCACGGCAAGTACGACATCAATATCCTGTCGCACTACGGTATCGACGTGCAGGGCCTGTTGCACGACACCATGCTCGAGTCATACATCTACAACGCGACGGCGACGCGGCACGACATGGACTCGCTGGCCACGCGCTACCTCGGTTACACGACCATCAAGTACGAGCAGGTCGCCGGCAAGGGAGCGAAGCAGATCTCGTTCTCGCAGGTGGACTGTGATACCGCCTGTCGTTATGCCGCGGAAGACGCGGACGTGACCCTGCGCCTGCACCATGCCCTGTGGCCGAAGCTGGAGGCCGAACCCTCGCTGCGCGCGGTGTATGCGGACATCGAAATCCCGCTGGTGCCCGTGCTGGCGAAGATGGAGCGCACGGGCGTGCTCATCGACGCCAATGTCCTTCGCCTGCAGAGCCAGCAGCTCGGCAAGCGCATGGTCGAGCTGCAGCAGCTCGCCCATGCCTCGGCGGGTCACGAATTCAACATGGACTCGCCCAAGCAGCTGCAGGCCGTGCTGTTCGACGAACTCGGCCTCGCCGCGAAGATCAAGACCCCGACCGGCCAGCCCTCGACCAACGAGGAAGCGCTCGAGGCGATCGCCGAGACGCACGAGCTGCCTCGGCTGATCCTCGAGTATCGCGGTCTGGCCAAGCTGCGCTCGACGTATACCGACAAGCTCGCCGGCATCGTCAACCCGCGCACCGGCCGCGTTCACACGAGCTATCACCAGGGTGCCGTCGCGACGGGGCGCATCAGCTCGTCCGATCCGAACCTGCAGAACATTCCGGTGCGCACCGAGGAGGGCCGGCGCATTCGCCAGGCCTTCATCGCCCCGGAGGGCTGGCGCATCCTCGCCGCCGACTACTCGCAGATCGAGTTGCGCATCATGGCCCACCTGTCCAACGACGAAGGCCTTGTCCGTGCGTTCCAGGAGGGCGGCGATGTGCATCGCGCGACGGCGGCGGAGGTCTTCGGCGTGCCCGCCGACGAGGTCACGACCAACCAGCGTCGCGCGGCGAAGGCGATCAACTTCGGCCTGATGTACGGCATGAGCGCCTTTGGCCTGGCCAAGCAACTCGGCGTGGACCGTGGCGAAGCCTCCGACTACATGGGCCGTTACTTCTCGCGTTATCCGGGCGTGCGCGCATTCATGGATGCCACGCGCGAGCAGGCGCACCGCGACGGTTACGTCCAGACCCTGTTCGGCCGCCGCCTGTACCTGGAGAACCTCAACTCGCGCAACCAGGCGTTCCGTGCCGGTGCCGAGCGCGCCGCCATCAATGCCCCCATGCAGGGGACGGCGGCCGACATCATCAAGCGCGCGATGATCGCGGTCTCGGCGTGGATCGCACCGCGCGACGACGTGCGCATGCTGATGCAGGTGCACGATGAACTGGTCTTCGAAGTCCGCGCCGATGCCGTCGACGCCATTCGTGCAGGGATCGAAGAACACATGACGGGCGCGGCGTCGCTGAGCGTGCCCTTGCAGGTGGACATCGGCGTCGGCCTGAACTGGGACGAGGCGCACTAAGCCAAAGCTAAGCGTTCCTGGCCGCCTTTGGCCGTCCAGACGTGAGTTTTCCGTTTAGTCATACATTTGCGCCCCGGCAAGTCGTTGAAAAATCAGCCCATGAACGCGGGCTGATTTTTTTTGTGCTCGCAATGAAACTTTGCCGCGATTTGTCCGTCTATATACTCGGACGCACGCAACGGCGTCCCATCGGTGGGTCTCACCTCCCTGAGATCCCCTCAAGGTGGACCGGTTCTTCCCCTGGTTCCGGTCTTCCACCCCGCCCCGAGAGCTCCCCTGGCTCTCGGGGTTTTTTTTGCCTACACAACCTGCACATCCGTCCCCGCATTCTCGGCGCCACTTGGAACGGGAGGAACACACCATGCGCGCAGGTCTCATCATTGTCGGCGTCATCCTTATCGGGCTTGGCCTCTGGGTCACCCTGGGCAACGGCAGCTACCAGAAGACCGATACGGTCGCCTCGATCGGCTCGGCCAAGCTCGAAGCCACCCACGACAAGTCCATCCCGCAGTGGGTCGGCATCGCCGGGATCGTCATCGGCGGCATCGTCGCCGTGGCCGGTTTTTCCCGGAAGAACTGAGTCCCCAGCCGGTACAATGGGGGGATGGATGTTTCCCATCTCCTCGATTCCCTCAACGACGCCCAGCGCGAGGCCGTCAGCGCCCCGCCCGGGCACTATCTAATCCTCGCCGGCGCCGGCTCCGGCAAGACCCGTGTCCTGATCAACCGCATCGGTTGGCTGACCCAGGTCGAGCGGGTGCCGCCGTGGGCGATTCTCGCCGTGACCTTTACCAACAAGGCCGCCGGCGAAATGCGTACGCGCCTGGACGGGATCATCCCCGGCGGCACGCAGGGCCTCACCGTCGGGACCTTCCACGGCATTGCCCATCGGCTGCTTCGGCGCCACTGGCGCGAGGCAGGGCTGGTCGAAGGCTTCCAGATCCTCGATTCCGATGACCAGCAACGGCTGATCAAACGCATCATCGCGGGCCTGGGGCTCGACGAGGCCCGGTTCCCGCCGCGCCAGGCCAGCTGGCAGATCAACAACTGGAAGGACGAAGGCAAGCGGCCGGACGCGATCGAGCATCGCGACCATCCGGTGACGCGCACCTTCGTCGAGATTTACAAGGCCTACGAACAACAGTGCCAGCGTGCCGGTCTGGTCGACTTCGCCGAGCTGCTGCTGCGCGCGCACGAGTTGTGGCTGAAGGATCCCCAGGTACTCAAGCACTACCAGGATCGCTGGCGCTACCTGTTGATCGACGAGTTCCAGGACACCAACACGCTGCAGTACGCGTGGATCCGCGTGCTCGCAGGCAGCACCGGCCAGGCCTTCGTGGTCGGCGACGACGACCAGGCCATCTACGGCTGGCGCGGTGCCAAGGTCGAGAACGTGCAGCAGTTCCTCAACGACTTCCCCGGTGCGAAGACGATCCGCCTGGAGCAGAACTATCGCTCCACGTCGACGATCCTCAATGCCGCCAACGCCGTCATCTCGCGCAACGGCGGCCGCTTGGGCAAGCAGCTCTGGACCGATGGCGGCGAAGGCGAACGCATCGCGCTTTATGCCGCGTACAACGAGCAGGACGAGGCACGCTTCGTCATCGAACGCATTCGCGAACACATCGCCGAGACCGGCAACGCGCGCGATTGCGCCATCCTGTACCGATCCAACGCACAGTCGCGCAACTTCGAAGAACAACTGATCCAGCGCGACCTGCCCTACCGTGTCTACGGTGGCCTGCGCTTCTTCGAGCGCGCCGAAATCAAGGACGCGCTGGCCTACCTGCGCCTGGCGTCGAACCGCCATGACGATGCCGCCTTCGAGCGCGCCGTGAATACGCCGCCGCGCGGTATCGGCGACCGCACGCTCGACGAGTTGCGTCGCCGCGCGCGGAACGACAGCAGCTCGATGTGGGAGGCCATGCTCACCGAAGCCTCCATCGGCGGTCTCGCCGGGCGCGCCAAGAACGCGCTCAAGGCGTTCATCGGCATGATCGACAACCTGGCGCGGACCTTCGGCGGTCACGACAAGCTCGACGGTGACGAATCACCGACGGCACTCAGCCTCGCCGAGCAGATCGAGCACGCCATTCTCCACACCGGCCTGCGCGACTTCTACGAAAACGACAAGCGCGGCAACGGCGAAGCGCGCGTCGAGAACCTGGACGAACTGGTTAACGTCGCCAGCCGCTTCGAGATGACACCCGAAGATGTCGACGCCGGCCTCAACGAACTCTCGGCCTTCCTTTCCCACGCCTCACTGGAAGCCGGTGAAGGCCAGGGCGAGGCCTGGGACGACTGCGTCCAGCTGATGACGCTGCATTCGGCCAAGGGGCTCGAGTTTCCCATCGTGTTCCTCGTCGGCATGGAAGAAGGCCTGTTCCCCAGCCAGCGTTCCACCGAGGAAGAAAATCGCCTCGAGGAAGAACGGCGCCTGGCCTATGTGGGCATCACGCGGGCACGCGAGCGCCTGTATGTCTCCCACGCGGAGTCGCGCCGCATGCACGGCACGGAGATGCTGGCCCGGCCTTCGCGCTTCCTGGGAGAAATTCCGCCGGAGCTCATCGACGAGCTGCGCCCCCGGGTGCAGGTATCGCGGCCCGCCTACGCCGACCGCTACGCCGGTGGAGGTGGCAGTAGTTCGCTGGTGGAAGCCTCCCCCATCGCGCTGGGTCAGCGCGTGAGCCACCCGAAATTTGGCGAAGGCACGGTGGTCAGCGCCGAGGGCGCCGGGGCCCACATGCGGCTCCAGGTGAACTTCGAGGATGCCGGGAGCAAGTGGTTGGTTTACGCTTACGCGAATCTGACCGCGTTGTAAGGGGCTCCAACGCGCCACGCTCCCTCCCATGGGAGCGTCATGGCGTGCCCTGCGAGCGGCGGCGCCATCCGCACCAGGGAACAGACACGCATGATCGTGGGGATCGACCTCGGCACGACCAACAGCCTCGTCGCGGCGTGGATCGACGGCGCGCCGCGCCTCATCCCGAATGTTCTCGGGTCGGTTCTCACGCCCTCCTGTGTCGGCATCGACCAGGACGGTAGCGTGTTGGTGGGCGAGGCGGCTCGCGAGCGCCTGCAGACGCATCCCGCGCAGACCGCCTCGCTGTTCAAGCGCTACATGGGCAGTGCCAGGACCGTCCGCCTGGGCGATCGCGATTATCGGGCTGAAGAGCTTTCCGCCCTAGTCCTGCGCTCGCTGAAGGCCGATGCCGAGGCCGCACTGGGCGTACCGGTCACCGAAGCGATCATCACGGTTCCCGCCTATTTTTCCGATGCGCAGCGTAAAGCGACGCGCACCGCTGGCGAGCTGGCCGGCCTCCGGGTCGAGCGACTCCTCAACGAACCGACGGCTGCCGCGTTGGCTTATGGCCTGCACGATGCCCAAGGCGAGACCCAGTTCCTCGTCTTCGATCTCGGTGGCGGCACCTTCGATGTATCGATCCTGGAGATGTTCGACGGCGTGATGGAAGTCCGCGCCAGCGCCGGCGACAACATGCTCGGCGGCGAAGACTTCGTGACCCTGATCGCCGAGCTCGCCTTCCAGCAAGGCATCCCCGAAGCGGCACGCGACGACGCGGTGTTCATGCAACGCCTGTTGGCGCGTGCGGAGACCGCCAAGCGCCAGCTCGGAAGCCAGTCTGGCACTGCGTTCGAGGTGTCCTGGCGCGGCAGCGATGTACGCGTCGACCTGGAGGCCGACGCCTTCGAGAAGTTGTCGCAACCCTTGCTGACGCGACTGTGGCGCCCGATCGAACGCGCGCTGCGCGACGCACGCATCCGCGCTGCGGACCTCGACAACGTCGTCCTCGCCGGCGGTGCGACCCGCATGCCCATGATCCGCGCCCTCGCGACACGTATGTTCGGCCGCTTCCCTGCCATGGGCCAGAATCCGGACGAAGTCGTCGCGCTCGGCGCCGCCGTCCAGGCCGCTCTCAAGATGAAGGACAAGGCACTCGACGAGATGGTGATGACGGACGTCTGTCCGTACACCCTTGGCACCGCCGTCTCGCGCCGCATGGATGGTGGTATACGGGCCGACGGCCTTTATTCGCCGATCATCCAGCGCAATACCGTGGTGCCGGTCAGTCGCGTGCAACGCTACGTACCCATCGACCCCAGCCAGGCGTCCCTTCGTATCGACGTCTACCAGGGCGAGTCACGATTGGTTCGCGACAACATTCTCCTTGGCGACCTCACCGTTCCCCTGCCGTCCGGTCCGGGGCATGCGGAAGGCGTGGACGTGCGATTCACGTACGACGTCAACGGCTTGCTGGAAGTCGAGGTGACGATCGTGGCCACCGCGGAAACACGCCGCCTGGTGATCGCCGGGAGCGAAGGAAGCCTGGCCCCCGCGGAGATCGCGCGACGGCTCGACGCACTGGCATCGCTGAAGATCCATCCGCGCGACACGCTGGAAAACCGCACCCTGCTCGCCCGAGCGGAACGCCTCTACGAGCAGTTGCTCGGTGAGAGCCGCGATCATCTCGGACAGATGATCCTGCGCTTCGAGCACGTGCTGACGACGCAGGATGCGCGCCTCGTCACGCGTGACGCTGCGTTGTTTCGCGAAGCGTTGCAACGTATCGAGGCGAACGATCATTTCGCACCCGACATGACGGACTGAGGCAAACCCGCATGCCGTTGCCATGGTTCCTCGAGTTGCTCGCGCTCCCGCTACATGCGGACGAGCGTGCCGTACGCCGTGCCTACGCGACACGCATCAAGCGGATCGATCCGGCAACCGATCCGGCGGGCTTCGCACGCTTGCGCGAAGCCTACGAGGCGGCGCGGGCATGGGCTGCCGACGAGGATCACGGTGGGGATCACGATGTGGCCGCGGCGCCACCGCCACCTTTGATGGAGCCGGTTCCCTCCGCCGACACCGCCTCTGCAGACCCCACGGCGCCGCCTTACGCGGCGATCAATCCCCAGGAACAGGCCGTGCGGCTCGTCGACCGGATGACCGCACGCATCGCCAGCGGCGAAACCGCCGATATCCGTGGCGAGCTGGAGGCGTGCACCGCCGAGCTTCGGCTGCAATACATCGATGCGCCGGGCATTTTCGAGGATGTTTTCATCGATCGCCTCGCCAGGGGCCTGTTCGAAAAGCGGCCCTGCGTGTTCACCCTGGCCATGGCGCACTTCCACTGGCAGGAGATCGGCCATCTCGCCGCACTGGGTCCCAAGGGCATATGGATCGAAGCGGCCGAATCGCAACGCATGGCGTGGAACAGCCTGCCGCCGCTGCTTCGCGCGAACCGGCTTTCGTTGATCGAAGCGGCCGACGCGGCGAAGCAGAACCTGCCGACGGCGATCGTCAGGCGGTGGTTCGAGGTCCGTGACGACTTCCAGCGATTCCCGGCGTATCTCGGGCTCTATCTCGCGCTGCCGCGACAGCAGGCATGGGCCACCGCCTATAACGCACTACCCGCAACGGAGAGGCAGGCCCTCGAAGCACCGGCGAAACCGCCGCGCTGGCGCTGGCCGAATCGTGAGTCGATCCGTCGTGCCTGGGGCTTTTTTTTCATCGCCTTCGTCGGCGGGTTGATCTACCTCCTCGAATCGGCGGCCACGATCCCGCGACCGACACCGCAGCCGGCGCCCGTGCCGGCGGCGGCCCGGAACGTCGAAACGAGCGATCTGGAGGTCACGCTCAGTGAGCCCTCGGTTTCAGCAGGTCAGGACAGGGGATCGATCGTCGTCACGCTGACCAATCGTGGCCGGGCGACGCTCTACCTGAGCAAGGTGCTCACCCCGCCGATGACACCGGGGGAGCATCTTGCCCGCCCCCTTTTCACCGTCCACGATTACCGCGGTCACCCGGCAGCCTTTGCGCGCGGCGTCGAGCCGATCGACCCGGATGACACCCCGGATCCGGCACGCTTTTATCTTCGACTCGAGCCCGGCCAGTCGCTATCGAACCGCATCGAGCTCGGCAGCGACTACGACCTGGACCCGCGCTTCAACTATTGGATCGGTTACCGGCAACCGTTCACGCGGACCTACCGCGTTGCCGCGGACGGCACGATCCACGACGACGCCGCGTACGTGGACAGCAACCGACTCATGGTGAAAGTCGCGGCACCCCGTGCTGGTCACGCTCTTCCACCGCGGTAACACGTGTGTCGATACGGTGGTTGCGCGACTCGGGCAAGGCCTCGGTCGCTTCACCACGCGCCAAGGCCAGTGCATTGCGATAGCAACGCTGGGCGAATTCGGGATGAGCTTCACCGACGAAGACATCGCCAAGCGCTTCCCAGGCATCGGCATTCGGCGCGATAGCGAGTGCGCGCTCGAGCAGGGGCTTCGCCTTGCCCCATAAGCGAGCACGCACGCACATGCGACCGACCGCCGTCAGCAACGCGGCATCGTTCGGATGCGTATCGACCCAGCCCTCCGCACGACGCAGGCGCTGCTCGAGGTCTTCCGCCCCCAAACCACCGTAGGTGGCGACAAGCGACGGGGACCATTCGCGACGCAATGCTGTTTCGATCTCGTCCATGGCGGCCATGCTCTGACCGAACCGCGACGCACGGCGTGCGTACGCATCGACCGCAGCCGGGAGGCGGCGCTGACCCTTCGGCAACTGCGACCACAGCGTGGAAAGCGACGCACCGTCCGGTGCGCTGGCGATGTGCGCCGCTACCGTCCGGCTCTCTAGATCGGCAAATGCACGCGTGCCGAGTTCGCCACTCTTTTGCAAAGGATCGAGCGCGCGCACGGCGTTACGGGCGTCGCCGGCTTCGAGCGACGCCTCGGCGTATTCGATCCAGCCCGAGGGCGTGAGCGACGTACTGTTCGCTTCCGGCGCCAGCAGCGCGGCCGCTTCGGTCGCACGACCCGCCCGGCGAAGAAGACGAGCACGCAACACGCGTGCGGCGCGTGGGGTTTCCTGGGCCGCCTGGTCCAGGGTCTCCAAAGCGCGCGCGGATTCGCCGTGGCGTTCGGCGGCTTCCGCGGCGGCCAGCAACGCAGGCCCGCGGACCGACGGATAGCGCGCAGCACGGTTGAGGTCGCGCTCGGCTTCGCCGTGACGACCTTCGATCAAGGCCACGAGGCCGTCGGCCAGACGTCGGCGACTGAGCCGGCGATGACGACGGTTCAGCGCGCCGAACGGCCAGCGGATCAGGGTGACCAGCGCGGCGATGACGGCCCAGGCAAGCAGCAGCAACACCACGGCGCTGACGACGGTCATCTGCAGGGTCGTGCCGCGAAGGCGGATCAGGACCGAGCCCGGATCGTCCGCCACCCAGTGCCAGGCGAATGCCGCGAGCACCGCGACGAGAATCAGGCCGACGATCCAGCGCCAGAGCTTCATGGCGTCGCCTTCGCAGCGGACGAGGACGAGGACGACGGCGCCGGCGTGGTCGCAGCAGCCGGCGCGACGGACGTGGCCGATGCCGGGTGCCCGGCGGAGACAGCATGCGCGGGCGTCGCTGCCGCGCCGGCCCGCAGCGCATGCACGGAACGCAGGTCATGCAGCTCGGCAAGCGCGGCGCCCAGCTTCGGCTCGGGCCCCTTGGCCTGGCTGCCGAGCAAGGCGACAAGGCGGGCGTGCGCCGACTGCACGCTGGGCGACGCCGGATTGAAACGCGCGGTGAGGGTGGCATCGACGCGCTTCAACGCGGCGGCACGACCCAGGTCGTCGTAGGCCAGCACGGCCGCCTCCGCATGAGCGACATCCAGTGCGGCCAGTTCGCGCGCGATCCGATCGTCGGCGAGTCCCAGTGGCGTGCCGTCGTCGTGGCTTACCTTGACGATGCTGCCGAGTGCGTCACCCGCACGCTGCCAGAAGCCACGCGTTTCGTTCTCGCCCACCGGTGCATCGATATCCTTGAGCGGCAGGCTGGGAATCTGCGCACGCAGATCGGCGAGCGTGGCGAGATCGCTCGCGCGAGCCGAGGGCGCCACGGCGGCCAGCGCTTCACGCTCCGCCTTCAGGCTCTGGCGAACAACGGCAAAGGCGCTGTCGCCCACGGCGGCCAGCGTCGTGTCGGCAAGGTCATAGGCGGCAAGCGCCCCGCTGGCATCGCCAAACAACGCGAATCGCTCCTTGGCCATGCGCAACAGGGATTCCGCTTCGTCGAGCAGCATCGCATCGTGCCCACTGAGGCTGCGCTCGGAGAGATTGGCGACGGCATCTTCAAGATTTTTCGTACGTTCCGACACGCCAAGCATCTCTTCACGCGCCGAGCGGTTCACACCATCGGCGTCGCTGATGCGACGACGCAGGTTGGCGTTGTCGTCGCGCAAGCCATCGACCGTGCCCTGCAGCGTGTCGACCTGACCGCGAAGACCGTTGGCCGCGCCGACGTCCTGACGCATGACCCAGACGGTGTAAGCGGTGTAGCCCGCGGCACCGAGCGCGGCCAGCGACATCAGGATGGCTACGGCAAGTGCACCACCCCCACGACGCGGCGCCGGGTCGGCAGGCCGACGCGGGCTGGCGGAGGCGGGCGCGGCGGCCGGGGCCGGCGTCGCCGGGATGGGTGCGGTCGGTGGGGTCTCGGTCGTCATGCGCAGCATGCTAGCAGGCCATACGCGAACGCATGGAATACATCGCTCAACGGCCCGTGAACGAAACCCCGGCGGCCGCTGCGAGCAGGTCGCCCGGAAGGGCCGAGCGCGCCACGACGACCCGCTCGAAACCGGTCTCCAGGGCGATATCCCGCAGTCGTTCGCTACTGACCACGGCGACGGCCTGGACCAGCCGGCGCCAGGCTGGCGCGATCAGGGCCCGATGCAGGTGGTCGAGCGCTTCCGCGCTGGACAGGAGCACGGCCGAGCGGCGGCTCAACTTCAGCAGGGGATCGATATGGCGGCGGTCGATCCGCGGGGCCACCCGGTGGTAGACGTGTACTTCGTCAAGCAGGGCGCCACGGGCGACGAGTTGTTCGCGCAGCAGTCCGCGACCGCCCGGCGCCCCGATCAGGGCGACACGCTTGCCTTCCACCCCGGCCAGTTCCGGAAGGCCCAGTACGCCCTCGCTGTCCTGGGTGGTCTCGGGGAAGCGCACATCGGTGAGATTGGCCGTTCGCAAGGCGCGTGCCGTGCCACGGCCCACGGCGATCACCGTGGCCCGCGTGGCCAGGGGCAGCACGTCCGCCGCGAAGCGCACGGCAGCCGGGCTGGTAAAGATCAATAGATCGCCCCCCAGCGCGCTGCGTAGCGCGGCGTCGACCGCCGAAGCGTCTTCGATAGCGCGAAGCGAAAGGCCGGGCACACTGACCGGTATCCCGCCCAGCTTGCGGACCCGCCGGGAAAGCGGGCCCGCGGTACCCGCAGGGCGAGTGATGACGACGGTAACGTTGCGAAGAGGGTGGCTACGGCTCACGGAAGCATCCTGCTACTGAGCGCTCAGGATAGGAAGCGACGCCTGTTCGGACCACTGCCGAAGGTCGTGGTTCAGCCATACGGGTGCGAACGGTTTGCCTTGCCTCGTAGACTTCGTCGCTTATGACTCCCAACGACATCTCCCTCGCCGATCTCGAGCGCTTCATCCTCGATGGCATTCCCCTCGCGCGGGCCATGGCGGTGAGCATCGACAGCTTCGATGGCATGCGTCTGGTCATGACGGCACCGTTGCTGCCCAACATCAACGACAAGGCCTGCGCCTTCGGCGGCAGCATCGTGGCGCTCATGACGCTGACCTGCTGGGCCCTGGTCGAAGCCGTGCTGCGCCAGCGTGGGGAGGACTGCGACGTCTTCGTCGCCGACTCCACGGTGCGCTACCTGGATCCCATCTGGAAC
Source organism: Luteibacter sp. P1_D3 (assembly GCF_056406135.1). Taxonomy (NCBI): domain Bacteria; kingdom Pseudomonadati; phylum Pseudomonadota; class Gammaproteobacteria; order Lysobacterales; family Rhodanobacteraceae; genus Luteibacter; species Luteibacter sp. P1_D3. Next base: position 104,051 of record NZ_JBFUAT010000011.1, on the reverse strand, counting down.
GACCTGCGTGCCGAGGCTACGCTGGCACCTGGTGCCAACTGGAAGGGCTTCTTCGGGATGCTGAAGGCCCGGGGACGGGCTCGTGGGGACTTCACCTGCGTGGTCCCCGGCGCGGACGGAAAGCCGATGGCCAGCCTGGATGCGCGTTTCGTCGCCAAACGCCGGGCATAATGCCGGCCGACGCCACGATGGAACCCGCCATGCGCCGTATCGCCCTGCTCCTGCTCGCTCTTGCCGTCTCGCTCCTGTCCGGCTGTGCCACCAATGTCCGCAACGATGCACTCACCAATGCCACCAACGCGTACGCGTCGGCGATCCGCTGGGGCGACTGGGAAGGCGCACAGAGCTTCATCGACAAGGATTACGCGAAGGACCACCCGCTGAGCTCGATCGAGACGGGGCGTCTGGGCCAGCTCCGCATCACTGGCTACGACGAGGGCGGTGGTCCCCGTCCCGACGGTGAGAACGAAGTGGTCCAGGTCGTCCAGATCAACGTGGTCAATATCAACACCCAGGCCGAACGCACCGTGGTCGACCACCAGCGCTGGCGCTACGACACGGAAAAGAAGAAGTGGTGGCTGACCACGGGCCTGCCCGACTTCTCGCCGAAGTAAACCCTATATAATCGGCCGTTTATCCCCACTGGGACGCGCAAGAACACGATGAACGACGTACTGCACAAGTTGCCCGAATTCGCGAGCAACCACCTGGCGCTGGTCGCGCTGTTCGTAGCGATCCTGCTTGCCCTGCTGGGCGGCGAAGTGATGACCCTCTTCCGCAAATGGAAGACCCTCACCCCGGCCGGCCTCACCCAGCTGATCAACCGCGATACGCCGCTGATCATCGACCTCTCGGCCAGTGCCGACTTCGAAAAGGCGCACGTTCCCGGCGCCAAGAACGTGGCCATGAGCCAGTTCGACCCGGAGACCCAGAAGGACCTGAGCAAGGCCAAGGACCTCCCGGTCGTCCTGATCGACAAGGACGGCCGCGGCGTCGGCAAGGCAGCCAACCGCCTGATCAAGGCCGGCTTCCAGAAGGTCTTCGTGCTCGACGGCGGCACCTACGCCTGGCAGACCGCCCAGTTCCCCGTCGCCAAAGGCAAAAAATAAATCACCTAAAGCCCGTGAATCCCCGCCCGCCCACGCAAAATCGCATCCAGCACGTCGGGCGCCACATCGAACGAATCGAAGTACAGCCGGTCCTCCGGCAGGTTCGCATCGATGAACAGCTGGCGCCCGGCGGCGACCATCGCCGGCGGGCCGCTCATGTAAAGATCGAAGTCCGCCAGGTCCGGGAAATCCTCCAGCAAGGCCTCGTGGATCAGGCCTTCGCGCAGCCCGCTGGCGCGCGCCGCTTCCGGATCGGACAGCACCGGCGTGAAGGTGATCGTCGGCACGTCCGCCGCCCACCCCCGGGCGAGGTCGGCCAGATAGAGGTCTTCGGCGATCCGCGCGCCCCAGTAGATGTGCATGGGCCGCCGCGTGCCGAGCGCAATGAAGTGCTCGACGATCGCCTTCACCGGCGCGAACCCCGTACCGCCGGCCATGAAGAGCATCGGCCGCTCGGAATCCTCGCGCGGCACGAAGGTGCCCAGCGGGACCTCGATGGTCAGCCGGTCGCCGACCTTCAGCGATTCATACACCCACGAGGTGAAGCCGCCACCCGGGACGTGGCGCACGTGCAGCTCGACCGCCCCGTCGGCGCGCGGGCCGCTGGCGATCGAGAAGGGTCGATGCTTGCCATCCTCGAGAATGACGTCGAGGTACTGGCCGGGCAGCCAGTTGAGCCGGTCGGCGCCGAGCGGCTTCAGCCAGATGCCGACAACGTCGGGCGCCAGCATGCGACGTTCGATGACGACCGTCTCGGCGCGGCGGTGCGGGATGTCTTCCACCGAGGCGATCTCGCGCGCCTGGATCGTGATATCCCCACGGGGAACGGCCTGACAGAGCAGGATCGCGTGACGCATGCGCGCCGGGCCGGAGAGGGCCGTCGGCGGATTGCGCGGGTACGAACACTCGCCCTCGACGAGGGTCGCCTTGCAGCTCCCGCACGCGCCGCCCCGGCACGAATACGGGAGGGCGATTCCCGCGCGCTGGGCAGCTTCGAGCACGGTTTCGTCGGCAGCGGCGTCGAATCGCTTGCCGGACGATGTCAGGGTTACGGTGGGCACCCGCGCATTGTAGGACAATGACGGCTGATCCATTAAACGACGCCTGCCCATGGCCATCTGGAAGCAACCCATCGATCTCGCGCGGATCAACGGCTGGAGCCGCGGCACGATGATGGAGACGCTCGACATCCGCATCATCGACGCCGGCGACGACTGGCTTCGCGGAACGATGCCCGTCGACCACCGCACGCAGCAACCGTTCGGCCTGCTGCACGGTGGCGCATCCGTGGTCCTGGCCGAGACGCTCGGCAGCACGGCCGCCCTGCTCACGCTGGATGTGGAGAAGGAAGTGGCCGTCGGCCTGGATATCAATGCGAACCATATCCGTGGTCCGCGCAGCGGGCTGGTCACCGGCACCGCCAAGGCCATCCATCTGGGGCGGACCACCCAGGTTTGGGAAATCCGCATCGAGGACGAAGCCGGTAAGCTGGTCTGCCTCGCGCGCCTGACGATGGCCGTGATCCCCTCACCGGGTGGCGCGCCGGGAAATCTCCGCTCGTGACGGAAGGTGCGCCGTATGCGGCGCTGTCGCCGGACGTCGTCCTTGCCGCGGTGGATGAAGCCGGCTCCTGGAGCGACGGCCGCCTGCTGACGCTCAACAGCTACGAGAACCGCGTCTTTCAGGTCGGCCTCGAGGATGGCGGCTTCGTCGTCGCCAAGTTCTACCGTCCGGGGCGCTGGACGGACGCCGCGATCATGGAGGAGCACGCCTTCGCCCTCGAACTGGCGGCCACCGAATTGCCGATGGTCGCGCCGTTGGCCTTCGACGGCCAGACGATGCTGCGTCACGCTGGCTACCGCTATGCGCTCTATCCGCGGCGCGGCGGGCGCGCGCCATCGCTGGAATCGGCTGATCAGCTCGAATGGCTGGGTCGGCTGCTGGCACGCATGCATGCGGTCGGCGCGCGCAGCCGTTTCCAGGCTCGGGGCGCCCTCGACCGACCTACCATGATCGAAACGCCCATACGCGCGACACTGGGCTCCGCCCTGCTGCCTGCTCACCTGTTCGACGCCTACCGCCATGCGGCGGGCCGCGTGGATGACGCTGTCGCCAACCGGATCGAAGCTGTCGGCCCGGTGCAGCGCATCCGCCTGCACGGTGACTGCCATCCCGGCAACGTGCTGTGGACCGACGCCGGCCCGCACTTCGTCGATCTCGACGATGCGCGCACCGGGCCGGCCGTGCAGGACCTGTGGATGCTGGCGGGCGACGACGCCATGATGGCCGCGCTGCTCGAAGGCTATGGCCAGTTCCGCGACTTCGATCCGACCGAACTGGCCCTGATTCCGGTGTTGCGTGCCATGCGCCAGGTCCACTACGCCGGCTGGATCGCCGAGCGCTGGCACGATCCCGCCTTCCCCGCTGCGTTTCCCTTCGCCGCCGAGGCGCGCTGGTGGGAACAGCACATCGCCGATCTCCATGAGATCGCCGACGACCTATAGACCACGGAGAACCCATGCATTCGTTTTTTACCCGCGTCATTGCCGTCTTTGAAATCGCCGGTGGCCTGTTCGGCCTGGTCCATCAGTTCGATCGACTGCTCGGCGGCCGCTTCAGCGGCGTGGATGCCATCGTCGCCGTACTCGGCGTGCTGTTGTTCGCTTTCATTCTCGTCGCCGGCATCCTGCTGGCCAGCAACGACGGGCGCGGCACGCAGATGTCGATCTGGGCGCAGTTTCTCCAGGGGCCGCTCATCGCGACGCCGGTCTTCAGCTATGCCTTGTCGAGCGGCGCGTTCGTCAATCTGTTCATCACCTTGCAGCACTCGCCGCGACTCGGCTTCGACTGGTCCATCGCGACGCATGGCTGGCTGCTCTCCCTGGGTGGACCCTCGCCGGCGCACCTGGGCATCAACCTGCTGGCCCTGGTTTCCTGGCTGATCCTGCGCTTCGGCCGCTGAGCCCCGGTATCATTCACCGATGAATAGCCCTGCCCTGCCCAGCATCCGCCTGAAAACCGACCGCGTCCCCGGCCACCCGTGGGTCTGGTCGGCCCAGATCGTCAAGCCCGAAGAACGCCTGCCACCCGGGAGCGTCGTCGACGTGCTCGATGCCAAGGGCCGCTTCGTCGGGCGCGGATTCTGGAACGGTCACGCGCGCGTCGCGCTGCGCCTGCTCACCACGGACGCCGATGAAGCCATCGACAACGACTGGATCGCCTCGCGACTGGCCCGGGCCGTCGAGCTGCGTCGCGAACTGCTTCGCCTGGACGAGGTGAGCGACGCCTGGCGCGTGGTCCACAGCGAAGGCGACGGCCTCTCCGGCCTCGTCGTCGATCGCTATGCGAACCATCTCGTCGTCGAATACTTCGCCGCCGGCATGTGGCGCTTCCGCGAAGCGATCCACACCGAACTTCAGCGCCACTTCCCCGGTGCGTCCCTCTATTGGTTCGCCGAAGAGCACGTGCAGCGGCAGGAATCGTTCGACGTCCGCTCCAACGAGGCGCCCACCGCGGTCGACGTCCATGAGCATGGCCTGGCGTTCCACGCCGCACCGGGCCTTGGTCACAAGACCGGCTTCTTCGCCGATCAACGCGACAACCGCCGGCGGTTTGCCCAGCTCGCGCGCGGACGCCGGGTGCTCGATCTGTGCTGCAATGCCGGCGGCTTTGCCGTGCATGCGATGAAGGCTGGTGCGAGCCACGCCACCGGCGTCGATGCCGATGCCGCCATCCTCGAGGTCGCCCGTGAGAACGCCCGCCTGAACGATGTCGAGGCGACCTTCGAACAGGGCGACGTCTTCGAATGGCTGCGCGCGGCGATCGCACGCGGGGAGACCTGGGACGCCGTCGTGCTGGACCCGCCCAAGCTCACCCGTGACCGCAACCAGGTCGTGAATGCGCTGAAAAAGTACTTCGCCATGAACCGGACGGCGCTCGATGTCGTCGCCCCCGGCGGCATCCTTCTCACCTGCTCGTGCACGGGCCTGGTCGGCGAAGACGACTTCCTGGAAATGATCCGCCGGGTCGCTCTCAATGCCGGCCGCAACATCCAGGTCCTTCACGTCGATGGCGCCGGCGCGGACCATCCGGTAGCGAGCAATGTTCCGGAAAACCGTTACCTCAAGGCCGTGTACTGCCGCGTCGACTGACGCCGCGTTCACCATGTCTTGATCGCGGGCCGGCACACACTGCCGGCCATGTCCAGAAAGCCGCCCGACGCCGCTCTTGAAGTGCCCGATGTGGAACGGGCCCACGCGAAAGCGGCGGGGCTGATCTACGTCTGCGACACCGACAACGGCATCACGCGCTGCAAGCGCGGGCGGGCATTTCACTATCTGGGTATCGACGGGAAGCGGGTGACCGACGAGGACGTGCTCACGCGCATCCGTGCGTTGGCCATCCCGCCGGCCTACACGAAGGTGTGGATCTGTCCCAACGAGCGCGGTCACCTCCAGGCGACCGGACGCGATGCCCGTCTGCGCAAGCAATACCGGTATCACGCCAAATGGCGTAGCGTGCGCGACCGCGACAAATTCGAACGGATCCTCGAGTTTGGCGAGGCGCTGCCCCGACTGCGTCGCCGGCTGCGCAAGGATCTCGCCCAGCCTGGCCTGCCCCGGGAAAAAGTGCTGGCGCTGGTGGTCAGCCTGCTGGAGGAAACCATGATCCGCGTAGGCAACGATGCCTACGCCAGGGAGAACAACTCGTTCGGCTTGACCACGCTGCGCTCGCGACACGTCGCCGCGCGCCAGGGCCGCATCGAGTTTCACTTCCGCGGAAAGAGCGGCCAGTGGCGCGACGTGACGCTCGACGACCGCCGTCTGGTCAAGGCCATACGCAAGGTCCAGGAACTGCCCGGCCAGCGTCTCTTCCAGTACCTGGACGACGACGGGCAACGCCAGCCCGTCGATTCCGGCATGGTCAACGATTACCTGCGGGAGGTGACCGGCGGCGAATTCACCGCGAAAGACTTCCGGACCTGGGGCGGCACGATCAACGCGGTCGCCGTGCTGGCTGCCAGACCAGTGCCCGATGAGGGCGGCGAACGTGCCGTGAAGGCGACGCTGGCGGAGGCCGTAAGAGAGGTGGCCGCCGTGCTCGGCAATACGCCAGCGGTGTGCCGTGCGTCCTACATCCATCCGGAGGTCTTCGCCGGCTGGCTCGACGGCGAATTGCATCGTCGCGTGCCGGAATCGGGCGTCGCCTTCCCCCGAAAATTGGAAACATCGACCCTGGCTTTTCTCCGTCGTCGGCTCCATGTAACCCGACGCTCCCGTTGAGACGAACGGGTGGCTATAGTGCGCACACGGGGTTCGCGTTCGATTTTCCAGGGGTTGTGTTGACGATGTTGCGGTGGAAGGTGATTCCCGTCTTGATCGGCCTGACGGCAGGCCTGGAGGTGCATGCGCAGGAGGCGCCAGCAGCGCCGCCCTTCGCTCTTCCGGCCGCCGGAAGTCATCGCGGCGTGGTGGATGACACCTGGATCATCGCGCCGAAACGGCTACCCGACGCCACGCTGTCCGCCGTGAAGAACTACGCCGACGAGGGCGATATCGCCGCCGGCGTGTCACTGCGTTATCGCATCGACCACGCCGAGTGGATCATCGCCGACGTCTTCATTTACCCCGCCGGTCAAGGCGACAACACAAAGATGCTGCGCCAGGCGACCGACGATTTTCGCGAGTCGGTGGCCTACGCCGAGCGCCAGGAAATCTATCGCAACGTCTGGTGGGGGGATGAAGGTGCGTACACCGCTTCCCTCAGTGGCGGAAAAAAGATCGAAGGGCGCTTCCTGCCGATCGTGTTCGACGCACAGCAGGACATGCTGACCTCGCGAACCTATGTGTTCTACCGCAAGCTCTATTTCGTGAAGATCCGGCTGACCACCACGGTCGATGCGGTCGATTCGCTCGCGGAAAATGCCGATCCCTTTATCAGCGGCCTGCTCGATGGCGTTGAAGTGGTCAGCGCGGGTAGCTGCGGCCGCACGATGGACATCGTGGCGATTCAACCCGGGGAATCGCTGCCGGGCGATCTTCCCGACGGCGTGAGTGCCGACGGCTACCGCATGGCGCTGAAGCTGACGAAGGCAGGCACGCCGGCGTACGGCGCGCAGATGGCGAAGGCGATGGCCCTGGCGTCGAAGCGGCAGATCGCCAGCGGTTGCACCACGCTCGATTACCATCCGCCGCTGGAAGACGGCACCCGCACGGTGCTGCACCTGTCGTTCATGCCGGGCGACTGGGGTTCGACGGGAAAGCCATAAGTGAAGAACGGCCGGGACGCGTCCCACGCCCCGGCCGTTGCCGCGCAGGTGTCTACGGGGAAGCCGCCGACCTGCATCGACAGGGGCATGATGGCGTGAGCCAGCCCTCGTCGCCTATGGAAGAAATCTGAAAAAGGCGACGCATATTCGGCAAGGCGCGTGACTGGGCGGGCGCAGGCCTACGAAATATCTCAAACTCCGCCCGCGGAACCGTCAGGGGGCTGGTTCCCGCCGGAGCCGTTCGTGTCGGGGGACACGCGGACCGCCTTTGCATGCTTCCAGGATCAAGGACAGCACCATGCATACGTTAGCGAAGAGCGGTCTGGTCATCGCGTGTGTCGCCAGCATCACCGCCTGCGCGTCCATCACCGGAGGCAAGTATCAGAAAATCGACGTCCAGCCGCACACACCCTCAGGTGAGACGATCTCTGGTGCCACGTGCCGCCTGTCGAACGACAAAGGTTCGGTCAATGTCACGGCGCCCGGCATTGCCCGGGTGCACCGCTCGTCCTCACCGCTCGACGTGAACTGCCGCAAGGACGGCGCAACGGTCGCCCAGCAGTCGTTCCCGTCGTCCGTGCGCGGGATGGTGTGGGGCAACATCCTGTTCGGCGGCCTGATCGGCATCGTCGTCGATTTTTCCAATGGCGCGGCTCACCACTACGCGAACCGGCTGAATCTGGTCGGTACCGACATGGGCGGCGTCGCCTCCTCGGCGGGTCTGCCCGGCGCGCCGGTTGCGTCCGTGAGCGCCGTGGATGAGAAGGTCGTGTCTACTGCGCCAGCGGGCAGCGATGCCCAGCCGCACGAGCAGCAGCTCGCCGCCGCGTTCCAGCCGGGCGGTCCCGCCAGTCTCGATCCGCGCATCGGTACGTCCATGTTCAACTCGGCGCAGAACGTCGCAGCAATCCAGCAGTGCGACCGCATGATTCGCGTGCTCGAAGTCGATGGGCAGCACGCCCTGTTTTTCACTCAGTGCGAAGGCCGGCCACAGAAGCTGCACATCGAGTGCACGGCCGCCGACTGCGTTCCGCTGTTGCCACCGGCGAGCTGAGTGGCCTGACGTGGGAGCGACGGGCGTCGCTCCCGCCCCTCTCCTCAACCCTTCAGGTGCGGCGCCAGCAACGGCATGTCCGCCGGACCCAGACGGTCCGACGCCGTCATCAGCTGGTGCCAGTACGGGTATAGCACCGGCGGCGCGCTGACCTCGTCCAGACGCTGACGCTCTTCGGCCGTGAGCTTCAGCTCGGCGGCGGCGAGGTTGTCCTTGAACTGCGCCTCGGTGCGACCACCGATAACCAGGGAGGTCACCGCGGGACGCTCGAGCAACCAAGCCAGCGCGACCTGCGCACCCGACACGCCGCGCGCTTCGGCAATCGATACCAACACGTCGACGATGCGCCAAAGACGCTCTTCGTCGCGAATCGGCGGCTCGGTCCAGCCCTCCAGCTGACGCGAGCCCTCCGGTGCCTTGCCATCGCGACGGTGCTTGCCCGAAAGCAGGCCACCGGCGAGCGGGCTCCATACGAGGACACCRAGGCCCTGGTCGATCGAGATCGGCAGCAGCTCGTATTCGGCTTCGCGCGCTTCCAGTGTGTAGTGGATCTGCTGGCTGACGAACCGCTGGCGATGCTCGCGCTCGCTGATGCCGAGCGCCTTCATCAGATGCCACGCGGAATAGTTGGAGCAACCCAGGTAACGCACCTTGCCGTCGCGAACCAGGGTGTCGAGTGCTTCCAGGGTTTCTTCCAGTGGCGTCAGGCCATCCCACTGGTGAACCTGGTACAGATCGATCACGTCGGTGCGCAGGCGCTTCAGGCTGGCTTCGCATTCGCGAATCAGGTGGTAGCGCGACAGGCCGCCGTTGTTGGGGCCGTCGCCCATCGGAAAGCGTGCCTTGGTCGCGATCAGTACGTCTTTCGGACGTTTGCCACCGAGTACTTCGCCGATGATTTCTTCCGAACGGCCGTCGGAATAGACGTTCGCCGTATCGATGAGATTGACGCCGGCATCGATGCACATATCGATCAGCCGGCGCGCTTCGTCGACGCCGGAGTTGCCGACCGAGGCGAACTTGCCCTGGCCGCCGAAGGTCATCGTGCCCATCGTGAGGGTGGAGACTTTGAGGCCGGAGCGGCCAAGCAGTCGGTATTCCATGGGGATTCCTTGTGGGGAGTGAACCGACCCACGTTAGCCTCCCGGCCATTCATCTGTAAAATGGAAAATTCTGATCGAATTAAGCATTCAAGAGACTCAATACGCCGTGGACCTCAAGCAGCTCGAATACTTCATCGCCGTTGCCGAAGAACGCCACTTCACGCGGGCCGCCCAGCGACTCAACGTGGTCCAGTCCGGCCTTTCGCAAACCATCCGCAGCCTGGAAGAAGAGCTTGGCGGCCCTTTGTTCGTCCGCACGACGCGCAGTGTCGCCTTGACCGCAGCAGGCACGGTCCTGCTCGAGGAAGCCCACAGGGTGCTCGACGCAGCGCGTTCGGCGCGCATGGCGGTGACCCAGGTGCACGGCCTCGCGCGGGGGCGGCTGCGCATCGGTGCCATCCAGAGCCTCGCTCCCTTCATCGATCTGCCGACCACCCTCGGCCGTTTCCGCGAAGCCTTTGGCGGCATCGACATCGAGCTTCGTTTCGACGGATCGGCGAATCTGCTGGAAGAGGTCCGCGATGGTCATCTGGATATCGCCTTCACCCAGCCACCTGCGGCACCGGTGGCCGACGTCGTTACCAAGCTGCTGGTCTGCGAAGGTCTCGTAGCCGTGTGCCCGCCCAAGCATCGGCTGGCCGGCGCCCACGACGTGACGCTGGCCGACCTTGCACAGGAGAGCTACGTCGATCTGCGCACCGACTGGGGCATGCGCCAGCTCATCGACAGCGCCTTCGCCGACGCGGGACTGAATCGTCGCACGCGTTTCGAGGTCAACGACATGGGCATGCTGCTCGAGCTCGCGGCGCAGGGTCTCGGCCTTGCCCTGGTGCCGGAATCGATCGCGAAGATCCGTCGCGACGACCGTCATGCGCGGCCTATCGCCTTTGCCGATATCGCCGAGAGCGAGGAACCCTGCTGGGAGATCGTCGTGGGCCATCGCGCCCGCAGCGGCGAAGCAGCAGGCCGCCTCGCCCAGGCCTTCCTCGACGTCCTCGTGCAACCGGCCGGTGCGCTCTAGGGCTCGCCGTCCCAGTAATCCAGGCCGTTCTCCATGCGCTGCAAGAAACTGAAGCGCGAGCCGTCCGCCTTCCTGACGATGGTCGAGTGCTTTCCCGAGTCCGGGTATTCGACGAACTCCGGCGACTCCTTCGTGCTGATGGACAGATACTTCAGTGGCGCATCCGACGTGTTGATGAACTGGTGCGGATAGTCGGGCCCCGGTGGAATGAAAACGACGTCGCCCGCGCGCACCGGCAGTCGTTCGCCCGCCACCCGTAGTGTGCCCTCCCCTTCCAGCACCACGAACATTTCTTCCTGCGCATAGTGGAAGTGGTAAGGGCAGGAGATCTTGCCCGGTGCGACGATATCGAAGGAGGCGCCGAGCTTCTCCGCGGCCGTGCCGGTACCGAGGCGAGCACCGAGCGCGTCGTACAGCGGTTCGCGAACGAGGCGTTCGGTGGACGCGTCATGGAAGTTGCGGATGAGCCGCGCGGCGAGTTCGGAAGCGCGTGAGGTCATGGGCCTGCCATCGTGCAAGGTGGGGCCACCGAGGCTAGCGCGATCCACCGTTCGCGTCTTCCCGACCATCGTCCCTTGTAAACTGCCGCGACCACCCGCCCGAGCGAGCCGATGACCACGAAACCGCGACCGTTTTCCATGATCCGCGACTTCGCCCTGGCGGACTGGTTCACCTTGGGCAATGCGGCCAGCGGGGTCGGCGCCCTGTTCTCGACCATGACCTACCTGCAAGAAGGCGGCGTCTGGCACCTGTACATGGCGTGCGGGCTGGTCCTTCTGGCGCTCATCTTCGACGTCCTCGACGGTCGCATCGCCCGATGGCGCCAGCGGGCATCGCTCCTGGGCCGCGAACTGGACTCACTCGCCGACGTGATCTCGTTCGGTGTCGCACCGGCCGTCATCGGTTACGGTTGCGGCATGCAGGGCGGCCTCGACCGGGCGATCCTGCTGATCTTCGTCTGCTGCGGCGTTTCGCGCCTGGCACGCTACAACGTCACCGCCGAGTCCCACTCGAACGACGAGGGCAAGGTCACCTACTTCGAGGGCACGCCCATCCCGACCTCGATCGTCCTTGTCGCCATACTCTGCGCCGCCGCGGCGACGGGCGCGTTGCACGAGAACCTCTGGTTCGGCAGCGTCCGCATCGCCTCGCTGGGCCTGCATCCGCTGTCGCTGATGTTTGCTGCCTCCGGCGCCCTGATGGTCAGCCGACTCCGCATTCCGAAGCTATAACGACCCTCTCCCGTCGCCAGGCACGCAGGCCGATCGCGGCAAGCACCACGAAACCCGCATACAGCACCGCCGTGACGGGCAGCGACTTGTAGACGTACTCGCCCACATAGATGACATCGACGGCGATCCATAGCCACCAGGCAGCGGCGTGTCGCCGCGCCTGCCACCATTGGGCGACGAGGCTGAAGGCCGTGAGCGCTGCATCGAGCCACGGCAACGAGGCATCGGTGTACCGGTGCATGGCGTAGCCGAGGGCCAGCGCCGCGGCCGTGCCGATCGCGAGGTGCCGCGTCGCGCTTCGTGTATCCAGCGATGCGACGCGGACATGACCGCTACCGTCGAGGTTACGCGACCAGCGCTGCCAGCCATAGAGGATCAGGAAGGCGAAGATCACCTGCAGCATCGTGTCCGAATACAGCTTGGCGTCGACAAAGATCCACGCGTACGCGATCACCGACACCAGGCCCACCGGCCAGCACCAGGGGCTGCGCCGCGCGGTCAGCCACACGCCCGCCGCACTGACCAGCGCGGCGGACACTTCGAACGGCGACAGCTCAAAAGTCATAAGTCATCGAAAGGCGGGCGAGGCGCGGCATGCCGGGGAACAGGTAGCTGTCACCGCCCGAGGTGCCGGTATCGCGCCAGTAGAAATGATTGAACACGTTGTCCACGTTGAGCCGCCATGTCATCGCATGGCCGCCGACCGCCGTGATGAAGCGAAGGCCGGCATCGAAGACATGGTACGCCGGGACGCGCGTGTCACCGTTCGGCGTCGCCACATTCGTGCCCGCATAACGCCAGCCGCCGAGCAACGCCCACTTCGGCGCGAACGGCAAGGTGTAATCGGCGTACACGGCCGTCCGCCAGCGCGGCACGTTGACGACCTGATGATCCTCGTAGTCAGGCGTCCCGGTGTTCTCGGCGCGGGCACGGATCACGTTGGCGCTGGCCGTGAGGCGAAGGTTGTCGGTCACCCGCCCGGCGAGGTTGAGCTCAATGCCGGTGTGGACCTCCTGCCCCTGTTGGACGAAGGTGAAGCCTTCCGCCGTATCGTCAGGGCGCGCGAACTGATACGCCTGGCGAATGCGATATACCGCCGCCTGCAGGTCCAGGGCATCGCTGAGCGCGTACTTCACGCCGGCCTCGACCTGGCGCGACTGCAGCGGCGCCAGCGTCGTGCTGCCGTTCGAGGTCCAGTAGGGCGCCTCGCGTCCCAGCGACAGACCTTCACCATAACTGATGTACGTGGTCAGGGGCGCCGTCGGCTGCCAAAGCACGGCCGCCTGCGGAAGGGTCTTCGTCATCCGCGTATCGCGTTCGAGGGCGCCCGTGTCGTCGTAAGCACGCTCGTCGAGCTTCACCAGGCGGGCGCCGGCGAGCACCTGCCAGGTGTCGCCGAGATGGATGCGATCGATCGCGAACAGCGTGCGCTGCCAACTGGTGAGGCGTCGTTCCGACGGGCCCGGCTCGTTTGGCGAGGGGTCGAAGTACGGCGGCGTCCGATCGTCGATGTTGGCCGTGCCGACGTAGTCGTACACATAGGCGCGCTGGTCCACGGTGCGCCGGAAGGCACTCGCGCCGACGTTCACCTCGTGATCGATCGCACCCGTCGCGAAGCTTCCGGTGAGCACCGCGCGCACTTCGTCGTTCTGTCGCGTGTCGTCCGGGCTGCGGAAATCGTAGACGTCGTAGTCGCCATTGGGCGCGAAGAAGTAGCCCGGCGTCGCGCCGGAAGCGCAGGATGCGGCATAGAAACAACCATAGGCGAAGGCGACGTTGTCGTCGATCACGGTATGGCTGTGGCCAGCCGATACCTGCGCATTCCAGCTGTCATTGAAGCGATAGTTGAAGCGCAGGGTCGTGTTGCTCGCATGGATGCCGACCGGACGCTGCCAGGGCTCGTAGCCGAGCAGGCGCGTGCGGCTGGGGTGCTCGGGGATCTGCGTGCCGCCGAGTAACTGGTAGCCCGACGCCGATCGCTGGCCGCTGGTCTGGTAGTCGGTATCCAGCTGCACGGTGGCCTGTTCGTTGATCTTCCAGTCGGCACCGATCGATACGAAGCTGCGCCGTCCATCGGTGTGCTCGATCGCCGCGTGCGTCTTCTCGTTCGCCGCATTGACGCGCAAGCCGAACGATGGGGTAAACCATGCACCCAGGTCGACGGCCTCATAGTTGGAACCGTGCGAGTCCGTCCCGATCGTCACCGTGTGCACGTCGGCCGGGCGCTTGCTTACGTAGTTGATCAGGCCGCCGGGCTCGACGACACCGGCTTCCAGGCCGCCGAGACCCTTGAGCACCTCGACGCGTTCCTTGCCTTCCAGTCCGGGCAGCTGCTCGGCCGACATGATCATGCCGTTGAAGCGGAAGCCCGTCGCCAGATCCAGCGGAAAACCGCGTATCGAGACGTCCTGGTAGTAGCCCGCTGGCGCGTAGTTGTCGTTGATCGCCGAATCGCCGCGCACCAGCTCGCTGAGCGTCCGCGGCTGGCGGTCGTCGATCTGCGCGCGGGTAATGACGGTGATCGCCGCCGGCGTGTCGTGCAGCGGCGCGTTGCCGAAGCTGCCGAACGTATCGAGCTGGGAGTCGGCCGCCTGGTACCCGGTGGTCGTGGTGGCGTTCACATCCACGGTCGACAGGGTGCGGGCCTTCTGGGGCGCCGTATCGTCGGCGGCATGCGCCACGCCGAGCATCGAAAGCAGGGCCAGGGCAAGCGGAGTGCGGGGAAAAGTCATCGTCGTCTTCAGGTTCACGGACGAAGCGACGGCGAACCACGTCGTCCGGGGACGTCCGTGGTTCTGCAAGCTCCCTACGCCGGTACTAACCGGGTCAGGTTCCAAGGGACTCTCTCAGCCTGGCAACGCCAGGCACCCCCGCTTCTAGAACCGCTATTGAACCACGATTGGCGCGCCGGCGTCGCGGATGGCGTCCAGCAACGCCTGTCCATGCGCTCCGGCGAACCAGGCGGCGTGCCCGCGCAGGAAGGTGTGGTAAGCCACGTCGGCGTGGTCGCGACGTCGCGTCACCCCCTCGAAGTATTCGATCTCGGACAGGGCGAAGTCGACATGGACGATCGGCAGGAGGTCCGCCAGCAGTCTCAGGTCGTCGGCCGACAGGGGGCAGATCTCGCGGTAGCCTCCGATCAGCGCGAGCGCCAGGTCGGTACGGCCGATATCGCCCTTTGCGATATCGAGCCACGCGATCGCGTTGCGTTCGATCGCCGTGGCCAGATCGAACAGCCCGAACGTCATCGCCGACAGGCCAAAATCGAGGACATCGGTGATACGCGCCTCATCACTCGCATCGCTCCAGCACAGATTTGATACGTGCCAGTCGCCGTGGGTCCAGGCACGCGGCTGCCGCGCGATGCCGCCAACGGCACGTTCATGCCAGGGGGCCATCGCCTCGCCGATCTCCGTGCGCCAGTCACGCTCGCGCAAATAGACGCCCAACGAAGGACGCGACGGAAACGACGCTTTGATAGCGTCGAGCGGATTCGCCGCTGAAAGGACCTCTGCGCGCGCCACCAGGACGTGTGTCGAACGCTGCGGTGCCCGATAGTCGCGGGCCGCAAGGTGCAGCCGCGCGAGCATCGCGCCCGCGGCTCGCGCGTGGGCGACACCGCCGATCGGTGACCATGAAAACGCGTCACGGTAGACATCCGCGCCCACGGCCGGCCGATGCACTTCGTAGACCCACGCATCGATCGCGATCGCCGACTGGCCGTCGATATCTTCGAGGACCTCCGGCACGGGGATGCCACGCTCCCGCAGATGCCCGGCGAACCGGTGTTCTTCCGCCAGTGTCGCTGCGGAGCGCACGCTCCAATGATGACGCTTGACGAACACCTCCCCGTTGAACGTCACCACGAGGGCCGCGGCCGATAACGGCCGCGGACTCCGCCAGCTCACCGCCGCTACGCCACCCAGGCGAGGAAAGCGCGCCAGCAGCACCTCGACCTCGGTCAGCGTCAGCGGTGGCCAGTCCGGCGGCAATTCGTCGCCGGCCAGACCGTGGGTGAGGTGGGTATCGTCGTTCATCGCCGCAGTCTAACCGCTGCTTTCAAAAAGCCAGGTTCAAGCCGAGCGTGGCCCAATGCGACACCGGCAACGCATGTTCGCGCTCACGCCCGACGACCAGGTCGACGCTGTTGCCGTCATCCTTGCCGAAGTAGTAACGCACGCCGGCCTGCGTGGTCTGCGACAGGCGTGACGCCCACAGTCGCTCCGCAAGCAGGGCGACCTCCTTCGTGACAGCGAACTCGAAGCCGACACCCGCCAGGCGATGCCAGGCGCCCTGCTCCACCCGCGTCATGCCGAGGTTGACGTTCGCCATCAGGCGGCGCTCGTCGTCGATACCGAAGTTGCTCGCGGCGTACACGTTGGAGCCGATGCGGTGGCCGTTCTGCAGGGTCGTGTCTGCCGCAACGGCGAGGCCGATGCCGGCGTCGTCGCCGTTGCGGAGCTGCCATTTGATCGAGGGATTCTGCAGGTTGTATCCCGGATGGGACTGGCCGCCGAGGCCAAGACCGAATTCCACCGGCCCGACACCGCAGGCGGGCACCGTCCATGCGGTATGCGTGCCGCCACGAAATACCTGCAGCCAGCTTTCCAGCTGGCAGCGACCGGGCGTCGCGGTCGACGCATCATCGACGAGATAGCTCCCGCCGGAAGCCAGCAACGGCGAGGTGACCAGGACGAGGATCGTCCCGACAAGGAAAAGGAGCATGTTGCGCATGGTGCATACCTCCCTGCCGAACGCTGCGGCCAGGGTAGAGGGAGGCGGGTCACGGAATGACCAGCCGGTGGCCAGACTGGCTACCGGCCGCGAAACACGAACGGGGAGCCCACTAGCGGCGTCGAAACGGGTGCCTGGGGTCGTCGTCCATCGTGGTCTCGCAGAGCTTGAAGTGTGCGGATTGTCGGCGCGTCCGCGGGACGGGTCAACCTTTTTGGTCAGCCCGGCCGGCTTATCCCTGGCGCAGGCGCAGGATCAATCCATCCGCCACCCAGGCGCGCAGCAAGGCTCCCGCTTCGGCGGCGACGGACGTCGGTCCGTGCCGTCGAATGAGCAAGGCGCAGATCTCGCCGAACGTCGCGCCGGCCAGGGCCAGATCGAGACAGGCGCACTCATGGGCGTCCATGCTGGCGAATTGGGGGGAAAGGCCTCGACGCCAGACGCGCACGCCGCTTTCGCCTTGGTCGTCGGGCCGCATGGGACCCGGTGGCATCGTCTCGTCGGCCAGCGCCTTCCAGATCGCCACCGCTTGGCTGCGCATCGAACGAAACCGCAGGGTCGGGACAAACACGAACTCGACGGCATCCCAGTCGTCGGCGGCAAGCATGGCGGGATCGATCGCTTCGGCATCAGGACCACTGAACGCGTCACGCAGCGTGCTATCCAGCCACGCGAGCTCGCTCACATCAGGATCGTCCGGATAGTCTGCCTCGAGCATGTCAGGGAAGGCCCGACCATAGGCGTCGAGCGTCCACGACGACGGCGCATGGGTATCGACGTAGCGACCGGCCGCCGCATCAAAGTCGTCGTCGCCCAGCCACAGACGCGTTTTCGCATAGGTATCGCGCAGCGCCGTCACCAGTTGCCCACGATAGTTGTTGGCGTAAACGCGCATGCCCCGCGCCTCGAAGTCGTCAGGATGACCGACGCCGGTCACGGCGCTCGCGAAGCGACGTTGCAACGCGTCGAGGTTCATGCGGCGCAACACGCCACAGCACTGGCGATGTCGCGAGCCTGCTGCAGCTCGTCGAGCAGATCGCCCAGCGGCGGAAAGTGGTCGTCGCGCTCGATCATGGTGGCGACCGGACCGAGTCGCGACGCGAATCGCGCATACAGTTTCCAGACCGGGTCGGGCACGGGTGCATCGTGGGTGTCGATCAACATGTCGCGGCCCTGGCTGTGCCCGGCCAGATGCACCTGACGAACGCGTTCCAGCGGAAGGCCTTCGAGCCAGTCATCGGGATTCAGGCCGTGATTCGTGGCGCTGACATAGATGTTGTTGACGTCGAGCAACAGATAGCAGCCCGTACGTTCGCACAGCGCCGCAAGGAACGACGCCTCGGTCATTCTCGCGTCCGCGAAGGCGAGATAGGTCGACGGATTCTCCAGCACCAGCGCCCGACCGAGCACGTCCTGGGCGATCGACACGTTCGCCGCCAGCACATCGAGGGCTTCTTCCGTGTACGGAAGCGGCAGGAGGTCATGGGACTGGAAGCCGTCGATGCCTGTCCAGCTGACATGATCGGAGATCCATAGTGGATCGACACGCTGCGCCAGCCGACGCAGGCGGCGAAGATAACCGGCGTCGACCTCGTCGACCGAGCCGAGGTTCATCGACACGCCGTGCAGGGCGACGGGATAGCGCTCGCGAACGCGGTCGATGATGTCGAGCGGGCGACCACCGTCGACCATGAAGTTCTCCGACACCACTTCGACGAAGTCCACCGGCTGCTGCGTCGCCAGGAACGCGTCGTAGTGCGGCACGCGCAGGCCCAGACCGAAACCATGGAAAGCAGGAAGCGATTTAGCAGGCATGGCGTACTCCGGAAAGGGCCCGGTCGCCGATGCGACCGGGCAAGGTGTCGTTACTGAGCCGGCGGCGTGGTGCTGCCACCCTGCGCCGAGCATTCCTTCATCGAAACGGCTTTGAAGCCCTGGCCCTTGCAGTCGTTCTGGCCCTTGCACGCGTGGTTGCCGGACTTGCAGTCCGAGGTGCCCTTACACGTGTTGATGCCGTAGCAATGCACGGTCTTGCCGGCGGCCTGCTCGGCAGCCTGCGCGGGGACGGAGATCGCCGCGGCGGAGACGGCGAAGAGGGCGGCGGCAGCGGCGATGCTGTGGGTGGCGGTATGCATGGTCGTTCTCCGGGGGTTGAGGTTTGCCGAAGTGGCATGAATGGATTCGCGTCAGTGACGCCGTGGGTTACACGACGGCGCGATTTATTTTCAGTGCAGGCCGATGGCACGATCGACCGACAAGCGACCACCGCCGCGCGCGATGAGGTACAGCAGGATCGCGGCCCAGGATAAATGCGTCGGCCACGCATCGGGATAAACGAAAATCTCGATGATCGTCGTCATGCCGAGCAGGACAAAAGCCGACAGTCGCGTCGCGAGGCCAAGCACGAGCAACACCGGCACGAACGTCTCGACGTAGGCGGACAGGTGCGCCGCGATCTCCGGCGGCACGAGCGGCAGCTTGTATTCGGTTCGGAACAGTTCGTACGTGCCATCGGTGATCGTGAGGAAACCCTCCACCTTGGTCCGGCCCGACTGGAAGAAGATCGCCGCGATGGAGAGTCGTGCCACCAGGGCGAGGAACGAATGACCCACGAGTGCGCCGACGCGATCCGCCAACGCGTTCCAGCGCGAAATGAGCGTAGGGCGGCGGGCAAGGGGCTGGGTGAGCAAGTCCATGGTGAATCCTTCAGGGTGCGAATGCGCCAACCTGCAACAGGCTGGCCAGGTTGAGATCGATTGGAGCATCGGGATGCATGGCGAGCGTCGACAACGCCGCATCGGCCAGCGAAGCCCCGGCGCCGATGGCCTCAAGGAGACGCAAGGCCGACGCGCTCACCGGCGTGACGACAACCTCGAGATCGGTCCGAGTGACGACGGCGAACTCGGCCTGCCACACCAGGTCATCGTTCACGGCGAGGCCGGCCCGGCTCGCCTGCCAGATCGTCACAGCCGGCGTGGTGGCGGCGAACAGGCGCGTCGCAGGATGCAACGGCAGCCGGCGTGCACCGAGCGCACCCGGATCCAGGCCGGTGAGTCCGTCCGTACGAAGCGCGTCGACATCGGCAGCGAAGAGACTTTCCAGCGACAGGCGGTCAAGACGCGCGACGTCCACCAGGTACGGCAGCCCGACGGCTGGCGGAAACGCCTCGATGAAATCGGCGAAGTCGTCGCCGTAGACAAACAGGCGTGCATCCCGTGGCGGCGACTGCACGACATGGACCGCGGCGGCGGCACGAAACCAGTCACGTCCGACCAGGCAAACGACGGCGGGGTAATTGGCTTCCAGCGCATCCAGGCAGGCACGCATCGCCGTATTGCGGTAGATCGCGAAAGCGGCGTGCCCAGCGAGCGAAAAGGAACCCGCATCGTCGTAGAGCGCTTCCGCGAAGTTGTCCTGAAAGCGTGCCAGCGTGGTCATGCCAGTACCGCTTCGTTCGTCAGCAAGGCATTCGCCCGCTGACGTTCTTCGAGAAGGACCGGGAAGACGGGCACCTCGCCATCGCGCTCGATGAGCGTCGGCCGTGCACCGCCACGCGACAGCACGTGACGATAGAGCGACCACACCGGATCGGCGATCGGTGCATCGTGCGAGTCGATGAGAAGCGTGGTGTCGGTCTCGTCCACGGCATGGCCGGCGAGGTGGATTTCTGTCACGGCATGTAACGGGAAGGCGTCCAGATAGTCGAGCGGGTCGCTGCGCAGGTTGTGCGCGCTGACGTAGACATTGTTGATGTCGAGCAGCAGGCCACAGCCGCTGCGACGAACCAGTTCGGTAAGGAAGTCCGTCTCGCTCCAGTCATGCCCGTCCAGTACCAGGTAATGCGAGGGATTCTCCAGCGAGATCTGCCGTCCCAGCCGCTCCTGGGTATGCATGACGTTGCGGACGACATGTTCCAGCGCCTCGTGCGTGCGCGGGAACGGCAACAGATCTGGCACGTATCGGCCTGCCCAACTCGACCAGGCCAGGTGCTCGGACACGAGTCCGGGCTGCACCCGGTCGATGAGGCGCCTCAGGCGCTGCAGCTGCACGGCATCAGGCAGTGCAGCGGCAGCGAGCGAAAGCGACACCCCATGCAGGGAAAGCGGAAAGCGATCGGCAAGGGCGTCGAGCATCGCCAGTCGCGGACCACCGTCGACCATATAGTTTTCGGGGTGCACTTCAAGCCACAGATCCGTGGGCGCCGAGCGAACGGCGTCGTCGAAATGCTGCGGCTTGAAGCCGATGCCGGCGAAGGGCGACAGGCTCATGAGACGGCTCAGCCGACCTTGGTCAGCGAACCATGACCCTTGGGCGTCTGGATCGCGGTGCAGGTACCGGCGGGCACGTTCTTCCACGCGTTCTTCTGGTAATCCGCCTTCGCCGTGCCCGCGCAGGTGGTACCCGGGCCGGCGGCGCAATCGTTCTGGCCCGCCTTGGCGACGCCCCAGCATTTCTCGACGGCGGCCTTCGGTGCGTCCTTCTGGGCGTCGGCATGCGCGACACCGGCGACCAGGGTGGCGAGACTGAAGGCGAGCGAGGCAACGTGACGATGGTTCATGGGAACTCCTTTCGGGGGGAGGGACGGACACGATGTCCGGCTTCACGAAAGAGTTCGCGCACGCGGTCGTATCGGTTACACATCGCCCGTTTCTTTTTTTTCGCGCCGGTGTAACCCGATGCCTCCCGCGAACGAACTACCGACATATGGCCCCTACGACCTCATCGCCCGGCTCGGGCCGCCGCTCTTGCGATCGTGAGGCCGACATGGCTATATCGCTGTCCATGAGCAGCCCCGCATTCACGGCGACATCTCCCACGGATCGGGCCACTGACGGGCTGTCGGCCACCGAGATCGAACTTCGCGAGCGTTTCGTCCGCGGACTCGCGGGCGATGCCACGCAGTACCGGCACTTTCTCGACCGTCTCGGCGCGCATTTGCGTGCCTACCTGCGCCGGCGTCTGCCGCGCGCGCAGGCCGACGTCGAAGACATCCTCCAGGAGACCTTGCTCGCCGTGCACAACGCGCGCCACACCTACCGGGACGACCAGCCACTCACCGCCTGGGTGCATGCGATCGCGCGCTACAAGCTGATGGACTTTTTCCGTGCCCATGCGCGACGCGAGGCACTTCACGAACCGTTTGAAGACGATGGCAGCCTTTTCGTCCAATCCGATGTGGAACCGGCCGACGCGCGCCGCGACGTCGGCCGTTTGCTCGAAGCCCTGCCGGACCGGCATCGCCTCCCCATCGTCTTCGTCAAGCTGCAGGGGTTGTCGGTGGCCGAAGCCGCGCAACGCTGCGGCATCTCCGAATCCGCGGTAAAGGTAGGCGTACATCGCGGCCTGAAGGCCCTTGCGGCCCGACTCCGAGGCAGCGCATGAAGACCGACGATTTCATCGCCATGCTGGCGAACGAGGCGCCGCCGGTGGATCGCCGGGCACCGGGCCGTCGTTTCGCACTGGCCCTCCTGATCGGCTTTGCCGCCGCCACGCTGCTCATGGCGGCCGGACTGGGATTGCGCCCGGACATGGCTACCGCGATCCACCTGCCGATGTTCTGGATGCGCCTAGGCTTCGCCGCGTGCATCGGCGCCGCGGCGTTGTGGCTCACGCTGCGACTGTCGCGCCCGGGCCTTCGTATCGGTGCACGCTGGGCCGGRCTGGCGGCACCCGTCGCCGCAGGCTGGACCGGGATGGCGGTCGTGCTCGTCCAGGCACCCGCGGACGCCCGCCTGCCCTTGCTGCTCGGCCATACGTGGCACGTCTGCGCCATCCTGATCGCCGTCCTCTCGACACCGACCTTCCTGGCCATGCTCTGGGCCGTACGCGGCATGGCGCCGGTACGACCCCGCGTTACCGGTGCTGCCGTGGGACTGCTCGCTGGCGCGACGGCCACCGTGGCCTATTGCCTGCACTGCCCCGAGATGTCGCCAGCCTTCTGGTCGACGTGGTATCTGCTCGGCATGGCCATCCCCGCTGCCGTCGGCGCCTTGATCGGCCCACGCGTTTTCCGTTGGTAGCCCGGCGGCCACGCCGATTCTTTACACTGCGCGCTTCGCTTCCGGGTGCTTCGCGCATGCTTCGTTCGACACCGCTTCGCTTCCTGGCCCTGCTCGCCCTCGCAACAACCTCCGCGGTCGCTGCCGACGGTGCGGGCCTCAAGGTGGTTCCCGTCGACAACGGAGTCAACACACTCACGTTGCTGGGCGAACCGGCGATGGCCGTGCGTGCCTGGCGCGAGAACTACAACGCGCATGGCTTCGATGTCGTGAGCTTCTACGTCCGTGACAAGGCCGCGGGTGAGAAGGCGTTCTGGAACCTCGTTCCCGTGTTCGGACAAGTCGGCAAGGGCGAGTTGTCCGAGCGGCTCGAGATCACCATCGGTGGCGGCGCCGATTGCGTGCTGCACGACTTCCGCCTGCTCCGCTCGGACGACGACAAACGGGTGATGCTCGTGGTGGCCCAGCGCGACATGGGCGACAGCTTTGCCGACCCTGCCGCCGTGCATTTCACCTGGTACGACCTGGCGAAGAACGACGACGAGGCGCCCGGCGAACCCTGGCTGTCCTTCCGGCAGACACGCGTCACCCAGGCCACGAAACCCTATTGCGATGTCGGGGAGGCTTTCGACAAGGAACTCCACCTCGGCACCACCGGTGGCAAGGGCGGTCCCGGCGACACCGACTGACGAAAGTGCCCCGGATTCTTGGTGCATGCGTGTGAGCGAAACTTGAGTCTGGCGCGAGGCGCGGCGAGGGTGAGAATGGAAACGACCTTTCCGCCGCAGCGACCGCTCATGCCCAAGTTCGCGATGTTCTTCCTCGCCACGTTCGTCGCATGGGCGGCACACGCCCAGGATGGCCAGCAACGCGCCGCCGTGGCGGCACGCACCCTGGTCGGTAGCCCGGCACCCGCCGTGGTCCTGCACACCATCGGCGGCAAGACGATCGACCTGTCCAAGGTCATCGGCAAGAAGGCTGTCTACCTCAAGTTCTGGGCTACGTGGTGCGTACCGTGTCGCGAGCAGATGCCGCACCTCGAGCGCGTGTATGAGCAGGCTGGCGACGACCTGGAAGTCGTCGCTATCGACGTGGGCTATGACGACAGCGTGGCGCGCGTTCGCGAACTGCAGAAGCAGGTCGGCCTGCGCATGCCCATCGTGTTCGACGACGGCAGCCTCGGCACCGCGTTCAACGTGCAGGTGACGCCGCAGCACATCGTCATCGGTCGCGACGGGCGCATCCAGTACGTCGGGCATGCCGCGAACGCCCAATTGGATGCGGCGTTGCTCGCCGCGCGTCGCGCACCCACGGCCGGTGCCGTCGCCATGACGACATTTACCGACCTGCCGGCCCTCGCGGTCGGCGACGCGATCCCTGCCCTGCCTGCTCCCGCGCTCGCCAGCGAGCTTCCCGGCAAGAAAACGGATGCCGCCGGGCGGCCGACGGTCCTCTTCTTCCTCTCGCCCTGGTGCGAGAGCTACCTCGCCCAGAAGCGCGACGGCAGCCGCCCTGAAGTAGCGGCCCAGTGCCGCTCGGCGCGCGCACAGGTCGACGCGCTTTCGCGTACCCGCCCGGATATCCATTGGGTAGGCGTCGCGTCGCGCTTGTGGACCAGTCA
This sequence comes from Luteibacter sp. P1_D3, assembly GCF_056406135.1. Taxonomy (NCBI): domain Bacteria; kingdom Pseudomonadati; phylum Pseudomonadota; class Gammaproteobacteria; order Lysobacterales; family Rhodanobacteraceae; genus Luteibacter; species Luteibacter sp. P1_D3. Next base: position 79,910 of record NZ_JBFUAT010000011.1, on the reverse strand, counting down.
GCAAGACCTCGTCGACTATCGCAAGCAGACACACATCGCGATGCCGATCGTCCTGGACGAGACCGGCGAACTGTTCCGTCGCTTCCGTGTGGCCCATGAGCCGACCTTCGTCGTAACGGATGCACAGGGGCGCATCGTGCGACGGATCGACCGGATCGATGCCCAGCTCAGCACGCAATTGGTCGCGCCGAAAGCGCCCTGAAAGCCTGTCCGCAAGAACTTGCGTCACCGTCTTGCTATCCGCGTGCGGATTCGGCAAATGTCGGCATAGGCCCTGTATTCGATGGCGGCGTGGTCGTTAACCCTTCAAACTAGGCGCAACGGCGCAGAGGGGCGACCATGGGCTCAATCAGCAAGGATCCGGCAGTCTGGGGACGGCATCTCGCCGTCGCCGGGGCTTATGCCGCTTGCTACGAGCTCACCCGCAATGTGTCGTTCTCGCACTGGATGCTCCCCGCCGGCCTGCGCATGGCCTGCCTGTTCCTGGTGCCGCGACGTTATTGGCTCGCCCTGGCCTTGGGCGAAACACTCCCCATCGCTGAAATGGCCGCGCTCCATGCGTCGGCTTTTGGCATGCTCTGGGCGGTCATCGTTTCGTTCCCGCCCATTGCGCTGATGATGCCGGCGATCGGCTGGCTGCGTCGCCACTTCAGCCTGTTCCGCGAGGACGGCCAGATCCACATGGGCATGATCATGGTCGCGACCCTGGTCTGCGCGGTGATCAACGCCGGAGCGAACAGCGCCGCACTCGCCAATGTCTCCATGGGCGACGGGTCCGATGCACYGGGGGTCACGATTCCCCTGTTCCTGGCGTGGTTCCTGGGTGCCTACCTGGGTGCGCTGACACTGACACCGATGATCCTCGCCCTGCGTGAGCGGCTCGCGCTGCAGCCGGGCGGCGTGGTGACGCCGAAAGCGATATGGCACAGCACCCTGACGCGCGATGCCTTATTCATCGCACTGCCTTCGCTCGCCCTGTTGATGCTTGCCGCCTCCCAGCTGGACGGCATGGCGCTGCAAGGTGTGAGGATGGCCATGGCCATTCCGGTCATCTTGCTCACGCTCCGCCACGGCTGGCACGGCACCGCCATCGGCGGCATGCTGGCGAGCATCGCCATGGCATCCACCTCGTTCGAACTCCGCGACCCGGCCATGATCCAGGCGCAGGTCGTCCTTGCCTTCGTCATCTCGACCTCCCTGTTGTTCGGGGTCAGGGTCGCCCGCCGCCTCGCGGCGAGCCACCCGCTGGTCGTCCACGCCAGCTCGCGGCATCACGGTTGAGCCGTTGAGGGCGCCAGGCTCGTGCCCGGCGCCCGATGACGCTCAGGGGCCGTGGGAGCTGCATTCCGCCGGGTTCTTGCAGTCGCCCGGTGCGAGCATGAGCTGCATGGTGCCATTGGGCTGCGGTGCCGAGAACACCTGGATCGAGCTGTCCCTGTAGACCGTCTCGCCCGTGGTCACCGCGGGAGCCGGCAGAGGCTCGTCCGGCGTAGCCAACCGACTCGCATCCGAACCGATAGGCAGACCCACCGCCTTGTACGCGGTTACCGCGAATGCACCACGCACGGCACCGCTGGCGTCGTTGACCTGGATGTAGCGCGTACCGCCGCGGGTGAACACGTAGACGTGATAGTTCGCGCTGGAACTGACGTCGCCGACGGCGCTGGTCGACGGCTGTCCCAGGCTGGAAAGAGCACTCTGTGCATGGACGGCCGTGACGCCGAACGGCAGCACGAGGAGGGCGGAAAGCAGAAACTGTGTCGTAGTGCGCATGTCGAAGTCCCATGAGAGGTTGACGGCCCACGCGGGAATCGCGTAGGACCGACGCCACTTTCTCTCATAGGCGGCACGACCGCGACCACTCTGCCGAATCCGCTCATTCCTGCGGATGATGGGCATCAGACGATATGGCTGTCGACGTACAGGTCCATGACCATCCAGGCGCCAAGGGCCGTCGCCCACGTCACCAACAGGCCCCATCCCCTGCCGTGGATCACCCTGCGGACCGCACCGACGATCAGGATCAGGTTGATGATCGTGCACGCCGCCTCGAAGGGAAATGCGGTCAGGGTCCAGCTTATGAAGCTCGGCCCGTCATCGGAATAAAACACGTGGCCTGGCATGTCGTCCCAGAGCTTGGTGACGAAGTGCAGGTAGAAGCCAAGACCGACGGTATTGGCGAGCAGGCAGAACCAGACTGCTTTCGACATCCTCATCGCGTTGCTCCCTTGGGCATCCCCGCATCATGGGGATGAGAGAGGGCAAGCTCGGGAAAGCGATGTGGCACGTATCGGGCGCGATCCTGGGGTTGCCTGGCCCCAAGACGCAGTGTGTCGGCTGTACTTCAGACCGTGCGCATCAGCCGGGCCCGCATGCTGCTGGAAACGGCGTGATTGAAGACCATCGATCGGCATGAGGTCTTCTAGACTTTGGGCCGCACCCGCTTCAGCGTACCCGGTCGCCACCTTCCGTGTTTCGGGTAAAGGTAGTTGAGTGCAATGAGGAACAGACCAAGGACATTAACCGAGGTAGTCGTCAGCAGGGTAATGAGGACCTTGTCGCTAAGGTTGAATCCCCAAGCCTTAAGGCCCTGATAGAACAAGATGACGATCACCGCCAGAATCCAGCCGCAGGCAATGTTCCGCAGTGCCGGCGTCATGTATTCCCGCTGACGATGCTTCTGCTCTTCTTCTTTTCGGTATGCGTCCAGATAGGTCTCTGCCTCCGTTGTATCGGAGACGACTGTATCGGCGGGAACGTCTTCGACCGCCTTCGTCTTTGCGCTGAGCGAGGCCTGTAGCAGGCTGGACCAAAATGCGAGACCTTCGTCCGCCCCGGGCTCGGACGATCCCGTTACCGACTTTTCCCCCAGCGTTGTCTCGTCGCCGACGTTCGGATTCCCATCCGTGGATGACGCCATGACTAAGACGCTACGGCGGTGGGCTGGGCCGACTGTGCGGCACCGGACTGTGCCACCCAACTCCTAAAGTAGGGCTGCGTGGCGGTGTCCGGGATTTGGGCACCGAAAACACTGCTACTGTGCTTGCGGGCCTGATCCCAAGGGCTTCCAGGCAGATGCGACAGGCGTGACAACTCAATAGCTGTCTGCGAACCATACGTTTCAAAGACGGCGTTTAGGAACCCCATCACCTGATTATCAGGAACGGGCACCGGCGTCTGTTCGAACGTATCAAAGTCCAGCTGCGTGGCCGGCTGATTGATCGGCCCCGACCCACAGTATTTGAACTGGTGGTAGACCTCCGGATACACCGGACCATACTGCCAGGCCTCAGGCGTGTCCTCGATCAGTGGCTGCCCAGTGTGGGCCAACCAAAAACCGTGCGCAAAATACAGAAGCTTCTGAAGCTTCATGTTGGAAATGTTCTGGCCACGGTTCTGCGCGACTAGAAGCAAGCCGTTCGCTATGGATTTCGCAGAATACGCCACGGGAAAGCCTCCAGCGTGCGCTCCCAGATCGGGGACCGACGGGCAAGAGCGCAACAATGCGATGCAAGTGTCTCACAAACAGGGATCGTAACCGCCCCTCACTCAGCCGAAGCAGCAGCCCAACTCTCTGTCTGGTCTAGCTAAAGTCAGGACTACGATAAGTCAAGAGGGATATTTTTGCAGCCCGAGTCGACCACTTGGCGCCGTAGGGCTCTTCGGTGACATGTGTAGGATTAGCGAGACACTGGCTGATCCACGATGAGACAGAAGCCGGCCGGACGGGCGACGGCTGAGACAATTGGCTTCAAGGCTTTTAGTCTCTCAGTGAACGACCCAGGCATTGGCATACCTTGCCAAACTCCAAAAAGACAAAAGCCCCCGATTTCTCGGAGGCTTTTGTGGTTTGGCTGGGAGACTAGGATTCGAACCTAGATAGACAGCGTCAGAGGCTGTTGTCCTACCGTTAGACGATCTCCCAATAAACCGGGGCTCGACGCGCTCTGACCTTGGAGCGTCGAACTTTGAAGCGCTGGTGATTAGCGCTTCGAGAACTGCGTTGCGCGGCGGGCCTTATGCAGACCGACCTTCTTACGCTCGACTTCGCGAGCGTCGCGGGTCATGAAACCAGCCTTACGCAGCGGCGACTTCAGCGCTTCGTCGTATTCGACGAGGGCGCGGGAGATGCCGAGGCGAATGGCGCCGGCCTGACCCGTGATGCCGCCACCGGCGACGGTGACCATGATATCAAACTTGTCGACGTTTTCCGTCAGTTCGAGCGGCTGGCGCACGATCATGCGCGAGGTCTCGCGACCGAAGAACTGGTCGAGCGGCTTGCCGTTGACGACGATGCCACCGGTGCCCTTGCGGAGGAACACGCGGGCGGCGGAGGTCTTGCGGCGGCCGGTACCGTAATTCTGCTGGGTAGCCATGTGAGTTCCTTAGATTTCCAACGCCTGGGGCATCTGCGCGGTGTGCGGGTGCTCGGCACCGCCGTACACCTTGAGCTTGCGGTACATGGCACGACCCAGCGGGTTCTTCGGCAGCATACCCTTGACGGCGATCTCGATCACGCGCTCCGGGTGGGTAGCCAGCAGATCCTTGAGACTCGTGGTCTTCAGGTTGCCGACGTAGCCGGTGAAGCGGTGGTACATCTTGTCGTCCAGCTTGGCACCGGTCACGGCCACCTTCTCGGCGTTGATCACGACGATGTAGTCGCCGGTATCGACGTGGGGCGTGAACTCGGGCTTGTGCTTGCCGCGGAGGCGACGCGCGACCTCGGTCGAAAGACGACCCAGGGTCTTGTTCGTGGCATCAACCACGAACCAATCGCGCTTGACGCTTTCCGGCTTGGCGGTGAACGTTTTCATTTCAAATACCTGGTTTGCCGCCATTGAGACGGAACACGGAATCGGTGAAAGCAAAGGCGCGAGAGAATAGCGGACTTTTCCCTCATCGCGCAAGCCCACCGTGCAGGTGAGCTTCGGGCCGACAATCATAATGGATCATGGGGCCCGTTCACAAGCGTCCCCGGTTCCGGAGCGGCTACCGCGACAAGCGGCCGCAGCGTCTTCATCTGGATTCGGGAGGCGCCCATTATAACCTCTGCTGTATTCGTACGTAAGGAGTCTTCCATGACCATTCGCACCCTGAGCCCCTTCGACCGCCTCCTGAGCGGCCTGGAGCGCGCCATGGAAGCCGTGGCAGGCTCACCCGAGCCCGCCCGCCGCTCGCCCGGCGACGCCGTTCCCGATGCACCCCTTGACGACGCCGAGCGGCGTCACGCCGCAGGATTGATGCGGATCAATCATGTCGGCGAGGTCTGCGCGCAGGCCCTCTACGTCGGTCAGGCCGCTCTCGCCCGCACGGCGGAAACCCGCGAACACCTGATGCACGCCGCCCAGGAGGAAACTGATCACCTGGCCTGGTGCGCCGAACGCCTCAAGCAGCTCGACAGCCGCCCCAGCCTGCTCAATCCACTGTGGTACGCCGGCAGCTATGCCATTGGCGTCGCAGCGGCGGCCGTGGGTGACCCGATCAGCCTCGGCTTCGTCGTCGAGACCGAACGCCAGGTGGAAGCCCACCTGGCCGAACACCTCGAGCGACTACCCGCGCAGGACGATCGCAGCCGCGCCATCCTGCGCCAGATGCAGGCGGACGAGATCCGACATGCCGACGCGGCACAGGCACGCGGCGGCATCGACCTGCCATGGCCCCTGCCCGGCTTGATGCATGCCGCATCGACGGTCATGAAAGCGGTGGCTTACCGCATTTAGTCAGATGCCATCCAGCTCGGCGATCACCTCGGCCGACAGCGTCAGGGAGGCCGCGGCCAGATTCTCGCGAAGATGCGCGACGGATGACGTGCCCGGAATGAGCAGGATGTTCGGCGAACGATGCAGCAGCCACGCCAGCGCGACCTGCATCGGCGTGGCCTCGAGACGCTTTGCCACCTCGGACAATGTCGAGGACTGCAACGGCGTGAAACCGCCCAGCGGGAAGAACGGTACGTACGCCGTACCCTCGCGGGCCAGGTCGTCGATCAAGGCATCGTCCTCGCGATGGGCGAGGTTGTACTGATTCTGCACGCCGACGATGGCGGTGAGTTTCCGGCCCTCGGCAATCTGCGTCGCGGTCACGTTGCTCAAGCCGATGTGGCGAATCAGCCCTTGCTGTTGCAGCTCGGCCAGGGTCGAGAGCGGCGCCTCGATCGAGCCTTCCGCGGGGCCGTGTACATCGAACATGGCGCGAAGATTCACCACGTCGAGCACGTCCTTGCCCAGGTTGCGAAGGTTGTCGTGGACGGCCCGGGTGAGCTCGTCGGCTGAAAACGCCGGATGCCATTCGCCCTTCTGTCCACGCACGGCGCCGACCTTGGTGACGATGACGAGGTCGTCGCGGTAGGGATGCAGCGCTTCGCGAATCAGCTGGTTGGTGATGTGCGGACCATAGAAGTCGCTGGTGTCGATGTGATCGACGCCGCTTTCCACGGCCTCGCGCAAGACGGCCAGCGCCGCGGCGCGATCATCTGGCGGACCGAAGACGCCTTTGCCGGCGAGCTGCATGGCGCCGTAGCCAAGCCGCTTAACCGAGCGATCGCCGAGGGTGAACGTGCCGGCTGCATTGATCTGGGACATGGTGGGTCTCCGTGGGTAGACATGCATCCTAGGCGCTAGGGGTTCGCGCGATAACCGTGCACAATCAGCACAAGTCGTGCGCCTTTCCGCACAATCGAGCTCTTGAGGACCCCATGGTCGACCTTGCAGACCTGAGCGCTTTCGTCGCCGTAGCGCGTGCCCATGGCTTCCGTGAGGCGGCGCGCCTCAACGGCGGCAGTGCCTCGGCGCTGAGCGAAGCCGTGCGCCGGCTCGAAACCCAGCTCGGGGTGAGGCTGCTCAACCGGACCACGCGAAGCGTCGCGCCGACCGAGGTCGGCGAAGGCCTGCTCCTTCGACTCGGCCCCGCGCTGACCGAGGTCGATGCCGCCATCGATGTGGTCAACGGGTTCCGCGACAGGCCGGCGGGCACGTTGCGCCTCAACGTTCCGGTCAGTGCCGCCAGGCTCGTGCTGCCGGCCATCGTGCCCCCGTTCCTGGCGGCCTACCCGGACATTCGCCTCGACGTAACGACGGAAGAGAGCTTCGTCGATGTCCTCGCTGCCGGATGCGATGCTGGCATCCGCTACGACGAACGGCTGGAACAGGACATGATCGCCGTGCCCATCGGGCCGCGTGTCCAGCGCTTCGCCGCAGCGGCCTCACCGGCCTACCTCGCGCGCCATGGRCGCCCCGACCATCCGCGCGACCTTCTCCACCACGCCTGCCTGCGAGGCCGCTTTCCGAGCGGCAGCATGCCGGCGTGGGAGTTCGAGCGAGAGGGCGAGGAAGTCGTCGTCGATCCCGCCGGTCCGATGATCGCGCGCATCGGCGGCGGCACCGATCTGCTGATGGATGTCGCCCTGGCCGGTACGGGCATCGTCTACCTGTTCGAGGACTGGATCCGCCCCTACTTCGACCGTGGCGCGCTCGAGCCCGTGCTCGAACCGTGGTGGCCGAGCTTTCCCGGCCCCTTCCTCTACTACCCGGGTCGCCGACTCGTACCCGCACCACTGCGTGCCTTCATCGACTTCATCAAGACGAACGCGCCGGCATAAAAAAACCCCGCTTTCGCGGGGTTCTTCGTCACATCAGGTTGCGGCCGTGGAAGAGTTCCTCGATCTCCCGACGGAGCAGCGACTCGATGCGCTGGCGCTCCTTGAACGAGAGATCGTCGGCCTGGGCCTCGAACAGATAGGTGTCGAGGTCGAAGTCCTTGATGTGCATCTTCGTGTGGAAGATGTTTTCCTGGTAGACGTTCACGTCGAACATCTCGTACTTCTGACGGATGTGCTTGGCAAGGTAGTCCTGCACCGAATTGATCTTGTGATCGATGAAGTGCTTCTTGCCCTTCACGTCGCGCGTGAAGCCACGCACGCGGTAATCGGCGATGACGATGTCCGACTCGAAGCTGTCGATCAGGTAGTTCAGGGCCTTCAGCGGCGAAATGACGCCACAGGTGGCCACATCGATGTCGGCACGGAACGTGGCGATACCGTTGTGCGGATGCGTTTCCGGGTACGTATGGACGGTGATGTGGCTCTTGTCCATGTGCGCCACGACGGCGCCCGAGATCGTGTCACGGCCCAGCTTCTCGACCACCGGTTCCTCGGAAATGAGGATGGTGACGGACGCGCCCTGCGGATCGTAATCCTGGCGCGCGATGTTCAGGATGTTCGCACCGATGATCTCGGCCACGTCCGTCAGGATCTGGGTCAGGCGGTCGGCGTCATATTGCTCATCGATGTATTCGATGTAGTTCTGGCGCTGCTGCTCCGAGACGGCATAGCAGATGTCATAGATGTTGAAGCTCAGCGCCTTGGTGAGGTTGTTGAAACCTTGCAGGCGAAGGCGGGGAAGCGGTTTGACCACAGCGACTCTCCGAGGCCGAGGGATAGACGGCCAGCAGTAGACGCGGGTTAGCAGCTAGGGTCCCCGCAAAGAGATAAGGAGAACAGGCAAACCCGGAGTCTGCCTTCCCCTTGTGTACGGCGTAAGACAGGGGGTCTGGCGCCGAGGGGGTGAAATTATGAGGCAAGATGGCGAAAATTTGAACACACCGGTCACCTTTCACGTGGAAGTGTGGATTTTGACGACCGGATGTCTGCAATAATCCGCCCGAGACATGGCGAGTCAACGACACCTGACGGAATTCCGTCGGCCAGTCGTTGAAGGGGACGCCGTGCCAGTAAGACTCAACGGAATCTGCTGTGGCTCAACTTAAATATCTGTTGCAACAGGCATTCGAACGCTCCCAGGCACCGCTGGGCTTCGCGCCCGATCCGGCGTCGATGGGCCGTTTCCTGGACGCCTGCCACCGCCGCCGCTACCCGGGGAAAACGGCGATCATCCGACCGGGTGATCCAGCCAACACGCTCTATTACGTGGTCGAGGGCTCGCTCGCCGTCTGCACCGAGGACGAGGAAGGCCGCGAACTGATCCTGGCCTACATCAACCGCGGCCAGTTCATCGGCGAGATGGGCCTGTTCGTCGAACAGGCGCAACGCGAGTCGCTCGTACGGACGCGGACGCCGGTCGAAATGGCCGAGATCAGCTACGAACGCCTGTTCCAGTTGCTCGAAGGGCCGCTGTCCGCCGAGTGCCCCAAGCTGCTCTTCGCGATCGGCTCCCAGTTGACCCAGCGCCTGCTGCGCACCTCCCGCCAGGTCAGTCGCATGGCCTTCATGGATGTGACCAACCGTGTCTCGCGCACCCTGCTGGACTTGTGCCAGGAGCCGGACGCGATGACCCACCCGGACGGCACGCAGATCCGTATTTCCCGGCAGGAAGTCAGCCGGATCGTCGGCTGCTCCCGGGAGATGGTCGGCCGCGTGCTCAAGCAGCTCGAGGAAGAGCGAATGATCGACGTGGCCGGCAAGACCATCGTCGTGCGCGGTACCCGCTAAGCCCCTCAGGGGCCCTGGTAGATCATGTAGACATCCGCCCGCTCGTAATGCGAGCCCGGGCGGATGGTCGGCTGGCGCACGAAGCCGGCCCGCTCGTACATGCCCATCGCCCGGGCCAGCTTGCTGTTCGATTCCAGGAACAGCTGCGAGCCGCCTCGGCTCCGGTACTCGCCAATGGCGGCATCGAGCAACTTGCGGCCCGCGCCCAGCCCACGGTAGTTCTCGTCCACGCCCATCTTGGACAACTCGTAGACGCCCTCCCCTTCACTGAGCAGGGCACAGGTCCCGACCACCTCGCCGGCATAGAGCGCGAAGAAGATCGCTCCACCACGGGCGATGATCAGGCCCTCCGGGTCGGCAAACAGGCTCCGATCCACGTCCTCGACACGGAAATACCGCTCGAGCCAGGCCTGGTTGAGCCGCCGAAAATGCTCGCGCAAGGCCGTTTCGAACGGCACCACCTCGACCTGCTCGCGCGACAGCGCGGATCGCTGGGCGAGGATCGCGTCGACCAGGGGACGTTCGCCAAGCGCCTGCTCGCAACCGTCGATGGCATCGAGGAGGGCAAGCCCACGGGGACCCATCGACTCCGCCATGCCTCGCCGGATCGCCAGCCAGACCGGCCCGAGCGCACCGAGCGCCCGTTCGCCGGCGTCGGTCAGCGCGAGCACGCTGCGGCGACCGTCCTGCGGATCGCGTTGACGCACCACCATGCCCGCCTCGACCAGCCGGTCGGCCAGCTGGCTTACAGCAGAGTGGGTCTGCCCGATGGCGGTCGCCATGTCGGTGACCGTGGTCGGGCCGACGTCACGAAGAAAGCGCAGCACCGGAAACCAGCGCGACTCGATGTCCGCTCCGCACGCCCGGTAGACCTCGTCGACGGCCTGGTAGAAGTGGTCGCTCAGCGCCTTGAGGCGACTGCCGAGGGCGAGCTCGCGCAGGGAAGACAGGTACATCGCTAATCCGGGGGACGGGGACGGATAGCGAGGCTAGCGGCGGCGGGCTGGCCCACGCAAGCGGCGAGGCGCGATCAGTACCAGTAGAGGACCTCGAGCTTGTCGCCGAGGACGCGCGCCGCCTTCTTCGCGACCTTCGGGCTGGGATTGACCAGCTTCGCCGCTTCGGCGGCCCGCAGCATGGGCAGATCCGACAGGGAATCGCTATAGGCGATGACCCAGGGCCTGGGTATTCCCGCGCGGTCGAGCGTCGTGACCTTCACTCCATCCACGTTGTGCCGGGTGAAATGCACGCCGAACAGCCCGCCACGGGTCTGCGAGGCGATCAGTTCGTAACCGGTGAGGCTCACCTCGTCCAGGATTGCCTCGACCATGGTGAGGTCGTTACCGCTGATGATGATGACCCGGTCGCCAGCGTCCACGTGACGGCGCAGCGTGGCGACGGCATCGCGCAGGAACACCCCGGGACGCCGCGCATACGTGCGTGCGTAGGCGGCCACCTGGCGGCGATAAGTCGCTTCGCGACGACCGAAGGTCACCACGCGGAGAAACACGCGCCCGAGCAGTCGGTTGCCGGCAACCGTGCCGATAAGCAGCGGAATGAACGGCAACAACGGTAGCGCAAGCAGCATGCGCCAGCGACCGGCGCCCGAAAGGCGCTCGCGGAAAAACAGTTCGAGCGTCTGGTGACGGACGATGACGCCGTCGAAGTCGAACAAGACGACGCGTCGTGCGTCAGCGGCGGTGTCGTCGACAACCGCCGCGTCTATCCCCTGATTCATTCGGCTTCTAGTGTTTGTGCGAAGGGCTGTGCGGGGGCGCGCCGAAGAGCTTTTGCAGTTCGGCGCCGGGGTCGGCGGCACGCATGAAGGCTTCACCGACGAGAAACGTATGAATACCCGCGCTGCGCAGCTTGCGTACGTCTTCCAGCGTATGGATGCCGGACTCGGCAACGATGGCGGTATCCGCACCCACCCGGTCTTTCAGCGTCAGCGAGGTCCCCAGCGAGGTCTCGAAGGTGCGCAGATTGCGATTGTTCACGCCGATGAGCGGTACCGGAAGGTCCAGCGCGACCTCGAGCTCATCTTCGTTGTGCACCTCGACCAGGACGTCGAGATCGAGCTCGGCAGCCAGCATCGACAGCTCGAGCAGGGCGGCATCGTCATAGATGACGTCGTCGCCCTCCTTGCTGGCAAAGGCAGACACGATCAGCAGGATGCAGTCGGCGCCAATGACACGGGATTCGTACACCTGGTATTCGTGGGCAATGAAGTCCTTACGCAGAATGGGCAAGGAGCAGGCCTCGCGTGCTTCGCGCAGATAGTCCTCATGCCCCTGGAAGAAATCGGCATCGGTCAGCACGGATAGGCAGGTCGCACCACCCTTTTCATAACTGCGTGCAATGTCTGCGGGATTGAAGTCCGCGCGGATCAAGCCCTTGCTCGGACTGGCTTTCTTAATCTCGGCGATAACCGCCGGATGGCCGTCGTGCAGCTTCGCGTCGATAGCGGCGACAAAGCCACGCGTGTCTTCCAGATCCCCCACACGGGCCATGAGGTCGCCAAGCGACCGCTTACGCATGCGCTCGGCGACCTCTTCCTTCTTTCGGTCGAGAATGCGATGGAGAATGTCGGGCATCGAAGCGCTTCCTTGGGTAAGGTCGGGGCTGGGGATGCCCGACGATATCAGGCGCCGAGCCGCTGCGTAGCGGCCACGAACGTTTCCATTTTTACACGAGCGGCGCCACTTGCGATGGTTGCCCGTGCCAGATCGATGCCTTCCTGGATCGAGGAAGCCACATCGGCAGTGTAAAGGGCCGCGCCGGCATTCAGGCAGACGATGTCGTGCGGCACGCCCTGAACGCCGGAAATCGCGTCCAGCAGCATGGCTTTCGACTCGCCCGCATCTTCCACGCGGAGGTTGCGGCTGGAGGCCATGGACAGGCCGAAATCCTCCGGCTCCACTTCGTACTCGCGCACCACGCCGTCGCGCAGCTCACCCACCAGGGTGGCGGCGCCGAGGGAGATCTCGTCCATGCCGTCCCGCCCCCAGACCACCAGGGCGTTCTTGGCGCCCAGGGCCTGCAGTGCACGCACCTGGATGCCGACGAGGTCCGGATGAAACACGCCCATGAGAATGTTGGGCGCGCCTGCCGGATTGGTCAGCGGCCCAAGGATGTTGAAAAGGGTTCGTACGCCCATTTCCTTGCGCACCGGCGCGACCACCTTCATCGCCGGATGGTGGTTCGGCGCGAACATGAAGCCGATATCGGTCTCGTCCATGCACACCGCCACCTGGGCCGGCAGCAGGTCGATGCGCGCGCCCAGTGCCTCGAGCACGTCCGCACTGCCCGATTTGGACGACACGCTGCGACCGCCGTGCTTGGCGACGCGAGCGCCTGCCGCTGCCGCGACGAACATCGATGCCGTGGAAATATTGAACGACGACGCGCCGTCACCGCCGGTGCCGACGATGTCGATGAAATGAGCATGTGGGCCGACGTCGACCTTCGCGGACAGATCGCGCATGACACGCGCCGCGCCGGTGATCTCGCCGACGGTTTCCTTCTTCACCCGCAGGCCGGTGAGGATCGCCGCCGTCATCAGCGGGCTCACGTCGCCACGCATGATCTGGTGCATCAGCTCGATCATCTCGTCGTGGAAGATCTCGCGGTGCTCGATCGTGCGCTGCAGCGCTTCGGAGGGAGTCATCGGCATGGAACGGGATCCTTTCTTACGCGGCGAGCGGCAACGGCATGCCGAGGAAGTTACGCAGCAGGTCGTGGCCGTGCTGGGTGAGGATCGACTCCGGGTGGAACTGCACGCCTTCGATATCGAGCGTGCGATGGCGCAGCCCCATGATCTCGTCGAGCGAACCGTCTTCGCGCTCCGTCCAGGCGGTGACTTCGAGGCAATCCGGCACGGAGTCCTTCTCCACCACCAGCGAGTGGTAGCGCGTGGCCTCGAACGGATTCGGCAGGCCGGCAAAGACGCCCTGGCCGCGATGCTTCACCGGCGAGGTCTTGCCGTGCATGATCTCGCGCGCCCGGATCACCTTGCCGCCAAACACCTGGCCAATGGCCTGATGCCCGAGACAGACGCCAAAGATGGGCAACTCGCCGGCCATCTCGCGAAGGATGTCGATCGACACACCCGAATCGTCCGGCGTGCCCGGCCCCGGCGAGATCATGATGCGGGACGGCGCCATGGCGCGGATGTCCGCGACGGTGAGGGCGTCGTTGCGCACCACCTTGACCTCCTGACCCAACTCGCCGAGGTACTGGACGAGGTTGAAGGTGAAGCTGTCGTAGTTGTCGATCATCAGAAGCATATCTGGCCTAAATCATTGATTTAGCTAGTAACAACTGTATCGACGGACGGACACCACTAGGTTCGGTGCGTCGATGTAGGCCGATAATTGTACGGCACATCGATCCCGACAACGGACCAGTCAAGCCGACAATGGCGACGCCTTGGGGCCATGAGGACTTAACCGATAGTAGGCGAGTCGCCCGTCCGCAGCACCCTGGACCTGCAGACCGGCTTCCTAACGCTTGATGCCTATTCGATGAGGCCCGTGGCTTTCAATAATTTGGCTAGGCCCGATGTACCAATGGTTCCATCCAGGCCTTCCTGGGTTCCAGCCAACTTCCTGTCGCGAAAGACGTGAAACGTGGGCCCCGCGCTAAAGTCCACGTCGGTCCAAAGCGCATTGTCAAAGGCAATCATCGCTTTGAATCGAGGGAACTTCTTATTCCATTCATTCAGGGCTTGTTGATTCAACTCCAGATCGCTGAACACCCAAAGGACGCGATCGCTACCCATAAAAGTTGCCAGTTCTTCGCTCTTCAAGATTTCGCGGGCAGAATCCTCTGCGAAGTGGCAACCGATGACCACCACGACGTAGGCTCCGTCGTCAGGCAGATCGATATTCGAGAGAACGAGCCGCCCCTCCCCATCAGCGGTGAATGCCGAGGGTCTCAAGCGATCAATCTTTGCTGGTGGATTGAACCTGCGATAGTCGCGGAGTGAGAGGCCAGCAAAATCATTCTTCAGTTTCTCGGCTGCTTTAAAGTCTCTCGCCACTACTAAGCCGTCGTGATAGGAGTCCACTTCTTCAGGCTCCTGAGCCCCCCTTCGATGTAGCTCGCTGAGGACAGCTTCCATCCCATTCCGATAAATCAATCGACTTGCGTAGTCGTTGGTCCTGGCATAGAAGTACGCCGTCTCAACCGCACGGTAGAGATCATGAAGGGCGTCATCGGGCTGAGCCGCCCTATCAGCGAGTTCGGGCTGAAGCTTCTGGCTGAATAAGGACCGTATCGACGATGCTTTCTCCGAGCTTCCTGAGTCGCTTGCGGTAATCTTTGACACGTCCGACCAAAAGCCTGGCTTATCTTCCAGCGCACTCGCCATACCCGACGTCGTAGAAACTGAGAACGAAATTGACGCGATGATTGAAAGGCGCTTTCGATGGCACATCGTCGCGACCTCACACTCAGTGACAAAGATACGAACAACGATAACCCGGAGAATTAATGCATCGGGGGCCAGCACCCCCTGGGAATACGATGCAGGACTTACCCCAACGCGGGGGCGGGCGCTTCATGAAGCTTCGGCCGCTGGCCGCTCCAACCGACCGTTTCGACCTTCCGGAGACCACGTCGTCCTGAAGACCAAACAGGCCGAGAATTTCTTGCGCATCGGCGGATGGCAGGCCAGCGAGATCGACGTTCGAATAAGAACCAACACCCCTGCTTGTGAACACTAGCGAGTTTACGAACGCCTTCGTCTTCGCCGGGCCAAGCTTGTGCAACGGCGATGCAGGTGATGTCTTCAAGTAGGCATCAAGCTGGTGACGATTACGAAGCGGGGATTGCAAACGTTCTGAGATTGCCCGTGACTGAGCTTGATCGGCCTGGTGCGCAAGTGAATCAGACGGCGATGCAAATGCAGCAATAAGTGCGATAACTGCGAGAGAGTATTTCATGGCGTACTTCCATTTGGTTTAGAGGATCGCCCGCAAGTGCCCGGTCACGATCACGACTTATGTAGTTCGTGCGCATCCGACCCGCTGTTCGCTTTCAATTCTTGCGAGACGGTAAGTATTGGCCTCATGGATACGCTCTTCTGTCAGTCGCGCCCTCTATCCACGTCATCAGCTTGCTGGATAAGCGTGGTCCCCACCTTCTAGCCGCCTGTCGAACTCACGCTAGCTTCGCGCTGGCCATTTCAGGCTTCCCTCATGCGAAACCTCGACTTCAGCTCCTGGCAAGGCCTGCTCTCCACCCTCTTCGGACTGGCGGTCATCACGCTCATCGGCGTGGGCATACGGCTGCTCGCCATGCAGACGATCCAGCAACGACGGGAGCGGGAGAATCGCCAGATCAACGAGCGTCTTCGTACGCTGATCGCGGCCTATAAGACGCTGGGAGGTTCGTTCACCGGCAATCTCGCCGTCGACCCCACGCACCTGCGTGACCTTAAGCGCCTGGATGCCGCACAGACGGCCATCGACGCCGCTGCGGCGCAAGGCAACGAGCGCGCACGTCGCGTGCGCGATGCCGTGGAAGCCGCTCTCTCGGACATCATCCTGCTCGGCACCGAGCAGCAAGTGGAACTGGCGGCGCGTGCCGCGACCGAACTGGCCGAAGGTCGGACCACGCATACCGCCGAGCTCGTGGTCTCGCTGCGCGACTTCATCCGCAAGGTGCTCGACCTGGATGCCATTCCGTCGAGCGTGGTGATTCCCAAGCAGGGCCCGACACGCCCGTCGAGCGGATCAGGCGGTAAATCGCGGGCCGAAGGCGGCAAAGGCGATGGCCGCGAGGGTGCCGGAGGCAAGGGCGGTGGCGGCGGGATGGGCGGTGGCGGTATGGGCGGCGGCATGGGTGCCGGCATGGCCGGTGGTGCCGCCGCGGGTGCGGGCGCCGGCCTTGCGGCCGACGACGAGCACGATCATCAGGTTTAGCGTGAGGGGAGGCTGATCCTCAGCCGATCGTCTTGAGCAGTTCCGCGGTCGTCGTCGTTTCAGCGATCCGCGGGAAGATCGTGTTGACGCTGTTCTCATGCGCGCTGGCGACCAGATCGGTCATCGCGTCGGGTACGACCACCACGTTGTAGCCGTGTTCGCTGGCGAAACGCGCGGTGGACTCGACGCCGATGCTGGTGGCGACACCGACGATGACCACCTGCTCCACGCCCTTGCCAAGCAACCAGCTGTCGAGGTCGGTGCCATGGAACGCGCCCCAGCGCTTCTTCTCGACGATGTGATCGGACGGTGCGCGCTCGATCTCCGGAACGAATTCGATGAACGACGGATCCGACGGAAACGGACGCGCGCCCGCGTCGGTACGACCCGGCGCGCCGCCGGTGACATGCACCAGCACGACCGGGCGACCCGACGCGCGAAACGCACGCGCGAGCGAAGCAGAGCGCGCGACGATGTCCGCGGTGTCGTGCACCGTGGGAAGCGCGACGATGCCCTTTTGAAGGTCGACAACGATCAACGCTGCATTGGCATCGAGTTGACTGAGCGGCATGGTGAGTTCCTTAGGGAGGTGGGAGTAAGATGGATGTCACGCAGGATCCCGCGTGCTCTAATCGGCGAGCCGGCGAATCACGGCCGCGGCGATGAGCAAGTCGCGCTGCTCGTCCGGCGTCAGGTTGGCCACCGCGCCAGCCAGCCACGACTGTTTCGCGGCGCGAACGCGACGGCGGGCCTCGGTGCCGGCGCTGGTCAAAGCAAAAAGAAACTGGCGGCCATCCGTGGGATGCGGCGTCCGTTCGACCAGCCCCTCGTCTTCCATGACCGAGAGCGTCACGCCCATCGACTGCGGCTTTACCGACTCCGCGCGCGCCATGTCGGCGATGGACGTGGGGCCGGTCTCCTCGAGGCGCGCAAGCACGGCCAGCTGCGACCAGCTGAGTTCCTGGTTATTGGTTTCTGCGCGAAGCCGACGCACGAGCTGCCCACAGGCAGTCAGCAGATCGGCGGCGGCGACATCGACGCCCGGAAACACGGAAGCTTGCTTGGCCATAGGCTTACGGTAGGGTCGCGAAAAGCAACTTACAAGGCAAACTTGCAAGTTTGACTTCGAAAGTTCCTGCGGACTTGTTTGCTCGCGGGTGCGGTGGTGTCATGCACGGATGCGCACGGCACATCAGGGAGATTCGTCCATGCCTCTTCTTCGGATACTCATCCTCTCGTCGATTCTCGGCGTTGTGACCCTACCCGCGTCGGGACAACAGGCTACGGCGCCCTCCGGTGTCGAGCTCCCCCGAGTCACCGTCACCGCGGATGCCTACACCGAGAGTCACGGCGGCTACCTCGTGTCGGGCGACTTCAGGACCGATCCGCGCATGCCCGGCGTGGTCTTTCCAGCGACCGCGCTGGTCGCGGGCGACGTGCTCAGCATCGAACCGCAGTACCTCAACGGCAACGATTACGTCGTGCTGCAGGAATGCGCCTCGGATGACTGCAGCACCTCGCGCATCGTTCGCGTCTGGTCGTCCGTTGAGGGCCACCCCATCGGCGGCGGCAACGACCGCCGCATCCAGATTCCCCACGAGAACAAATACTGGATCTGGGCCAAGCGCCTGCCGGAAATCAGCCATCCTGACTGCGACACCTGCGCTACCCACTTCACCAGCTTCGTGCGACTCGGGCCTCCGATGACCATCACGCCCAATGGCGAGGAAGTGCGCTACCACCGCAGTGAACTGGAGGCGGCCGCCAATGCCGATCCCCTGCCTGTCACCAAGCAGGAGCACGAGGGCTCGACCTTCGTGATCACGTTCGCCGGGGGCTCCACAGTCCGGATCCGGCGGATGCACGCCGCCGCACCCTGAGGATTGTTTCGATCCTTGCAAGAATGCCTTGAGAAGACGCTTCAAGCTCAACCCGCGACGCGAGCGGAGCGCAGATCGGTGTCGTGACGCTCTGACGCGGAACGATTCCCTTGCCTACGTCGCGTCGAGCGCGGATGCTTGGGAATCGACTCCGGAGATTCCCATGCCTTCCCTCGGTGCCATCGCCTTCCTCGTCCACGATTACGACGAGGCCATCGCCTTCTTCACGGGCGCCCTCGATTTCCAGCTGATCGAAGACACCGACATGGGTGACGGCAAGCGCTGGGTGACCGTCGCGCCTCGTGGTTCGGACGGCACGCGCCTGCTCCTGGCACGCGCGGTCACCGACGAGCAACGCGCGCAAGTGGGCCGCCAGGGCGGCGGTCGCGTCTTCCTGTTTCTGAATACCGATGATTTTGCCGGTGACTATGCGCGCATGCGCGAACACGGCGTCCGTTTCCGCGAAGAACCGCGACACGAATCCTATGGCAGCGTCGTCGTTTTCGACGATCTTTACGGGAACGGCTGGGACCTCATCCAGCCGACCTGACCCAGGAACTTGCAATGACTGAACAAATGATTCGACTGGCCGTGCTGGACGATTACCAACACGTGGCGATGCAGAGTGCGGACTGGTCGCCGCTGGCGGGCCGGGCAGAGATCGTCGTCTTCCACGACCACCTCGCCGGGCACGACGAACTCGTGCAGAGGCTGGCGACGTTCGATGCCGTCTGCGTCATGCGCGAACGCACGCCGATGACCGCGACCCTGATCGCCGCCCTGCCCAGGCTCAGGTTGATTGCCTCCACAGGTCGGGGCAACGCGTCGATCGATCTCGATGCCGCCGCGAAGCACGGAGTCGAGGTCATGCATACGAACTATTCGTCGACGCCGACGATCGAGTTCACGTGGGCGGCGATCCTCGCCCTGGCACGGAATATCGCCGTCGAAGCGGCATCGGTACGCGCCGGGCATTGGCAGGTCGGCCTCGGCACCGAGCTGCGTGAGAAGACACTCGGGATTCTCGGTCTCGGCCGCATCGGTACCGAGGTCGCACGAATCGCCCAGGCGTTCGGCATGCAGGTGATCGCGTGGAGCCAGAACCTGACCGACGAAGCGGCCCATGCCGTCGGCGTCCGCCGGGTATCGAAGGACGCGCTGCTCGCGCAATCGGACTTCCTCAGCATCCATACCCGGCTGAGCGATCGCACACTCGGCCTGATCGGTGCGGCTGAGTTGGCCAAGATGAAGCGGACGGCACGACTGATCAACAGCTCGCGCGGCCCCATCGTCGATGAGCAGGCACTGATCGACGCCTTGTCACACGGCCGGCTGGCAGGTGCGGCCTTGGATGTCTTCGAGGTCGAGCCGCTCGCCGCGGACCACCCCTTCCGTACGCTACCCAACGTGCTGGCGACGCCGCACATCGGTTACGTCACCGAGGAGATGTACCGGACGTTCTACGGCGACAGCGTCAGCAACGTCGTCGCCTGGCTCGACCGCGGCGTCAGAAGCTGACCACCTTTTCGTCGCTATCGCCGTGATGATCGCTGTCGTGATCGTGATGTTCGCTTTTCGGCTTGATCGTCATAAGCTCCAGCGGCTTGCCGTTACCCAGGCGCACGGTCCAGCCCTGCTGGAGCCCGGCGAGGTCGTTGAGCTGCGGGCAGATGGCATCGGCCTTCGCTTCGAGCGCCTTGGAACGCTTGTTCATCTCGCGATCCATCGACTTATCCAGCGACTCGGCCCGCGCCTGTAGCGCGGCGACCTTGCTCGCGTCGCCCGAGAGGGCGGCAGTCACCGCGCTCGAGGTGACCGAGCCGACCAGCTCGCCGACCGAATCGGAGACCGACCCGGCGACCGTCTCGGTCATGCGGTCGCTCGACCAGTGACCCGCGCCGACGCCCTCGTCGATCTCGCGCAAGGCGTCGACCTGCTTTCGCTTGAGCTTTTCCAGCATCCTTGCCCGCTGATCGCCGTCGGCGAACGACAGCGTGACCGTCGTCATCGCCGAGAAGCCCAGTTCCACGCCCTCGCGTGCGATCGCCGCGACCTGTGGCATCAGAGCACGAACACCCGCTTCATAACGCCGCAAGGCCTCGGCATCCTTCGCCGCCACAGCGACAGCCTTGCCATCGACGCGAAGCGCGCCGTCGTGAAGGAATACCTGGGCAGGCACCCCGTCGGTGCGATGAAAGGAAAGACCCGCCGGCGTCACATCGACATCGTAAGGCGTCGAGTAGTCGTGCTTACAGGTGTCCGTGCTGAAGTTGATCCCCGTGGCCTGCGCCGCCGAGGCAGCAAGCACGAAGGCGATGGCGGCGGTGCCGGCAATGACCGAGTGACGCATGACCTTTCTCCCCAGGAACGGATGTTCACCGGGTACGATGCGCCCGGCGCACCTATGGTTTAGTCCGTTCGGCGAGGGGATGCATGGGCGGTTGGTCACCCCCTGACTTCCGGCAGGGGTTACGAGGCGATACCGCGCTCGCGTGCGTACTCGGACAGCCGGCTGTCGTGATCGATGCCGAGTTTGCGCATGGCGTCGCGCTTCTGCCGGCTGACCGTCTTGACGCTCCGACTGAGCTGCTCGGCGATCTGTGAGATCGACATGCCGCCGACGTAGAGGCGGACGACCTCGATCTCCCGGGCCGACAGTCGCACGCTGTCGACCGAGGTCTGCACGCCGCCGGTGTCGAACTGGCGGCGAATCGTGTCGCTCATGTAGGCACGGCCGGCCGCGGCGTAACGCACCGCCACGGCGACCTCCCTGAGGGGTGCGCGTTTGTCGCACAGGCCCAGGGCGCCACGACTGCGCATGGTCTGCAGCACGGCCGGATTGTTGACCATGGTCAGCACAACGACAGGAAGACGCGGATAGCGCCGGCGAATGAGGTCGATCAGCGACAATCCGTCGCCATGACGCCCGCCCGGCATGGAGAAATCCGTAACGACCACATCGCAGGGAAGCGACGCCAGCAGTTCGACAAGCCGGTCGCCGTTGGCCGCTTCACCGACCACTTCGATATCACCGCCTGCCTCCAGGGCGGCGCGAGCCCCCATCAGGACTACCGGGTGATCGTCGGCAATGATCGTTCGCAGAACCATGTCTTCCCTCGCAAGCGGATGTGTGCAGCCGCTCTCCATGAGATGTGCTACTCATTCATACCATCGTGGAGATTACAGTAATCGTCCGCTCGTGGCTGAAGGAACACCATGAAGCTATTGAGAATATTGGCCATTTTTTGCGGCCTTTTGTGTACACGACACGCCGGGGCGAGCGCAGCCGACACGACGCGTGAGGAGACAGGACAGCACGAGCAAGTCGCGATCTTTCATGCCGCCACGGACTCACTCGCGATGTCGACCACGGCGCGCGAGGTTCCACACGAAAGTTCCGCACCGACCCCCGTCGACGTGCCACTGAGCGCCGCGGAGCGCGCCTGGCTGAAGCAACTTCCCGTGCTGCGCATCGGTATCGATCCGTCTGCCGCACCCCTCTCGCTCATCGATCGGAGCGGTAACGCCGAAGGCCTGGCGATCGACTACCTGCGCGAAGCAACCCGCGTGCTTGGCCTACGTACCGAGACGGTGAGCACCTCCGATTGGCATGACACCATCGAACGCGCTGCCGCGGGCGAGATCGATGTGCTGCCTGCGGCATCACCCAGCAACCTCACGCTGGCGAGACGCTTCGGCTTCACGGTGTCCTACCTGGATCTTCCGGTGGTGATCGTCACCCGCGAGCATGCCTTCGTGGTGACAGGTCCCGACGATCTCGGCGGTCACCGGATCGCCGCCAATCTTGCCCAGGGTGCCGTCTCGGCGGCGGTCGCGCCCATGTCGTCGGTCGACGTCATGCCGGTCTCCAGCACGGCCGAGGGTCTGGCTGCGGTGGCCTCCGGCAAGGTCGACGCTTACGTCGGCGATATCGCCACCGCCGAGGTGCTGATCCGGCGCGACTATCCCGCGCAGCTCAGGATCGCCGCGCCGACGGGCAAGCAAGCCGGTGTCGCGATGGCGCTGGATCGACGCTTCGCCCCCTTGCTTCCCCTTCTCGACCGCGTGCTCACGCAGATGCCTGAGCGACGCAGCCAGACGATCCGGAACACCTGGCTGCGCTCCGACTACATCTGGGGAGGATCCTGGCGGGAGATCATGCGTAAGGTCGGGCCGGCGGGTGCCGCGGTGCTTGCCCTGCTGCTCCTTGTCAGCCATGCCTACCTTCGCCTGCGACGCGAGACGCGACGCCGAGAACGAACGGAAGCGCAGCTGGCCGACGTGACGCGGCACATGCCAGCCGTCGTTTACCGTTTTCTCCACCACGCAGACGGACGCATCGGGTTCGTCTACGTCGGCGGCAATCCGGAGCCGATCTTCGGTGTATCGGCCGATACGTTTCTCCATGACGAACGCCGCGCATTCGCGCGGATCGATGCACGCGACCAGACAACGCTCATGGCCGAGGTCAACCGCGCGGCGACCTCGCTGACGCCCATCCACGCAGAGATGCGCATACGCGACGTGGTGCCGGAACGCTGGGTGGCATCGCATGCGGTACCGCGGCGTGTCGGCGATGCGGTCGAGTTCACCGGGTACTGGATCGACGTGTCCGAACGACGACGCCAGTCGATCGAGCTCGCCGCGGCGAAGGAAACGGCCGAATCGGCGACGCGCGCGAAGAGTCAGTTCCTGGCGACGATGAGCCATGAAATCCGCACACCGATGCATGGCGTCATCGGCATGCTGGAGATGCTTGGCACGACCTCGCTCGACGTCACGCAGCAGCGCTTGCTCGGCACGGCCGAGAGCTCGGCCGGGGCCTTGCTGCGCATCCTCGACGACGTCCTCGATTTTTCCCGTATCGAGGCCGGAGAACTGCTCATCGCATGCGGCCCGGTCGATCTACGGGAGCTCATTGAGGGCGTCGTCGACCTGTTCGCATGGCAGGCCGGCAACCAGGGGCTGGCCCTCGCATGCTGCATCGACCCACGTCTTGCTCCCCACGTCTTCACCGACGGTGCGCGGCTTCGCCAGATCCTCCTCAACCTGGTCAGCAACGCGATCAAATTCACGGTCCGCGGCACGATCACCGTGAGCGTCGAGGTCTCAGAGGACACGTCGGGTCACCAGTCATTACGCATCGTGGTGGCCGACACCGGCGTGGGTATCGCTGCCGATGACATGGCCCGGCTGTTCGCGCCGTTCAGCCAGGCCGACTCGGCCACCACCGGGCGACCGGGTGGCAGCGGTCTCGGCCTCGCCATCAGTCGGCGATTGGTCACCTTGCTAGGCGGCCAGATCGGCATAACCAGTGAGCTCGGCGTCGGCACCCGCGTCACCGCTGAACTGACCCTACCCGTCACCGCCGGAGACGATGGAGACGAGCGACGGTTGCATTCCCGACCGTCACACGCCGGGGTGTCCCTGAAGGTACTGGTCGCGGAGGATCACGCCACCAATCGTGAACTGGTCGCCGCACAGCTGGAGCGGCTTGGGCACAGGCACACCGTTGTCGATGACGGTGAGCAGGCGTGGATCGCGGCGACGACCGAGGTCTTCGACGTGCTCCTGACCGATCTGCAGATGCCGCGGCGCGATGGTTATGCACTGGCGCGCGCCCTTCGCGAGAGCCACGTGACCTTGCCCATCATCGCCATGACGGCAAACGCGATGCCCGAGGTGGAGCAGCGCTGCCTGGCCAGCGGCATGGATGGATTCGTGGCCAAGCCCGTCCGGCTCGGTGCACTGCGCGATGTGCTGGCCGCCGTCGGAACCGCTAGCGCGGTGTGGGACCTCGAGGCCCTGCGCAGCGACTTCGGAAGCCTCGCCACATTGCCCGCCATGGTGGCTCGCTTCGCCACCACCCTGCGCACCGATCTCGACGAAGCGGCAACCCTGCGCTCTCCGGCGGATGTCGCGGCGTGGAGTCATCGCATCGGCGGGGCGCTCCGGGTCTTTGGACCCTCGCACGCGGCGACGATGCTCGAGCGCCTCGAATCGGAGCTACGTGGGGACGATGCCAGCACCGCGCTACAACGGCTGCCCGGCGTGATCGCAACCCTGCGGGTGCATGTCGACCGCATGGTTAGTGCCGCTGCCAGCCTGGCGTCAGACTGAGTTTTTTCTCAAAAAAAAGTGCAATTTTTCAGATTCGTCTGATTCCTCGTTCGGCTTCGAGCGGCGACCCTTATCGACATACGCCGTCAGGCGCGTCGAAACGGAAAGGTCGCCCATGCATCAGCAGGTCATCGATTACCACATCGCCGACATCGGCCATGCCTGGGGTATTTTCCGCGAGGGAGTGCAGATCGCCGTACGCAAGGACCCTGGCGATGCGATTGCCTTCGCCAACTTCTTCGCCGATCGGGAAACACGCATGGCGGCTCACCCCGTGCGCGTCTCCGCCGACCGCCACATGCACCGGACCCTGATCGAGCTGAGACGCGCCGCCTGACAGCGGACGGCAGGCGCCCGACGGGGAGCCGCTCAGCGCCCGGTCGCGCCACCCATGTGGATCATGTCGAGGTGCAAGAGGCGCAAGCGCGCGATGTGCCGACCGACGACGGCGCGGTCGCCAGACGATGATTCGAGACGCAGGAACGCGTCGAGAAGACGACGCTCCATGAGCTCCAGCGTCCGTATATAGGTGACATCGGGGTCGCTCGACAGCTTCGCCGAGGCTTCCATCATGCTGCGCCGGACGCCACTCATGGGGCCGCCGGCCATGGCAGGACGCCCACCCGTGGCGGTGACCTCGCCCTGCAATTCTGCGGCGATCGCCGTCAGCGAGTCCGCGGATTCCTGCAATATCGCCTTGAGGCCCGGCTCCCGCACGCCACGTGCCGCCTGACCATAGAGATCACGATCCGCAATGACGCGGCGAATCAGCCCATTCACGACACGGATCGAGTTACGTTCCATGGATGAAACGTTAGACCTGTCGGACTTAGCCGGTGATAAACGGCCAGGTATCCGGTCAGCCGGCGGTCATCCGCCTGTCTCGATCAGCATGAGAGGCTGACCGGATGCGTCGCGCCACCCGGACTGCAGGTCCAACAGCTGACGCACCGCCGGACAGAGCGCCTGCACCCGCGGCCTGAGCGCGGCTTCCAGCTTGGCAAGCACGCGTGCCTGCCCGCCGGTGGAGATGTCGGCAACGCGGTCGCGCAACGCGGCGGCGCCGTCCAGATCCCCGTTCATCGCCAACTGCATCGCTTCACTGCCGACGTCTTGGCTGAGCACCGGCGTGATGTCCGAGACGATCTCCTGCGCGTAGGCACGCATCGCATCGGCCTGCCAGTCGCGGGTGCTCTGGCTCGCGGCGATGCGCCGCTTGATATCGGTGACACGGCTGGCAAGGACCCGGTCGAGTTCGCCACTGCTGAGCGACCCCGGGGAGGCCCTTCCGGCCTCGTCCCGCACCGCGCGCGCGGCGACGTCCACGCCATCGCTGGCGATCGCCTTGGCCTTGGGCACCAGGGCCCGGACGTCACGCTCGAACAGGGCGACACGATCCTGCTCGTCCGCACGCAGCGTCACCGCGCGACCGTCCGTGGCGAGGCTACCGTCGTGCAGGCGGACACTGCGCGGTGCCACCTGCGGGCGCTCGAACAGGAGAGCATCGGGTCGGATCGTGAGGTCGTAAGTACTGGCGACCCCACAGGACAGCTGGCCCACGTCCTGGGCGCCGACGCCGCCCGAGGCGCAGACGGCAGCGACAACGATCCACCAACGGGCAGTCATCCGGCTCACAGCGCGGGCTGGGCGAACTGCTGCCGGACCGACACGCTACCCAGTGCCCAGGCCAGCCAGGCCAGCACGGGTACCGAGACCGCCTTGAGCACGACGCCAACGAGGAGGATCGAGCGCGCCTTCATACCGCGGGCGAGCAGTTCGGGCGGCAGGCCGTCCTGACCGAGCACGACACCGATCTCCTGCCACTGATGGAAGGCGACCACCGCCGTATAGATCGCCCAAACGGCCAGTACGCCGGCGACGACGCGCATGGCGCGCCGCCCCCATTCGCGCCAGCGCAGGGTTCCCAGCGCCAGCACCATCACGGCAAACGCGCCGAGGGAGTAGCTCAGCGACCACGCCATCAGCACGCGCGGGTCGGGACCGCCCGCCGCCAGCGCCTCGGGGGTCATGGAGCCGATGGCGCCGGCTGCGATGATCGCGCCGTACGTGTTGATCACGAAGCCGACGGCCGCCAGCAGCATCACCAGCCAGACCACGATGCGCCACGGCGCGAAGGGTCGGGCATGGCGTGCGCCCTTGAGAGCCTTGAACATGCTCAGACGCCCGAACCCTTCAGCTGCTCGAGGTCAGCCAGCACCTGGCCGGAATTCTTCTCCGGGTCCACGTCCTTGTAGACCTTGGCGATCTTGCCGTTCGGGTCGATCAGGAAGGTCTCGCGGCGGGCGTACTTGCTGCCCTTTTCATCGCTGAGCACGTCGTACTTCGTCGCCATGGCGCCGTCGGCGTCGGAAAGCAGCGGGAACGGGACGTGGTACTTCGCGGCGAATTCGGCATGCGATTTCACATCGTCGAGGCTCACCCCGTACACCACGGCGCCGGCCTTATGCAGCTTGACGATATCGTCGCGGAAGGTGCAGACCTCGGTGGTGCAGCCGCCAGTGAAGTCCTTCGGATAGAAGTAAACCACCAGCCACTTGCCCTTCTCGGTATCGAGGGTGTGCCACTTGCCATTCTGGTCCTGCAGCTTGAAATCGGGCGCCTTGTCGCCGACGGCGGGGCCGGTCGGGGCGGCAGCCCAGGCGGAAACAGTGATCAGGCAAAGAGCGAGAAGCGTGGAGAGGCGACGCATGGGGAAACCTCGATGGGTGGGAATCAGGGAAGTGTACTCGTCCGCGTGAATGCGGGTTCCGCCCTCTTCGGTTGCGAGCCCCGAGCAGGCGTCGCCGATTCGCAAAAAAAAGAGGCGCCCCGGAGGACGCCCCTTGTTTCACCGAGCCGGCGCTTACTTGCCGATTTTCTCGATCTCGAACTTGCTCAGGTCGACGCCGAGGTTGAAGCCGCGGCCCGTACCCGTCACGGCCAGCGAGACTTCGCCCTTGGTCATTGCGGCGCTCTCGGCGCTCTTCACGACACCGGCGTTGGCGCCGCCGCTGGCGTATTCGCCGTAGATCTCGCCAATGCCGTGGACGTGGGTGAATTCACCCTTGCCGCCTTCGATGCTGAACTTGCCGGCGGTCAGGCCACCACCACGGACGTGGATGATCACGTCGGCGCTCTGGCCGTTATCGCAACGGACGTGGCCCCGGCCATCGGCCTTCTTGTAGATCGCAGCCCAACCCGTGGTGCTGAACGTCATGTGGCACTTCACCTCAGCACTGCTGTCAGCCTTGGCGGGCTGGACGGAGAAGGTACCTGCAGCGGCGAGAGCCAGGACAGCCAGACCGGTAATGCGCTTGATCATGTTCGTTTCTCCGTGGGTAGATAGCAGGAAGCTGCGAGATCGGATTCTGTACTCACGAATGTGAAGAAACACGGACGCCCCGGACGGCCGTTCAGGTAAGCCGGGGATTCGTGGAAGACCCGTGAACCGGCCTCCCCCGGCCGGCTGCCGGCGGCTTACTATCGATTCAACGCCGCGACTCGAAGGGGAAAGGCATGCCCAAGCACATCCTGGTTGGCTACGACGGCTCCGAAACCGCCCGCCGCGCCTACCTTTTCGCCCTGGAACTGGCGGCCTGCGCGGGGGCCCGGGTCCACGTGGTTTCGGTCCTGCAGGTGGACAACGGCGCCGATACGGCTGCGCTGATGATGACCGAGAGCAACGGCCGGGGGCGCCAGGAGGCGCTGGAGGCCGAGGTGAGGGCCTTGAAGCCGGAGGCGGGGGTGCCGGTCACGGTCGACCTCATCCACGGCAGCCCGGGCGACGCCCTGCTCTCGTACGTCCCCCGTCACGGGGTCGACCACATCGTCATCGGGCATACCGAGCGCGGCGCCCTGGCCCGCTGGCTGGTGGGTTCGACCTCCACCGACGTGCTCGCCAAGGCCCACGTGCCGGTGACGGTGGTCCGCTGACCGCAAGGATGCCGCGTAGCCAGGCCTGCCCGGCTTTGTCACAATTCGGTCAGATGCCCTCGGGGCGATAAGACAAAGCGATCGGGGAAAACGCGTGAGCTACGCCGCCACCTTGCCATGGACGCTTGAAAAACTGGACCTCTCTCGTATCGATGTCGAGAAGGTCAGGCACAACGAAGACCTGTTCCTGCTGCTTTGCAGCTCGTCGTTCGTCGAGAGCGGCTCGGATCTGTACACGCATCTGCTGGTCGACCACTTCGCCGGCGACGAAACGCTGCAGGCGTGGCTTCGCGATCACTGGGAGCACGAGGAAATGCAGCACGGCCGCGCACTGGCCGCTTATGTGCGCCACGTGTGGCCGGAGTTCGACTGGGAAACCGGTTTCCGCAACTTCTTCGCACACTACGGTTCGGTCTGCACGCCGGATGAGCTCGAACCCAACCGGGGCCTGGAGCTCGCCGCGCGCTGCGTCGTTGAAACGGGTACCGCGAGCCTCTATCGCGCACTCAACGAAGTGACCGATGAGCCGGTGCTGCGTGAACTGACGAACTACATCAAGAGCGATGAAGTCCGTCATTACAAGAACTTCTACCAGCACTTCCGCATCTATCGCGAGCGCGACAAGATCGGCCGCTTCAGCACGCTGCGCACCTTGCTCAAGCGCCTCAGCGAAATCAAGAACGAAGACAGCGACATTGCGTTGCGCCACGTCTTCAACGTACGCCATCCCGACAAGGCGCACGACGACGCGGAATTTCGCCGCATCGCCGGACGCGCGGAGGGCCTTCTCAAGAAGCACCTCCCCGCCGAGATGACGGTGAAGATGCTGCTACGTCCGCTCGACCTTCCCGCCCGGCTCAACACCATGCTCGAATGGCCGCTGACCCGCATCACCGAGAAGCTCTTCCTGCACTGAAGCACCCCGCCCCACCGATGAATCGGCCTCTCAAGGTAGGAGCCGATTCATCGGCGAACGGGTGCTAGCCCAAACCTCACTTCTTCTTACCAGGAAGCGGCGCCCACTTCTCCGCATCATAGCCACCGGTATCGAAGGTCAGCGTCGTCTCACCCCGGCTCACCGTCACCACATCGATCGTGAGCCGCTTGGTCTTCGCCATGTCCTTGATGAACTGCGGGTCGTTGCGGAAGATCAGCGCCGGCTCGCCCGTCGGTGGGCGGAAGGCATTCAGCGTCTTCGGCTTGCCGTCGAAGGTCGCCTTGAGCGTGYAGTCACCCTTGCAGACAAAACCCTTGCCCGTCGTCGCGTAGAGGAAGACGGTCTGACCCCAGGCGGTATGACGACGCAGGATCAGCCGTACCGACGCCTCGCCCGTGGGCTGGCTGGACTGAATGGTCGCCGTGCTCTGCGTGCCGCCCTGCATGGGCGAGGTCTGGTAGAGCCATAGGGCGGTCAGGCGCGCCTTCTCGCTGGAGGCCTTGTAGTTCGTCTCGAGATTGTCGAGGGTCTTCTTCACCTCGGCGGCTGCCGGGGTGTCCGGATACTTATCGACGATTTCATGCCCCAGCTGCACGGCTGGGCCGTCGTTGTGCAGCTTCAGCAGCTGCTGGTAGGTCTCCAGCTTCTTCGCTGCTTCGTCGGCCCGGTTGTCCACAGGTGCCTGCTGCGTGGTCTGGGCATCGGGCTGCGGCGAGCAGGCAGCCACCGTGACGGTGGCAAGGAGAACAGCGAGCGGAGCGAAACGGCGCATGGCGAAAGCATCCCGGAAGTACGAAGCCCTAGCTTCGCCCCTGGGCGCGGCCGCTGGCAAGGCGGGCGTAGAATCGCCCGACTCCCCAAGGATCCCTCATGCCTTCGTCGTCCCCCGAAGCCGTCTCCCTTCTGCGCCATCGCGCCTTCATGCAGTTCTGGTTCGCCAAGAACGCCTCCAGTTTCGGTTTCCAGATGATGTCGGTCGCGGTCGGCTGGCAGATCTACGAGATCACCCATCGCGCCCTCGACCTCGGCCTCATCGGCCTCGTCCAGTTCGTCCCCTCGGTGCTGCTGGCCCTGCCCGCCGGCCACGTGGCCGACCAGTTCGACCGGCGCCGCATCGTCACCATCTGCCAGACCATCGAGTGGCTGGCGATCGCGCTGCTCGCCGTATTCAGCCTCAGCGGGCACATCAACGAGGTCGGTATCCTTGCCCTGGTCTTCGTGGTCGGCCTCGGCAAGGCCTTCGAATTCCCGGCCCTGCAATCGATGCTCCCGGCGATCGTCCCACCCGCCGTGCTGCCCCGGGCGATGGCCTCCACCGCCTCGGCGGGCCAGGCGGCGATGATCGCCGGCCCTGCCCTCGGTGGTCTCCTTTATGTCGCCGGGCCCGGCACGGTCTATTCGGTGTCCGCCGTGCTCTACCTTGTCGCGCTGACGCTGATGTCGCGCCTTTCCTACGACCACCAGCCGCCGCGCCGCGAGCCGGCCACGCTGAAGACCCTGTTCGCCGGGGTCCACTTCATCCGCCATCGGCCCGCCGTCTTCGGCGTGATCTCCCTGGACCTTTTCGCGGTGCTGCTGGGCGGCGCCACGGCCCTGCTACCCATCTTCGCCAGGGACATCCTGCATACCGGCCCCTGGGGCCTCGGTCTGCTCCGTGCCGCACCGGCGGTGGGCGCCCTGCTGATGTCCGTGTGGCTCGCCCACAACAGCCTGACCCGGCGGGTCGGGCCGATCATGTTCGCCTCCGTGGCGGGCTTCGGTGTCGCCACCATCGCCTTCGCCCTCTCCTCGACGCTCTGGGTGTCGCTGATCGCCCTGTTCGCCCTGGGCGCCTTCGACATGGTCAGCATGGTCATCCGCGGCGCGCTGGTGCAGCTGGAGACCCCTGACGACATGCGCGGCCGGGTCAGTGCGGTCAATGCCATCTTCATCAACACCTCCAACCAGCTGGGCGAGTTCGAGTCCGGCATACTCGCCGCCGCGCTCGGTGCAGTAAATGCCACGCTTATCGGCGGTATCGGCACCCTGGTCGTGGTCGGCCTGTGGACCTGGTGGTTCCCCTCCCTGCGGCGTCGCCAGGGCCTGGTATCGGACCCCGAGCCGATCGAAGGCGCCAGCAGCACGATCTGACATCTCGTCGAAAACGTGCTAATAAAGTGGACGTCTATACCGCCAAAGGGGACGTCCACGATGAAGCGCCTGCTCGCCGCCGCTCTTCTCACCCTCGTTGCACCGGCCTACGCCGCGCACGAGGGTCCCGCCAGTCTCGATGCCGCACTTGCCCAGGGCAAGCGCGAGCACAAGCCGGTGCTGGTCGATTTCCAGGCGGTCTGGTGTTACTCGTGTTACTACATGGCCAGCCACGTCCTCAACGGCAAGGAGTGGAACGATCTGGAAAAGAAGATCGTTTTTTACGAGGCCGACGCGGACAAACCCGCCGACAAAGCATGGATGAACAAGCTCAACGTTCACTTCCTTCCGACCTATGTCGCCATCGGCCCGGATGGAGAGGAGCTGGGACGCATCCTCGCCGAGCAACCGCGCGAGAAGTTCTATCCGCAGGTCGCCGCGCTGCTCTCCGGTGACGCGCGCCTGTCGCACCAGAAAGACGAAGCCGTGAAGGGATCGCTCGCCTCGGTCGCCGAGGTGCTCGATACGTACCAGCAGCGCTACCAGGGCAAGGAAGGCATGGCCTGGTTCGATACCCTGCCATCGATGGTTCGTAACGTGTCCGATCAGGACAAGCGCGTCGCACTGGCCAAGCAGAAGTTGCTGCTTCTCGAAGGCAAGGCCGACAAGAACGACGCGGCCATCGCGGCGGCAGCGACCAAGGTGCTTGCCGGCAATATCGGCTGCGACCGTCCTTACGTCCTGGATGACCTGATCGGTGCAACAGCCGCGCAGCCCCCAGCGACGCGACAGGCTTCACTGTCGCCGCAGAAGCCGGCCTTCGACGAGTATCTGTCCACGCAGATCTTCGTGGCATCGCCGACCTGCGCCGACCAGCGCAGCGCTGTCCTCACCGCCGCTGATCTCGACGCCGCCATCGGCGACACGGCCGGCGAGCAAGCGGTACTGCGCAAGGCGATCGACCTCAGCCGCGAGAAGCTTCACGGCGATCTCAAGAGCGACCGCAACCTCGCGGATAACCTTCGCGTATATCTGGTTCGCGCCAAGGCCGGCGATGAGCTGGATACCCTGGAAAAGCAACTGATCGCCGCTTATCCGAGCGACTACGTCTACAACTATCGTTACGGGCGTCGTCTCGTCGAGAGCGGAAAGTTCGCCGAAGGCCTGCCCTACCTCGAAGCCGCTGCAAAGAAGGCCTACGGTGCCAACACGATCAGTGTGGCGACGTATCGGGTGAAGGCGCTCCACGCGCTGAATCGCGAAGCCGAGGCACGCAAACTTGTCGCCACGACAGTAGCGGCACAAGGCGCCGCCTTCCCGGAGCAAACCAAGAAACTGCAGGAAACCCTACCGTCCGCCTAACGCAATTCGTTCGCTCAACGCGTTTTGGTAGGAGCCGATTCATCGGCGAACAGGCGTCGCTACGTAGCACACGCTGATCGCCGATGAATCGGCTCCTACCAAATCCGGGCGCTTACGTCTGCGACGTACCGTAACCCACCGAGTCCAGATGCTCGACCCGCGCGATGGTGTCCAGCGACACCGTCGCCGACCAGTCGGGGCGGTCATTGTCGATCAGCTTGACCACGCCGTTGATGCCTTCCGTTCCATCGCCGTCGACAAAGGTTTGCGTTGTGGGAACAACCGCCACGATGCCTTGCATCGTCGAACCATCCTGCAGATGAAGAATGACCTTGGCGTTGTCACGGAGCTCGTGAATCAGCGCCTGCAGTCGCCCAATCGTGCCCTTGTCGGTATGAATCGTGTCGGCTTCGCGGCCCATGTCGATGTCCTCGTGGTGTCAGACCGCCGAAGCTACTCGCCGCCCGTCGATGGAATGTGCACGCGGCGCGCTGCTACGCTGCGCCCTCTTCCACATCCGGGCCGGCCATGATCATCGTCCATCACCTGAACAACTCGCGCTCCCAGCGCGTCCTCTGGCTGCTGGAGGAACTTGGCCTGCCCTACGAGATCGTCCGCTACCAGCGCGATCCGAAGACCATGTTGGCGCCCAAGGAGCTCCGCGCCATCCACCCGCTCGGTAAGTCGCCCATCCTCCAGGACGGCGATGTCACCCTGGCCGAGTCCGGCGCCATCGTGGAATACCTGCTTGAACGTTACGGCCAGGGGCGCCTGAAACCCGCCGTTGGCAGTGCCGATTGGCTGCGTTTCGTCTATTTCCTGCACTACGCCGAAGGCTCAGCCATGCCGCCGCTGCTGCTCAAGCTGGTCTTCGTCCGCATGGAGACGGCGCCGGTCCCGTTCTTCGCCAAGCCGGTGGCCCGGATGCTGGCCAAGGGCGCGCAGAAGGCCTTTGTCGATCCGCAGCTCAAGCTGCACCTGGACTACATGGAAGGCGAAATCGGCAAGTCCGAGTGGTTCGCGGGTAGCGAGTTCACGGCAGCGGACATCCAGATGAGTTTTCCGCTGGAGGCCGCCGCCAGTCGAGGCGGCCTCGACGCCTCCCGGCCTAAGCTGCATGCCTTCCTCGAGCGAATCCACGCACGCCCGGCGTACCAGGCGGCGCTCGCCAAGGGTGGCAAGTACGATTTCGCATGAGATTGACCAGCCTGAATCCCTGTTCAATCCGCCACTTGCCCATTTACACGACCCTCACGACCCGGGCCGCAAAGTCGATTCCCGTCAGCAACGCTTGAGAGGGAGCCATCCAATGAGCAGAAATCGCGAGTTCGCGCAGCAGGTCGAGACCGCCGTCAATGGCGTATCCGGCCGCGTTCGCCACTATGCAGACGAGGCGACCGGCGCAGGCAACGACCTGCTCGAGCGCACCCGTCGCGTGACCAACAAGTTCGCCAAGCGCAACAGCGGCAGCAGCCAGAAGGTTCGTTACCTGGCCGAGGATCTTGCCGATGAAGCGACTTATCAGTATCGCCGTCTGCGGAAGCAGGTCCGCCGTAATCCGGGTGTGACTATCGGTATTGCGGCTGCGGCTATTGGGACGTTCCTGTTGATTCGTCATGCGCTTCGCGACGACGATTGATTCACGACTGTCGAACCGCTCAAAGGCCGGGAGTAATCCCGGCCTTTTTTCGTGGAATCTCAGTCGGACATCAGGATCGCTTCGACGTCGGGACTCGCCTCGGCGTAGGATTGCGCAGACGCAGCATCAGTCGGATTCGATGCGACATAAGAGCAACCATCGGCGACCGTCGTCTTGTGCAAGGCAGCTGCAAGATCGAGCATCGCTCGACGCAGTTTGGCTTCCATTACCGACCGCCTGCCACGTGCAATCGAAGCCATCTGTTCGTCCGAGATACCAGATGCCAAGATGATCTTCTGCGCCTTCGCGAACTCCGCCGTATGTTTGAGCGTGAAGGCACTCACGTATGCCGTGAGGTCGACGCCTTCCGCTTGGCAAACATCGGAAGCAATACTGCCAAACGCGGTGTAGAAACCCAGAAAGTGCGACGCGGCGTACTTCTTCTTGTTTTCAATCGAAAGCGCCCGCATGTCGCTCGCTGCGCTCCCGGACGGCGAGTCGACGGCGGAATTGGCCGAAACGGATTGCGGAGTGGCCGACAACAGCATTAGTGCCGGATAGAGCAGTGTCGTCATGACTTTCTTGTGCAACATGATTGCATTCCTTGAAGCTGATTACGAAAATTCAAGCCGCGTGAAGGAGTCGGTCCTTAGGCGATGCCCTTGCGCCCCTCACATCACAGGCGCTTGCTGTGCCATCTGCGCACTCCGCTCCTGACTCTGCTGAGCGACCTGATCCATCTGCTGGTCGAATTGCTGAATCTGCCTGATCGACTGCTCCGACTCCGGCGGCGGAACGCTCATGTCGACGACAGCAGGTGTCGCCATCAGGCCGTGAGTGTCGATGGTCAACTTCATGCTGTCGTAATCCATATGCACCCCACCCAGATTGCTGGCGTTGATGCGGTGTCGGTGGCATGAAGCGGTGAATTGCATCAGGCGTTCTTCCGACGAATCCGGCAGCCGACGCTGTAATTCGTTATAGAGCGAGTGATCCTTGCTGTTCGGGTTACGAGGGTCACTACGAGACTGGTGAGCCAGCATCGGAGGCGCGGCGGCCCTCGAAAGGGACGCACCCGTAGGCGACTCATACGCTGCCATCGGCGACGAAGGCTGCACCTGAGATGCAGGAACCTCGGTAGACATCCTGACCTGTACGGGTCGCTGCAACTCTGCAATGAAGGCCTGTCCGTGAATCCTGTTGCGAGTCGCGTCGTCGGCCTGTCCTGTAACAGGCATCGCATGACTCGACTGGAACCGGGCCACCGCCGTCTGAGTCGACACGTCGTAGACGCCGTGCGTCGCCAGCGGCTCACCTGCCATGTCGCGGATGCCGAGCGTGTTGAGGTTTTTTTGGAGTTCGCGGATGGCCCCGCCGTCGGTTTTATCGAACGCATCGCTTCGCGAGGGCGCAATGACCGGCTCTTCCCGCGACGGGAGGGGCCTCGAAGGTTCGAGCACGGCAGATTTGACTGGCGACGGGGGCGCCAGATCTTCTCGACTGACAATCGCCTCCTTCTCCATATTGAGCATGTGCAGTTGCTGATTGGACGATTCCAGCGGAACGTCGAGCGCTTTCAACGCCTCGATACTCGCCGTCCTGGATTTGGGATAGTCGACGTCGTCACCGAATGCCTCAAAGGCACGGAGAGTCGGTCGGTCAGGCCGGAAGTTCTTCCCGAACTGAACATCTTCGATAGCGATCATGTCGCTGCGCCTGGCCTCGATCACGAGGCCCGCGGTCAGCTGATCGACCTGAGCACGATTAAGGTCGATACCGGAGCGCGCGTGCAACTCCATGACCTGCACGCTGGTAGAGCGGTACATAGCGTAGTCGGGATGCGCGGGGTCGCTGAGTTCACGAACGGCATCGGGGCCGTGGACGCCCACAAGGTATCGAGGGCCGAGGTGTGCCGCGATTTGTGGATCGAGCGGATCGGGCAGCGCGCAGAGGATCATCTTGCGCTCGTCGTTGCAGTGCGGTGGTGATGCCTGCGATCCCATAACGTCGCGGTAGCCCTCGTGTCTGAATTCCGAGGTGCTATAGATAAACAGATGATCTTCGGAACGATGAATCTGGAACATCTCAGGGTCTGTCGGCACCAACATTCTATGGACTAATGGCGTATCGCTAAGAGCGTTCAAATAGTCGGCGACGATGTTGAAGTTGAGAATTGAAAGGCCGTCACGGTGATAGCTGCCACCGATATCCGAGTGAGCGCCGGGTACGATGATGCCAACGAACCGGCCATCCGCCGAGCGCCCGGGCCGAAGAATCTGCGTGGAGGGAAACGCATTGCGCCGCTCGTCACGGGCAGTAATTTGTATTCCAGTGACCGTTGAGCTTGTAGGCTGACGATCGTGGTTGTTCGGCACGCCTGTTCCGACGGGGTCGAAGAGGACCTCACCCATCACGATCCTGCCCGGCGCACGCAAGGGCGCAAGGGTCCACTTGACGATATCGGGGCCAAACGGTTGATGGATGACCTCTCTCCCATCAGGGTTCTGGATACCCAACTCCTGCACCTTACGTAGGAATCCGGCGGCCTGCTCCGCACCGCGACTGAAACCAGTAGCCATCAGCCGGATATCAGCATTCGGATCGACCTTCAGCCACTCTTGGGCGCGTTCGCAGAACTTCAGGTACATCCAGTCAATTCGTTCGTCGTAGGATGCCCCAGTCGCGCCATCGACCGTCCTGGCAACGATGCCTTCCTGTGTACCGGCGCCCTTGATGTAGTCCGCATGCAACCGAGGGTCGACACTGCCCGCGTGCGATAACTGCAGATGCAACTTGCCGACATTCGTCGCATGCTCCGGATCCGCCCAAAGGTCGTTTCCGGTACCGTCGAAATTTGCAACTTATAGGCGCGAGTGCGGGTCAGACGCCCTAAACATGTGCGGGACCGACAGACTTCCAACTTCCTGTGCCGCCTTCGCGTATACCTTCCGATCAGCGTCCGTCACCGGCTCCGTTCTTACGGCATCTTGCAGGTGGCCACGACTGTCGCGCTTATGCTTCTCTACCACGTCCATGTACTCCCGTTAGAATCTTTGCGAATACGCTATGACCGCATCCGTCCGTAGGTTGGAGAATTTGTTCGTTGGATCTGTGGGGTGAAGTAGCCAGATCCACGCTTTCATGTAGACATGTATCGATCGATCCTCGACTACCAGAATGATGTCGGGTGCGCTCGGAGGCACGCTGAGGTGTACATCGTTGACGTCCAGATCAGGCGCGTAGCGGACCATTCCGGAACGAAATATCTCGCCTAGATCAATCTTCTCGTCGTGATTCGTACCGTCCTTCGATGTCCACGTGACACGCGCGACTGAAGGAAATTCGAGGTTTGCCCAACCGCCCGAGAGGTTTTGCCGATCGCGCCCTGTGAAAGGACCGCTCGGCGATCCGCTATTCACAATGTAGGCATTGCCGTAGAGCACGCGACATCTGAGTGTGTCGAAGCACCTCGCGCCGAAACTGTGATCGTAGAACGGTATTTTCAGCACACCGTTCTCGATCTTCGACTTCATGTGCCACGACTTGATTCCCGAATGACAACCACTCGCCACGGTCATGGCTGCCGCCATGGCCAGATACTTGATATCCATCTCTTCGTTCTCCGTTACCTGACCAACAGTCGATTCGGTGCGCGGTGGTATCGTGTGTAGATCAGGCCTCCGTTTGACGACCGACGGAATGCCACCAGGCGGCAACGGACCGAGCGCCTGCCGCGTCCGCGCATTAACCGCCTCGATGTCACGCAACAACTGAATGTCGTAGTGCCGATCTGGGACGGTTAACTTATGCACAGCTATTAGCGATGACGGGCGCGCGCCAACGTCCTTGTCAAACGCATCACGCGCGGTCGCACCTCTAATCGACGCAGTCACGCGGCACGAGCTCGTTGAGACGTTTCAGCGAACGGATTCGGTCCCTTCGGCGTTCCCGATGTCGTGGCATCCGCCGGATCCGAAGACGGTACCGTCTCGCGCCGAACAACCACGGGCGCGATACCCGCACGCTCCTTGAACATCTTGTCCTTGAAGAACCAGTTCTTCCTGGCGCGGATGGGCTTGCAGCCTTCATAGAAGATCAACTCTTCGTCGCCCGGCAGCTCCTTGATCTCCTGGGGCAGAAGCAAGGCGCGGCGCTCTTCGGTGTGGCTCGTCGATACCTGGCGCGAACCGTTTCCGCGACTGGTATTTCGGTGCTCCTTGCGGACGGTTTTGAAGCCAAGCATTTCGCTGTACTGGTTGGCATCACTCTGCTCACGCGGCGCGAAGACGATCTGCGCGCCGTGGTTGGTGATGAAGTTCTCGGCGTCGTGATCGCCGTAGGCGGCACGGAGCTGGGCGCGGCTCTGCACGATGCAGAGGTCGCGTACGCCGTAGCTGGCGGAGATGGAGATGCGTTTGGCCCATACGTCGACCCGACCCATGGCGGTGAACTCATCCATGAGCATGAGCATCTGGAACGTAAGGTCGGGCTCTTCGCCGAGCTGTTTGCCGAGGTTGTTGCCGATTACAGTGCTGAAGAAGATATTCAGCAGCTTCGCGCTTTCGTCGAGCTTATTCGTCGGAATGATGACGTAGAGCGTGGTCAGCTTCTTACGGAGACTCGTGACATCGATGTCGCTCGCGTTGGTGGCCGCCGCGAGGATCGGGCTGAGGAATTGCTGCAACGGTGCCTGCATGGAGGCGATGACGGATGAGAATGTCTGCTCCGCCAGGCCCGCAAGGTTGCCGAAGACCGTCCGGGTCTGTGGTGTGATGAAGGCGTACGTCGCGCTGTTCAGAAGTTCGTCGAGCAACGACTTCGTACCGTTCATGTCCTCCCCGCTAGAGAAACGGAGCACGCGCTCGAAGCTCGGGTAATCGGAAGACGCGTTGATGTTCGGCTTGTCCTGCGCACCCGCGATACAGCACGCCACCTTCTGGTCCCAGCGCTCGAACAGGAATGACGTGAAGGCTGTAAACGCCGCACGGCTCTGCGACGTCCAGAACGGGTCCCCGCCCGGCTGGTCCGGGTAAAGAATGGCCGAGAGGGTCTGGATCTCGCCGATGCGCTTGTCCGGACTCATGCCCGCGAGGGTGGTCATTGGATTGAAGCGATGCGTGTGGCCGTTCTCGTCGTACGGCGCCCACACACGAATGTCCTGACCCAGGGCCTCGCGCCAGCCGCTGGTCGCCTTGTGGAGCTCGCCCTTGAGGTCGAGCACCACCATCGACTGCTCATACGACAACAACACGGGGATGGCGACGCTCGTCGTCTTACCCGAGCGCGTCGGACTGATGGTGATGACGTGCTGCGCGCCGCCGAGCCACAGGTAGCGGCCCTTGTACTTGCCCATGAGGATGCTCTGCGAGGTCTGCTTGAGCAGCCCGGCCTTCTTCAGGTCGGACATCGTCGCGAAGCGCGCGTCGCCGTGTGTCGACTCCGGCTTCGACCTCAGTGCAGGGACGAGAAGGCATAGCCACGTCAGCAATGGAACACCGAAACCGAACGCCCCGCAGAGTTTGATTTTCAACACGTAAGGGGCGACTTGCGGCAGATCGAGCGCGCGAAAGTACTCCCAATACGTCGTCATACCCAATGGAACACTGTCGAGTCTCAGCGCCCACAGCGTCAGATAACCCGCCAGATACTCGCCACCCAATGCCGCGAGCGCGCCGAGGACCAACAGAGCGATTGCCTTCATCTTGCCGTTCATGCGCTCGTGTTCCGTCACGCCAAAGTTGGACAACAAGCATGCAATAGATGACAAACAAAGCGGAGCGGCGCTGGCGTATTGAGCGCATTTTTCCGATTTCTTCTATTCGCACCGCCCTCTGCTCTCACGCGCCGCTCGCTCCCACGACATCCGCGCATGCGCATCTGCCGTGCACTGCAGCCCCATACGCGTCAGCGCCGCAATGGCGTCGAGCCCGAGCGACATGCGCTGGCAGTCAACTGCCTCGGCTTCGTGGACAAGTTCTGCGAGCAACTGCGTGAGACCTCGAGCGTATTGCAGCCACTCGGTGGCTTCGTTCAGCAGATTGTGAGAATCGACGTAGGGGTCAGCTCGACAATTCGTGCAGGTTGTAGTCGATGAGTTCATGGCGTGCTCGCAACTGAAAGGGCAGCGCGCGTCCAAGGTGCGGCACGCCACGCACAGCGCAGCGTGCCGCGGGCAAAACGCGGACTCGCGGGTTCATCGGCAGCCCGAGGCCGGGCGCCGGGTGGCGTGCTTCGACGAAGTGGGTGGCGGCGTCAGCCCTGGTCGCGAACCCACGCAACTACGCGCCGGGTAAGACGGCCAAGAAAAACCTTAAGGAAACGACTGTCGCCGCCGTTCGTCAGGCGTGTCTGCCGTGTCGGCAGACGTCCCGGTAACCGGTGGGGGTGTCGCCGAGGGGATTCGGCGGGCGAACGAGTGCCGTATGATGTGACATAGTCAAATCAGCTCCGTACAAGTTGGTTTGATCAGCGGCTCGGGAGTGTTCTAGCACTCTCGGGCCGCGCTTCTCATCGCATCGAGCGATGGTTGCCTGCGACGCGTTTCGAATCGACAACGCAGACAACGAAGCGACCGTATCAAATCAACTTGCAGTTGTCTGTAGTCGCGCAGCGCGATTTACGGCACCGGATGCTGTTCGACAATCTTGTCGACATGCCACGTCACCGGCGACGCATCGGCCGGCACGTTCTTCGCGTGCACCTCGGTGATCTTCACCAGGTATTCGTTACCCGCCTTCCAGTCGAGGCCTTCCACCGGCGCGTAGTTGATCTGCCAGGCGTCCTTCGGCGTTTCGCGGTACTGCAGGCACTCGGTCTTCATGACGCCGTTCGTGCACGGCACCTTGGCGCCGGCGATATACAGCAGTCGCGAGCGGGAGCCGTGGTCGGAAGGCGTGGTCGCGCAGGCGGCGAGGGAGAGGATGGAGGCAGCGAGAAGAGCGAGGCGCATGGCAGGAATCCCAGGTCGTATGCCTTGGAGAAATACCAGCTTCGGGGTGGCAATGCCATGGACGGGATGTGACGTTGGGGGGGGGGCAGGTCTTGGCTAGCACCCTTTTCGCCGATGAATCGGCTCCTACAAGGGCACCGCTCAACAAAAAAGGGGCCGGATTGCTCCGGCCCCTTCTCGATGCCTTGCTATCAGGCGTACAGCGGGTTCGGCTTGTCGACGTCCAGCTTGTATTCCTTGATGGCGCGGCTCACGTCCTTCGCGTTGACCTTGCCGTCCTTCGCGAGGGCGGCCAGGGCGGCGTGGGCGATCCAGTAGCGATCGACCTCGAAGTGGCTGCGCAGGTTCGCACGCGAGTCGCTGCGACCGTAGCCGTCCGTGCCCAGCACCGTGTAGC
This sequence comes from Luteibacter sp. P1_D3, assembly GCF_056406135.1. Lineage (NCBI taxonomy): Bacteria > Pseudomonadati > Pseudomonadota > Gammaproteobacteria > Lysobacterales > Rhodanobacteraceae > Luteibacter > Luteibacter sp. P1_D3. The sequence goes on along the minus strand of NZ_JBFUAT010000011.1, from coordinate 38,192 downwards.
GCATGCCATCGGGCATGAACGCGCGGACCTGGTCGGCGAACTCACGAACGTAGTCGGTCGCGGCGATCGCCGGGCCCTGACGCTCACCGAGCAGGCCGGTGATGTACGGCACGCGCTGCGTGGCTTCCGGGTGCAGGCGGTTCCAGCGCTCGGCGTCGAAGCCTTCGCGGCGGACTTCCGAGAAGCTCGGCACCGACCAGATATCCGACGACACGCCGAAGTCCTTCTCCAGCAGCTCGGCGGCGGCGATGACTTCGCGCAGGATCGTGCCCGAGCCGAGCAGCTGCACGCGCGTCTCGTTCTTCTTCGCCTTGCCACCGTCCTTGAACAGGTACATGCCCTTGACGATGCCTTCCTCGCTGCCCTTCGGCAGGTCGGGATGGGCATAGTTCTCGTTCATCACGGTGATGTAGTAGTAGACGTCTTCCTGCTCCTGCATCATCCGGCGCGTGCCGTCCTGCAGGATCACCGCCAGCTCGCACGAGAAGGTCGGATCGTAGGAGATGACGTTCGGGATCGCGCCGGAGAGCAGGTGCGAATGACCGTCTTCGTGCTGCAGGCCTTCGCCGTTGAGCGTGGTGCGGCCGGCGGTGCCGCCGATGAGGAAGCCGCGCGCACGCATGTCGCCCGCTGCCCAGCAGAGGTCGCCGATGCGCTGGAAGCCGAACATCGAGTAGTAGATGAAGAACGGCAGCATCRCCACGTTGCTGATGCTGTAACTCGTCGCCGCCGCCAGCCAGGCGCTCATGCCGCCGGCTTCGCTGATGCCTTCCTGGAGGACCTGGCCCTTCTGGTCTTCGCGGTAGTACAGCAGCTGGTCGGCATCCTGCGGACGGTACTTCTGACCGAACGGCGCGTAGATGCCGATCTGACGGAACATGCCTTCCATGCCGAAGGTGCGGGCTTCGTCGGCGACGATCGGCACCAGGCGCGGGCCGAGCTCCTTGTCACGCAGCATGAGGTTCATGCCGCGGACGAGGGCCATCGTGGTCGAGATCTCGCGCTCGCCCGTGCCCTTGGTGATCTGCTCGAAGGCTTCGAGCGAGGGCGCGGTGAACGACTGGTCCGACTTGCGACGACGCTGCGGCAGCGAACCGCCGAGTGCACGACGGCGCTCGAGCATGTACTGCACTTCTTCCGAGTCCTTGCCCGGATGGTAGTACGGCACTTCCTCGAGCTTGTCGTCGGGAATGGGGATGTTGAAGCGGTCGCGGAAGGCGCGGATCGCGTCCGTGTCCATCTTCTTCTGGTTGTGCGCCGGGTTCTGCGACTCACCGGCCGCGCCCATGCCATAGCCCTTCACCGTCTTGGCGAGGACCACGGTCGGCATGCCCTTGGTGTTCACGGCCGCGTGGTAGGCCGCATAGACCTTGTGCGGATCGTGACCGCCGCGGTTGAGGCGCCAGATGTCGTCGTCGGACATGTTGGCGACCAGCGCGGCGGTTTCCGGATACTTGCCGAAGAACTTCTCGCGCGTGTACGCGCCGCCGAAGGCCTTGCAGGCCTGGTACTCGCCGTCGACGGTTTCCATCATCAGCTGGCGCAGCTTGCCCGTGGTGTCGCGGGCGAGAAGCGGATCCCAGTAGCTGCCCCAGGCGACCTTGATCGCGTTCCAGCCGGCCCCACGGAAGACACCTTCCAGTTCCTGGATGATCTTGCCGTTGCCACGGACCGGGCCATCGAGGCGCTGCAGGTTGCAGTTGATGACGAAGATGAGGTTGTCGAGGCCTTCGCGGCCGGCGAGCGAGATCGCACCCAGCGACTCCGGCTCGTCCGACTCGCCGTCGCCCATGAAGCACCAGATCTTGCGATCGGACTTCGGGATCAGGCCGCGGTGCTCGAGGTACTTCCAGAACTGTGCCTGGTAGATCGCCTGGATCGGGCCCAGGCCCATGGACACGGTCGGTACCTGCCAGTAGTCCGGCATCAGGTACGGATGCGGGTACGAGGAGAGACCCTTGCCCTTGCCTTCCACTTCCATGCGGAAGAGGTCGAGCTGTTCTTCGGTGATGCGGCCTTCGAGGAACGAACGTGCGTAGACGCCCGGCGCCGAATGGCCCTGATGGAACACCAGATCGCCCGGGTGCTCGGCGCTCGGAGCGCGCCAGAAATGGTTGAAGCCGACGTCGTACAGCGTCGCCGAGGAGGCGAAGCTGGAGATATGGCCGCCGAGGTCGCCCGGCTTGCGGTTGGCGCGCACGACGGTGGCCAGTGCGTTCCAGCGGATCAGCGAGCGGATGCGCCATTCGATGGCGGCGTTACCCGGGCTGCGCGCTTCCATGTGCGGCGGGATGGTGTTGACGTACTCGGTCGTCGGGTCGAACGGCAGGTAGCCGCCCGAGCGACGGGTGGAGTCGACCATCCGCTCGAGCAGAAAGTGCGCGCGCTCGGTGCCATCGTGATTGATGACGGCGTTGAGCGACTCGACCCATTCACGGGTTTCGGTGGGGTCGAGGTCCTGGTTCAGGATATCGTCGATCTGGTCCATGGATGCTCCGCTCGCGCCTGGCGCGCGCTTCATGAGGTCTGGGAAGCCCGCTGGGGTGGCGGGAAAACCTTTCCATGATACCGCGAAGTTTTCACATACGCGGCGGTATGGCGGTTTGTCTCGTTCTAAATCGGATCTTGCAGGGATTTGGTGATGTGGCCCGCTGTCGCGGGATCGCCGCTGAAGCGGCTCCCACATCGACCATAAATCAATCAGTTACAACTGTACGCGGCTTCCCGGCCCGGATCTGTGCCTCGACACAGGCCACCGCGGTCATGTTGACCACCCGGCGTACCGTGGCCTGCGGCGTCAGGATGTGGGCCGGCTTGGCCACGCCCATCAGGATCGGGCCGATGACCACGCCATCGCACAGCACACGGATCATGTTGTAGGCCGTGTTGGCGGCATCCAGGTTGGGGAAGACGAAGACATTGGCCTTACCTTCCAGGCGCGAGTTCGGGAAGATCTTCTCGCGCAGTTCCGGGGTGAGGGCCACATCGGCCTGCATTTCGCCTTCCACCTCGAGGCGCGGCGCCTTTTCGCGGATCAGGCGCAGGGCTTCACGCATCTTCTTCGAGCTGCGCGTCTCCCGGCCACCGAAATTGGAGTTCGACAGCAGGGCGATCTTGGGCTGGATGCCGAACAGCTTCAAGCGGAGCGAGGCCTGCAGGGTCGCCTCGGCGATCTGCTCGGCGGTCGGATCGTCCTGCACATAGGTATCGAGAAAGAAGAACGTACCCTTCTCCGTCGATACCGCGGCCATGGCGGAGGCTTCGGCGATGCCTTCATCCAGGCCGATGATGTCGGTGATGTAGTCGAGCTTGCTGTGATACGTGCCGACCAGGCCGCAGATCATCGCGTCGGCCTCGCCCCGCTCCACCATCAGCGCAGCGATCACGGTCGGACGCGAGCGCACCACGGCCTTCGCCGAGGCCGGCGTGACGCCACGGCGCTCCATGATCGAGTGGTAGAGGCGCCAGTAATCCTCGAAACGCGGATCCGAGTGGATGTTGCACATCTCGAAGTCCACGCCCGGCTTGAGGCGCAGGCCGGCGCGCGCGATGCGGCGCTCGATGACATCGGGACGACCGACCAGGATCGGCCGGGCCAGGCCTTCATCGACCACGGTCTGCACGGCGCGCAGCGTGGTCTCTTCTTCGCCTTCGGCGTAGACCACGCGCTTCGGATCGGCCTTGGCGCGATCGAACACCGGTTTCATCAGCAGGCCGGTGCGGAACACGAAACTGGTGAGCTGGTCGATGTAGGCCGGGAAGTCCGTGATGGGACGCTCCGCCACGCCGGAATCCATCGCTGCCTGGGCGATCGCCGGCGGCAACTGGATCAGCAAACGTGGATCGAACGGCTGCGGAATGAGGTATTCGGGGCCGAAGCTCGGCGGCTTGCCACCGTAGGCGCGCGCACTGACGTCGGACGCTTCGCGCCGCGCCAGCTCGGCGATGGCCTTCACGCAGGCCACCTTCATCTGTTCATTGATGACCGATGCGCCCACGTCCAGCGCGCCGCGGAACAGGTACGGGAAACACAGGGCGTTGTTGACCTGGTTCGGGTAATCCGAACGGCCGGTGGCCATGATGCAGTCCGGGCGAACCGCCTTCGCATCCTCCGGAAGGATCTCCGGATTCGGGTTGGCCAGCGCGAAGATGATCGGGCGCTCGGCCATGGTCGCGACCATTTCCGGCTTGAGGATGCCGCCGGCCGAGAGACCCAGGAAGATGTCCGCGCCAACGACGATCTCGGCCAGCGTGCGCTTGTCGGTGTCGCGTGCGTAGCGCTGCTTGTCCGGATCGAGGTCGGTGCGGCCGGTGTGCAACACACCGTCGCGATCGAAGGCGAGGATGTTCTCGCGCTTCAGGCCAAGCGTTACCAGCATGTCGACGCAGGAGATGCCTGCGGCGCCCATGCCGGTGGTGGCGAGCTTGACGTCTTCGATGTTCTTGCCGGTGACCAGCAACGCGTTGATGACCGCCGCACCGACGATGATCGCCGTGCCATGCTGATCGTCGTGAAACACCGGAATCTTCATCCGCTCGCGCAGCTTGCGCTCGACGATGAAGCACTCCGGCGCCTTGATGTCTTCGAGGTTGATACCGCCGAAGGTCGGCTCGAGGCTGGCGATGATGTCGACCAGCTTGTCCGGATCGCTCTCGTTGATCTCGATGTCGAACACATCGATACCGGCGAACTTCTGGAACAGGACGCCCTTGCCTTCCATCACCGGCTTGCTCGCCAGGGCACCGATGTTGCCCAGGCCCAGCACCGCCGTGCCGTTGGTGATCACCGCGACCAGGTTCGAGCGCGCAGTCAGTTCGGCGGCCTCCCTCGGGTCGGCGACGATCGCGTCGCACGCCGCAGCAACGCCGGGCGAATACGCGAGGGAAAGATCGCGCTGGGTCAGCAGCGACGTCGTCGGCGTGACCTTGATCTTGCCCGGACGGGGAAGGCGGTGGTACTCGAGCGCGGCTTGCCGCAGTTCCTCGGAGATGGCCATGGGGTCCTGTGGGAGCTGGATGGAATGGGGACGAGGGAGCGGGCTGGAAGCCGCGCTACAGGGCGTCGATGTTAGCACCGCCATGACGATTCGCCCGACCCGGGGTGTGTTGCATTGCGACATCCAGTGATATGAAAAGGCTACATATCAGCCATGCGGATCCCGGCAGATGTGCCGCGCGGACACGTCTACCGTCGACGGCTCTTCCTGATCGTCGAGCATCGTCATGTCACGTTTCGCTATCGTTACCGCCCTGGTGGGCGGCGTGTTCCCACTGGCGTCCCAAGCCACCGAGGTCATCGATGAGCCGGCGTTGCGTCGCAGCTTGCTCCGCCTGCCCAGCGATGCCAGCCGCAGCACCGAGGTGGCTCTTCCCACCGGCATCGCCACATCATCGCGCTTCCGCGTACACGACTCAGGCACGCTTCCGCCGGGCCTTGCCGCCCGATTTCCGGGCCTGCGAAGCTTCCGGGGAAGCGACGAGGAAGGGCGCACCGTGCGACTCGACCTCTCGGCAGCCGGCGTGAGAGCCAGCGTTCGCCATGGTGCGACGGAGTGGCTGGTTCGCCCCGGTGAGCTGGATGCGGCTGCGGCTGCGGCCACGACTACGGCTGCGGCTGCGTCGGTTGACACGTCGGCCCCGTCGACCGAGGCCGCCGTGACGGCGCCTGGCTTCGGCACGAAAGATCTCGCATCTGTCCCAGCACTGGCGCACGCCGGCGGCGGCATGCGCTACGACTTCCGCTTGGCCGTTGCCGCGGACAGCCGCTATGTCGCCCATTTTGGGGGCACCGTCGAAGGCGCACTCGGCGAGATCGTGCACGCGGTGAACCGTGCGAACGAGGTCTTCGAAACGGATATCGGCGTGCACTTCACCCTGGCCGAGAACAACGACCGGATCATTCGCGCCAACCCGCGACGTGACCCTTACCGTCGCATGGATCCCGGTCCGGCCACGGTACAGTTGATCGATCGCGAGATCGGCAAGGCGAACTACGACATCGGCCACGCCGTGACGACGATGTTCGGCGGAGAAAGCCACATCGGAACCTCGTGCAGCGACGATCGTCGTGCCGAGTTTTTCGCCACGCACAAAGCCGCTGCCTGGAGCGGTCACGCACATCCCGAAAGCGAACCTCATGCGATCGGCTTCATGATTCACGTGCTCGGACGCCAGCTAGGTGCGTGGCCGACGGCCAATGGATGCGGTCGCTCGACACTCGATGACCGTGCCATGGAACCCGGTGGCGGCAGTACCGCGATGGGTTACGCCCCCTCGGGCTGCGGAGGCGCCGCGCAGCAATTGCAGGATCGTTCGGACCTGTATTTCCATGCGGTGAACATCGCGCAGATGCAAACCTGGCTCGGATCACGCGGCGGGCGATGCGCCGCCAAGCGTATCAACCCCGTCGCGGCGCCATGGATCGACCCCGAGCCCTTTGCGGAAGAGAAGGTCATACCGGCGCGAACCCCCTTCATGCTCGCGGCATCGGTGGAGCCCGACGCGGCCGGCACGCACCTCACGTACGCGTGGGAACAGATGGATGCCGGCGATGCACAGAAACGCGAACTGACCGATCGCGGCAACGGCCCCTTGTTCCGCTCGTTCGCACCGACGCCCTACGCCGTGCGCAGCTTTCCAAGGATGGCCGCCGTTCTCGGCCATGAAACCGCCGAACCGGGTGAAACGTTGCCGACCACCTCGCGCTTTCTCAATTTTCGCCTGACCGTGAGAGACAGCGGGAGTGGCACGGCGACGGTGGCCGGTGCCGATACCCGGGTGCGTGTCATCGACACCGGCCGCCCCTTCGCTGTGCTGTCGCCCACCAAAGGCGCGCGTGGTGTCGCTGGGCAGCGGCTTCGCCTGCACTGGGACGTTGCCGACACGACGGTGGCGCCGATCGACTGCCACTTCCTCGAGATCGATCTTTCCGTCGACGGCGGCCGTACGTGGCTGCCCGAGCCCGTGGCAACGGACGAACGCAATGACGGCGAAGCCGACGTCGTGCTTCCAGTCATCGCCACGCAGACGGATCATGCGCGCCTTCGCGTACGCTGCGATTGGCGACCGTTCTTCGCCGTCTCGCCTGGCGACTTCACGATCGCGCCGGGCCGGTAAACCACGACGTCACAAGCCGAGGGAAATTTCCTCGGCTTCCACGCCGGCCATATGGATGTGGTTGACGAACAACGAGAACGCGAGCTTGCCGGCCAGACCATGTACATGTTGCATCCACGGCGGCAGGTAACGCGGCGCGACGATGTCACCGCTTGCGAAATGGGCCTCGAGGCTCATGACGTCGTGCAGGGCGAGCTTTCCGGCAAACAGGTTACGCAGCAGATCGAGGCGACGTTGGCGCAGCGCCCAACGGAAGAACGTGTGCACGGCCAGAAGGCCGGTGAGGTAGACGTTGTCCTTGGCGAAGGCCGAACCGCCGGTCAGCGGCACGCCGCGAAACACACGCTGTGCCGAGTGGAAACTGTCCGCGACGTTCTGCCCGCATTCGCGGAAATAGCGGAATACATCCACGAAGTCGGCGCCGTTCAATGCCATGTCGATCGCCAGGATGCGCAGGCTGATGCGCTTGAGCCGGGAAATATCGATCGCGCCCGACATCAGTTCGGCGAAGACGGCCAGACCCTCCTGCGTCGCGGTGACCCGCGGCGAAGTACGCGCCAACGAGGCAAGCACCGGCTGTTCGCGACCGTTGAGCGCGGTGAGCGAATGCACGAAGGCCTCGTGCGCCAGCAACTGGTGGCGATCGTATTCGGTGAAGCGGATGCCGCCGCGCAGACGGATACGGGTCGCACCTGCCGCCGCCTTGGCGGTGAGTTCGGGATCGACTTCCACCGAAATCGTGCCGGGCGAGAAGAACGCATCGAGCATCTCGGTCATGTCCCGGCGCAGGTCTTCCGCCGGGATCGTCCCCGTCGCGTCCTCGGTTTCCAGGTCGGCGCCCAACTCGTCGGCCAGGTCGACGAAGTAGCGGGCCGCATCCAGGTTGCTGCGATTGCTGCCGGGGATGGCGTCACCCGGCTTGCCATAGAGCGCGACCGACGCGGTGGTCACGCCATCGGTGCCGGCGGCATCCAGCATTTCCGTCGCCACACGCCAGGATTCGGCGGTCCGGCGCAGGTATTCGGCGATCGGATGGTCTTCGCAGACCTCCCGCTCGATCGCTTCCAGCTCCGCCCGGGTGTCACCCAGGTCCGGTGGCCGATAGCGGATATCCGGCAGGGACAGCCGCCCTGCGCCGAATTCGGCGATGAGGCGCTCTTCGACCGAGGCCGGCCAGGACACGGTCGGCAGGATGCGGATGGCCCGGACGGCCGCCAGCAGACGCTGGTCCAGCGTCGCGTAGCGCCGCATGTCCGGAGTGAGATGGGGCGGAAGGACGTGGGCGTGCATGGGGCGCAAGTATAGGCCGGGCGGGCGGTTTTAGCGGGAAGAGATGTATTTCTCGCGACGGATGTGCTGGACCGACAAGCCCTGTTCCTTCAGGGCGGCGAAGGCCGCGTCGACCATGTTCGGGTTGCCGCAGAGGTAGGCGATGTCCCGCTCGCCGTTGGGCTCCAGCTCGGCCAGCATGTCCTGGACGTAGCCGAGCCGGTCGTGCGGACGCGGATTCGGCCGGGCACCGCGGCTCAGGCAGGGATGGAAATCGAAGCCCTCGTGCTGACGGGCGAAGGCCTCGAATTCTTCGCCGTAGAGGAGCTCACCCTCGTTGCGGGCGCCGTAAAGGAGCACGAAACGGCAGCCCCGGCTGGCGATGAGGCTGGCGATCTGCGGCAACATGGCGCGGTACGGGGTGACCCCGGTGCCCGTGGCGATCAGGATGTAGCGCTGATTCTGGTCGGCGTCCATCAGGCAGAAACGGCCGTACGGCCCACTGGCATCGACCGTCTCACCCGCCTTCAGACCGCCCAGCAGCTTGGTCGCTGCCCCGCCGTCCACATAGCTCACCGCGATCTCGATCCGCTCGACCGGCCCCGTCCCGTCGCCGATCGTGCCCACCGAGTAGCTGCGCTTGGTCGGTTTGCCGTCGTCGTACGCGAAGTGGACCTGGAGGAACTGCCCGGGCACGAAGGCCAGCGGCTGGCCGTCGGCGCGCTCGAACGACAGGTGCCGCACCGCGGGGGCGAGCATGAAGCTGTCGGCGAGTCGGAGCTGGAATTGTTCGGCCATGGAAAGTCTCTGTTGACGTACGGGAACAAGGTGGACAGACAAAGGCCGGTATAATAGGCGGCTTGGCATCCCGGCGCAGCCCATGACCACTCCTGCTTTAAACGTCACGAACTTACGCAAGACCTACGGTAACGGCGTGGAGGCCCTCAAGGGCATCTCCCTGACCGTCGAACCGGGCGATTTTTACGCCCTGCTCGGGCCCAACGGTGCTGGTAAATCGACCCTCATCGGCATCCTCTCCTCCCTGGTCAACTCGACCTCGGGCGACGCGGAGATCTTCGGCGTGTCGATCCACAAGCACCGCAGCGAGGCGATGCACCTGATCGGCCTGGTGCCCCAGGAACTCAACTTCAACCAGTTCGAGAAGCCTTTCGACATCTGCGTGAACCAGGCCGGTTTCTACGGCATCGGTCGCGCCGAGGCTTCCCAGCGCGCGGAGAAGTACCTGAAGGAACTGCGCCTGTGGGACAAGGCGCACCTGCAGGCCCGCACGCTCTCGGGCGGCATGAAGCGCCGCCTGATGATCGCCCGCGCGATGATGAACGAGCCGAAGCTGCTGATCCTCGACGAGCCCACCGCGGGCGTCGACATCGAGATCCGCCGCTCCATGTGGCAGTTCGTCAGCGGCATCAACGCCGCCGGCACCACGGTGATCCTCACCACGCATTACCTCGAGGAAGCCGAGCAGCTCTGCCGCAACATCGCGATCATCGACCAGGGCCGCATCGTGCAGAACACCTCGATGAAGAGCCTGCTGGCCACGCTCGATGTCGAGACCTTCGTGCTCGACGTTCCCAGCGCTCCCGGCGTTCTCCCTGTTTTGCCGGGTGTGGTCCTGCGCACCCTGGACGATCACACCATCGAAGCCGAGATGTCCCGCTCCCACGACCTGAACTCCCTGTTCGCCGCGCTTTCCTCGCACGGCGTCACCGTGACCTCGATGCGCAACAAGTCCAATCGCCTGGAAGAACTCTTCGTCCGACTGGTCGAGCACGGCCGGGAGAACGCGGCATGAGCGCGGCCACCAACCTCGTCGCGCTGAACACCATCGTTCGTCGCGAGATCGCACGCATCCTGCGCATCTGGACGCAGACGCTGATCCCCCCGGCGATCACGATGACGCTGTACTTCGTCATCTTCGGCAAGCTCATCGGCAGCCGCATCGGCCTCATGCATGGCTTCACGTACATGCAGTACATCGTGCCCGGCCTGGTCATGATGAGCATCATCACGAACAGCTACGGCAATATCTCTTCGTCGTTCTTCGGCGCGAAGTTCGGCCGCTTCGTCGAGGAGATGCTGGTCTCGCCGATGTCGAACTGGGTGATCCTGCTGGGCTATGTCACCGGCGCGGTCACCCGCGGCGTGATCGTGGGTGCGTTGGTGCTGGTGATCGCACTGTTCTTCACCGACCTGCACGTCGCCCACCCGATCATCACGTTCGTTTCGGTGGTACTCGGCGCGACCGTGTTCTCGCTGGCAGGCTTCGTCAACGCCGTGTTTGCAAAGAAATTCGACGACATCGCCCTCGTGCCGACCTTCGTGCTCACGCCCCTCACCTATCTCGGCGGCGTGTTCTATTCGGTGGACCTGCTTGGCGAGCCGTGGCACACGATCTCGCTGGCCAATCCGATCCTTTACATGGTCAATGCCTTCCGCTTCGGCGTGCTGGGCGTAAGCGACGTCCCCATCGTCACTGCGTTCATCGTGATGCTGGTCTTCGTGGTCGGACTCAGCGCCGTTGCCTTGCGCCTGCTTTCGCGCGGCGTCGGTCTTCGCTCGTAACGCCATGCGGGTCAACAAGTACATCAGCGAGGCCGGCCTGTGTTCGCGACGCGAGGCGGACGAACTGCTCGTCGCCGGCCGTGTCACGATCAACGAGGAAGTCGTCGGCATGGGCGCCAAGGCGCTCGACGGCGACGTGGTGCGCGTGGACGGCGAGATCGTCGTCGCGCGCACGATGGCCCCCGAGTCGGCGAAGAGTCGCGGCATCTATATCGCGCTGAACAAGCCGGTCGGCATCACCTGCACCACCGACCAGACCGTCGACGGCAACATCGTCGACTTCGTCGACCACCCGCAGCGCATCTTTCCCATCGGACGCCTGGACAAGGACTCCGAAGGCCTGATCCTGCTCACCAGCAACGGCGACATCGTCAACGAGATCCTCCGCTCGGAGAACGGCCACGAGAAGGAATACCTCGTGGCGGTGAACAAGGCGGTGACCGATGAGTTCATTCGCGGCATGGCCAAGGGCGTGCGCATCCACAACCAGATGACCGATCCCTGCCGCGTGCGCAAGATCGCGAAGTTCGGCTTCTCCATCGTGCTCAAGCAAGGCCTCAACCGGCAAATCCGCCTGATGGCCGCCGAGTTCGGTTACCGCGTGACCCAACTACGCCGCGTGCGGATCATCAACGTGAAGCTGGGCCATCTGAAGCCCGGTCAGTGGCGCAACCTGACCGAAGCCGAACTGAAGGGCCTGTTGCCGGAACGCACTCGCTGGTAGGTCCGGTCAGAATCCGCTGACATAGCGACACGAGACATGATTGCGACCATCAAGGGCAACCCTGATGGTGCGTTCTCGTGCCTTGCCGGAGACTATGCGGGCTGACATGACGTCGGCACCTCTGAAACGCCCACATGGATGTTACCCCTACATGAAGCCCTTCCTACGGCTGGCGTGCCTTGCTGCGCTCCTGCCCCTCCCGGCCCTGGCCGCGGATCCAACGACGGTCGATGTCTACCGTGAACTCGTCCGTCATCGCACCGCGACCTTGGGTGTCGACAAGGCGTTCAATCACAGCACGCGTCAATACGTGTCCGGCTTCCTGGAAAACCCCGACTTCCCATACAGCGCGCTGCGCGACGACCCCCCGATCACCAACGAGGTATGGTGGTACGACTTCGTCGATGGCCTTCCGATCGATGCCGCAGACAAGAATGCGGCGGCCCTCGAAATGCTGCAGTGGCAGGGCGGCTTCACGAAGGCGAGGATCGGCGTCGACGTGATCGTCGACAAGGCGTCAATCATCGCTTTCCGCAATGGCTATGCCGCCGCCAATGCGATCAAAGCCGGCGTCGACGCGGACATCTTCTGGAAGGCAAGAGACTTCAACGGCGCACTGTCCACCCTTGCGGCCGGACAAGCGGTGGCATTGCAGCTGCTCCGCGACCAAATCCGTAGCTACGCACCCGAAACGTACGAAGCACGTGGCATCAAGCCCGATGTCCTTGCACGCTATCTCGACCAGCTCTACCCGGGAAACCTGACCGATAGCGACGAAGACTACCTTTCCTCACTGCTCCATTACGCGCTATCCGACAACAGTTTCACCGTCGACTCCAAGGGGCGCCGACAGCTGCCCGCTGCGTATCGCGTCGCGCGAGTCGCGGCGGCTTATGCCGATGCAGGCGGCTACACGGTTCCCGGAGGGACCTGCACGGGCAACGATCCCGCCAAGCGCCTGCCCACGGGGCCGGCCGCGACTGAAGGCGCTGGCCCCTTGTGCTTCGTCGCCGCGACCGATCAGGCCGTACAGTCGTGGTATCGCCGCAAGATGCGTCAGGAGGAAGCGAGTGTCCGTCGCGCGCACCATAGCCCGGATGACGCACAGCTACGCGTCCAGTTCTGGTTCAGCGTGGTTCTCACGCTGGTCGACATTGCGGGCTTTGTCGAGTTTACGGAAGCCAACCTTGTCAACGAACTGAGTGCCGAAGGTGCACTGACCGACGAAGAAGCCGCCGTCGTGGAAGAACGTGCGACCCAGCTGAAGTGCAGGCTCCGCACATGATCACCCTGTTCGCATCACGCGCCATCCGCTTGACCGCACTTGCGTTCGCGCTCTCTGCCTCGACGGCTTTCGCAGGCAAAATCAAAATCGATACCGCGCATGGTGACGCTGTCGCAGCCATGCTGAACAGCGATTCAAAAGTCTTCGTCGATGCCTTTCGCATGGCCATACCTGAGAAAGGTATCAAGGGCCCATTCACTGGCAAAGCGAAGGTACACCTGTTCAAGGCCACCAAGCAGGCCACCGTTGCAAGAATGGAATACGTCTACACCGAGGCAGGGCGTCTACGCTCAAGGACCTACTATGCGCGCAGCGGTCCGGCGATGGACGTCACCTTCCGCCGAATGACCAAGCGGAACTTCGATGACGGATCGACGGAGGAGAGCTCAGGCCGCTACGTCATCACCGACGATGACATTGCGCTGGACATCGCTGAAGGTGGATTCTATCCGGCCGATACGTCCCTTCGCGCACGTGCGCCGAATCTTCCGGGCGTAGCCGATGGCGTGGTGGCCAACGATCCTCTCCATGCGGGCGATGCGGAACTGAAGATCTTCCGCAAGCTCGAGACCGATATCGCTGCTCGGGCCGTGCCGAAAGGCGGAAGGCTGGTTGGCTATGTCAGCAAGTCAGTGTGCCCCTCGTGCAAGGCGGCATCGGAGAAACTCGCCGCCGCGTATGACATCGACGGAAACATCTTTCAATTGCTCGAACCCGGATCCGAGCCGGCCACGAATGCCATCGAAAGCGAGAGCACTCGATTGTCCGGCGTTCTGAGAAGGCGCCGCGATGACTACCTGAAGAGGAATGTCATCAGTGAATTTGTGCCTCTTGACAGGACGTCGCAAAAGATCCCGGATGCCCTCGAGCGTATCGAGGCCGAAGAAGCGCGTCGGACGGTTGCCCTGCCGTGCGGTGATTGAGTTGAAGAGGGAGGTGTTCCTGCTAGGTATGGCGCTTGTCGCCTTCCCCGGCATGCCAACGCTCGCCACGACGATCGTCGGCGTCGACGTTTTCAGCCACCTCCAGCGCGAGCGTATGGCTCGCGCTGGAGGCGATGACGCGCCGCAGGCACAGGACACCACGCTGAATCAGCTACTCGTCGACCCGACCTCGCCCTACTCGGACGTAAAGGGCGATCCCGCGTTCACTAACGATGTCGAATGGCCTGACGTCCTGGCGCGACTTCCGGGGAACCTGTCGACGAGTGACGCCTTGGCCGTATTGAACTGGGACCTGGGTCTTACCCGCGCAAGACCCGGGCTAGATGTGGTGACACGCAGCGGTTTTCGCGATCCGTTCGTCGCCGCCAGCGCCGCGAAGGCGGATGTCGACGCCGATATCTTTTGGCATATGGTCGACCTCACGGGCTTCAGGCATTCCACGAGAGCGGCGACATACGCCGTCGCCATGCAGATCCTGCGCCAGCAGCTTCGTGAAACCGATTCAGCCCGTCAAGCGTCCCTCGGCATCGATAAAGACGTCTTTCACCGCGTGATGAATGCCGCTTATCTCGACCGGGTAACCACGTATGACCTGCATTACCTCACCACCCTCGTGCAGCATCGTCTGATTCACTGGCAGGTGGGCGGTCGCGCGACGACAGGATCGCGTGCACTCCCCACCGCGTTTCGTGTTGCCCGCGTGGCCGCGGCCTATCGGGATGCGCAAGGTTATCTCAGCGGATTCCCGTGTACACCCAGCGCGACACCGCACGACGGGTCCGCCGGTACGGGTGCCGAAGGGGATGAGCGCCCCCTGTGCTTCGTCGCGGCGACCGATCGTGCCATTCACCGTTGGTATGTCGACGAATCGGACCGACAGGCGCGTTGGGTGCCCGAACGCGAACACGACGGCATGCAGCGGCTGGCCGGGTTCGTGTCAGCCATGCTCGTGCTGCTGGACCTTGCACCGTTCATCGAAATGTTCGAGGCCGTTGCCGCCGACGATCTCGTCACGGCAAGGCTGCTCACGTCCACCGAGGCCGATATGGCCGCCGCGCGGGCCGATCGCCTTTTCTGTCCGCTCCCCGAGTGACCCAGCATGCGCCAACGACTTCTCATCGTCCTGTCAACCGCCGTCGTCATGTCCGCCACGTCCTCCGCGCGTGCGACAGGGGCGGTCGAACTCGAGCGTATTACGCTCGACGAAGGCAATGTCACGGCGTTTCTCGAAGCAACCAGCCAGCACTATGTCGACGCCATGCGCACCTTGGTCAACGAACGTTACCGCGATGAGTATCGCGCCATTCGTTGGGAAGCACTCGAGGAGGCGATGCGTGGTGCGCCGGTGGCACGACTGGAATACCACTTCACCCTGAACGGCCTTCCGAACGTGCGCGTGTACCATGCCATGGGCGGACGTTCACTGAGTTCCGTCGCCAGGTCGATTTTCGAGGGGCCGACGCGCCCTGGCACGCCGGACAGTCCGCTCAGCCCGTCTGGCTCCGAATCTGAATTCGAGTTCGCCTCCCATACGCTGCCCGTGGCGGAGGAAGCCGCCCTCGACCTGGCAGACAGCCGTTTCTACACGGGGTTCGGCGAGTTCGGTGTCAGGGCGCCGGTGAGGGCTCGCGGCGCGTCCGTCCTCGATGCCTTCGTTGTCGCTGACAGGGATCGTCTTTTCGATCCGGAGTTCAAGGCATTGCGGTCACTGGAGAAAGACTTGCAGGATCAGGTGGTCCCCGGCGGTGGACGTATTCGCGGCAGCGTCAGCGAGCTGGTCTGCACGTCATGCGAAAACGCCATGAGGCGATTTTCGGACACCTATGCCGTCGATATCCGCCTGTCGCATCTCTATCCCTCTGTGCGGGGCGCGGGACTGGATGAACTGGTTTCTTCGGGGAAAGCCCGCCTGCGAGGAGACCTGTTGGTCGATGCCGTCACCGATCGCCCCCTGCTGGCATTCGACCTGTTGCACGGCGCGCGCGAAGGCCAGGTCAGACGGTTGCTGAGCCCCCGCGCTATGGGCCGGTCGTTCAAACGCATGCCCTGGTCACGGCGTTCCTTCCGTCTGGGTCCGATCCGCCTCCCGCCTGTGTCGGAGGGGTCGTCCGAGGGATCACCGCCGACCCGGCCACGCATTCCGAAAGACCCGGCGACCGGCTGCTGACGGTCGGAAAGGCGTCCCCCGACCCGCCGTGCGATCATAGGCGAATGAATGCCTTCGCCCAGACTACGCTTTCCCCCGCCCTCCTCGCCGCCGTGGAATCCCTCGGCTACGCGGAGATGACGCCCATCCAGCGGGAAAGCCTGCCGTCGATCCTCGAGGGCCGTGACGTGATCGCCCAGGCACGCACGGGCAGCGGAAAGACCGCCGCGTTTGGCCTCGGCCTGTTACAGCAACTCGACCTGACGCAGATCCGGCTACAGGCCCTGGTGTTGTGTCCGACCCGTGAGCTCGCCGACCAGGTGAGCAAGGCGATTCGCCGTCTCGCCGTCAACCTGCCCAACGTGAAGCTGCTCACCCTTTGCGGCGGCATGCCGCTGGGTCCGCAGCTCGCCTCGCTGGAGCACGATCCACACATTGTCGTCGGCACGCCGGGGCGCGTGCAGGAACACCTCAAGCGCGAAAGCCTGCACGGCGGCGGCATCAAGGTGCTGGTGCTCGACGAGGCAGATCGCATGCTCGACATGGGTTTCGAGGAAGCGATCGACGACATCGTCAAGCGCATCTCGAAGCATCACCAGACCCTGCTTTTCTCTGCGACCTACCCGGATGCGATCCGCGCCGTCAGCGGCCGCGTGCAGCGCAACCCGGTCACGGTCACCGTGGAGGAGAAGCACGACGAGAACACCATCGAGCAGCGCATGATCGAGGTCGAGCCGACGAACAAACCCGATGTGCTGTCGCGCATCCTTACCCACGAAAAGCCAGACGCGACGCTGGTGTTCTGCAACATGCGAAAGGACACCGAGACCCTGGCGGCGGAACTCGACCGTCGCGGCTTCTCGCCGCTCGCGCTGCATGGCGACCTCGAACAGCGCGACCGCGACGAGGTGCTTGTTCGCTTCGCCAATCGCAGCTGCAACATCCTCGTCGCGACCGACGTGGCGGCGCGCGGCCTGGACATCATCGACCTCCCGTTGGTGGTCAGCTACGACGTTGCGCACGATGCCGATACCCATACGCATCGCGTAGGCCGCACGGGGCGCGCTGGCGCGAAGGGCCTGGCGATCACGCTCGTCGGTTCGCGCGAACAGCCCAAGATCCGCGCGATCGAGGAGCGTCTCGGCGGACCGATGCTGCGCTATCCCGCCAAGCCCGTCGGTGACGGACGCAAGGTGCTCAACCTGGCTCCGATGAAGACCCTGGTGATCGATGCCGGGCGTCAGGACAAGTTGCGCCCGGGTGACATTCTTGGCGCGCTGACCGGCGACGCCGGACTCCAGGCCAAGGACATCGGCAAGATCGATGTCTACGCCACGCGCGCCTACGTGGCGATTCAGCGAGACCTTGCCAACAAAGCGCTGGAACGCCTGCGTGCCGGCAAGATCAAGGGCCGCAATTTTCGGGTGCGCCCCCTAGGCTGATCGGCCGCACACCGACGTCGATGGCCTGTCATCGTCCGCCGGATGCGCGGGCGCCGGGGGCAAAGCCGCGACCGGTCGGGTGAAGAGCGTCGTGAGATCGTCGATCAAGGCGTCGCGTGCCTGCCGCAGGGCGGTCCATGCCGGCGTGCGTAGGCCGTCTTCATTCGCGCCGTGAACATAGTTGACATGGACGTCAGCATCCGTTTCCACCGCGAACTGGCGCAGTGCGGCGCTGCATGAATCGCACGGTTGCTTGCTGACGAAACCGGTGAGGCGTCCGCCGGATTGGACCTCACGCGAAGCGATGTCACGCATGATCGATTGAAGGACCTTGATCTCGGCATCGTTGCCGCGATTGGGAATGCTCGGACGATTCGGCCGCGGGGTGACGCCCGACTCATCGGCTGCGCCAGCCGACGCATGCCGGACGACGTTGTCGGAGGAGAAATAGTGTGCGTCGGCCTGACGCGGTGCGATCAGCCCCACGGAACGCGGATCGATATAGGTCGCGAACGGTCGTCCGGACGCTGCAAGGTAAATCCGGCTGTAGGCCACGCCGTCGACGAGATAGCTGTATTCGAAGTAGGCGAATGTAGCCGTGCGTAGCTGACGCTGGAAACGAACCAAAGCCCGTTCCGAGACGACGCCGCCTTGTGCGTGGGCCGCATCCATGAGCCATCGCGTCATGGCGTTGGCGTAATCGTTCAGCGCCGCACCGAGCCACGTCTGCATCATGTGATCGTCATCGTGCTCGACGGCGAGCTCGGTGACGCCCCCTGGGGGAGTCGTTTGCGCGAAGGCCGGTGCCGCCGTGCCGAGAGACAGAAGCAGGAAGAGTGCCGCGCCGATGAGGTGCCGTGATGGTTTCGTCGTCATGATCAGCTTCCCGCCCGACAGGTCAGCTGCAGGGCGCGCCGGGAGATGTCGAAGGCATCGCGATACGGCAAGAGACCTTCGGACAGCAAGGTGTCGGCAATCTTGGACTCGATGACCTCGAGGCGGACCGTATCTTCGAGGAGTCCGTTGCGGCGAACACCGATCCAGCCCTGGCGACTTTCAGTCAACGGTGCCGCCATACGCTCGATGAGGGTCGTACCACTACGACGCACGGGCAGCACGGTCGACAACTCCGCGCGAAAGCGTGACGCGTACCAAAAATGGACGGCACGGTCGGTCGCGTCGTCGAAACAAAGAGGCCGTTTGTCCACGCCACCCATGCCTGCGTGACTTGGATCGTACGTCCGGTCATCGCGGCAAGGGTCGTGTTCGTAGGGCATACGCTCGCGGTACGCGGCCGCGAGGCGAGCCACGCGCAAGTTCGTCGGCAGCTCCCTGAGACCGTAGCTGCTGAGAGCGCCGACCGACCATGTCGACATCGCGCCATCCAGCAAATGGATCAGGTAGTAGAGATCGGTGTCGTGTACGGCGGCACCCGTCGATGCGTGCAGGAACCTGTCCAGGACGTCGTGCCGCAAGCCGTGCTCCGCCCACAGCGTTCTCGGCGTCGTTGCGAGCTTCGTACGTAGCACCTGGGCGGCGATCGCATAGTTCGCAGCGATCGTCGGATAGGGCGCGCCGGCCAGATAGCTGGCCTGCGTATAGATGTCCGGATCGACACCGGACTTGACCAGGCTTGCCGCGCCCGGAATGGTCGCCAGTTCGTTGGGCAATCGGGGAATCTCGCGACCGACCCTGCTTTTCGTGTAACCGAGGTCCCACACTTTCATCGCGTGGAGGTCGCGATGGTTCACCGGGTAGTCCGCCGTCGAGATGGCGGCGATCGCACGTCGTGTCGGGGCGTCGGGTTCAGGCAATGTCACCTGGAGCACATCGGAATAGGGAAATCCCGGACGGCGCAGGACGTAGCGTTCATAGGAGTGATCGTCCGAGCGCGCGACATATTCCGCACTCGTGCCCTCGCGGGAGTATTCCTGGATCAAGGCCGACATGGCATCTTCGGTGTGCCGGGAGGCCTGGATCGATGGCGCGGACACGAAGGCCAGCAGACCCACGATGGCGCGTAAGAGCAACGGCGTGGGGTGGGTGGCAAACGCGGCGGGAATCATGACGAAACTCCTTTTCGAGCACCTCGTGGAGATCGGGGTGGTCACGCCATTGAAGCAAGCTCTTATCGGCCAAACCATCGGCAGTGGGAGACGAGCTGGCGTTGATGCGCTGACATTGCCGTCGGTCCGGGCCTTGCGCCCGCGTCGGCTAGGTCCCCCGCGGTTTCGCTCGGTGCGTTGCGGTCGCCGTCCAGGGATCCTCGGGCCAGGGATGCTTCGGATAGCGCCCCTTCAGTTCCTTCTTCACTTCCGGATAGGTCCGGTTCCAGAAACCAGCAAGGTCCTGTGTCACCTGGATGGGACGACCGGCGGGCGACAAGAGGTGCAACATGACCGGCATGCTCCCGTCGCCCACGCGCGGCGTGTCGGCTAGGCCGAACAATTCCTGCAACTTCACGGCGAGCACGGGTGGCGCACCCGGATCGTCGTCGCGCGTTCCGTATTCCAGGCGGCGCGTCATGCCGCTGGGGACTTTGAGTTCTTCCGGGGCGTGAGCGTCGAGCGCACGACGCTGCTCATAGTCGAGCATGGATGAGAGCGCTTCTGACAGCTCCGCTGCCTGCAAGGCCTCGAGCCGACGCTTGCCCGAGAGATACGAGGACAGCCACGACTCGAGCGATTGCAACAGCGTGGCATCGGCAACGTCGGGCAGGTTCAACTCGGGTCGCCACACACGCAGTGCGCCGATACGCGCACGCAGTCGACGTGCGTTGTCGCTCCATGGCAGGCTGTCGATGCCCCGCGCGCGGATGCCCGCCAGCAGTGCAGGCACGGCATCGTCGCCCCTGACCGGCATGGCTTTTCGGGAGATCACCAGGGCATCGAAGCGTCGTTCTTCGAATGCCTCGGCAATCTGCCGGTCGTCGTCCCATCGCATGACCCGCTCGGTGACGAAGCGATCCGCGTGGTCGCGCTCGAGTACGTCGGGGTCGAAAGGCGCCGCGGCGAAAACGAGGCTGTCGCGCGCGTCGAGGCGCAGGTCGAGGATGACCAGCCACGGTTCGCCAAGCAACGCACTCGCCTCATGCAAGCGGGCACCACGGCCATTGGCCAGTTGATAGCGCATCGGTTGGCCTTCGTCGCGACGTGCGACGCGATCGGGAAACGCGTGCACGAGGAGGTCACCGACGGCGTGTGAATCCGGCACGCCGCTGGCAGACGATCGAATCTCCAGTCGCCTTCGCCATCCCGCCGATGCCTTCTCGATCGCGGCGAGTGCGCCGATGTCCGCCGAACCCGCACGCGCACCACGCGCGCCGGCGTCGCGCCAGAGATGCAGGGCGGCCACGCGTTGGCGAAAGTCATCGGTGCGCCCCTGCTCACCCCGCAGCGGTGAACGGGCTTCGGTCAGCGCGAGCAGGTCGGCGACCAGGGCACGACGCTCCGGGGCTGCGCGTAAGGCGGCCGCCGCCAGGCGCGGTGTCGCGCCGAGCGCCAGCATGTCGCGGCCAAGACGTGTGATAGCGGAAGCTCCGTCGAGCGCGCCGAGGCGGCGTAGCAGATCGCGTGCCTGGCCCATGGCGCCGGCCGGCGGCGCATCCAGCCAGGGCAGGTTGTCGCTGCCCCACCCCGCCAGTTCGAGCGCAAGGCCGGAGAGCTCGGCCTGCTCGATTTCCGCGGTGCGCGACGGCTCGAGACGGCGGCTTTGCGGCCAGAGTCGATAGGCGGCACCCTCCGCGACGCGACCTGCGCGACCCGCGCGCTGGTCCGCCGATGCCTGTGAGATATGGACAGTTTCCAGTCGCGTGAAGCCGGACTGCGGATCGAAGCGCGGTTCGCGCGCGAGACCGGCATCGACCACCGCGCGGATGCCCGGCAAGGTCACGCTCGACTCGGCGACATTGGTCGCGAGCACCACGCGACGCACACCGGCATCCGCTGGCGAAAGCGCGAGTTGCTGCTCGGCCAGCGAAAGCTCACCGTGCAGGGCGACAACCTCGAGATCGTCGCCCTGCTTTTCCAGCATGCCGCGCGCGCGCTCGATCTCACGCCGACCGGGAAGAAAGGCGAGCACGTCGCCGGGATGCTCACGCAACGCCTGGAGCACGGTACGCGCAAGATGCTGCTCGATCGTCTCCTGTGGCCGCGCGGGCGTATGCGTGATCGACACGGGGAAGCTTCGGCCGGGACTGCTCAGGCGAGGCGCATCGAGCCATCGCGCAATGCGCTCGCCGTCCAGCGTTGCCGACATGATCAGCAGGCGCAGATCCGGGCGCAGGCTGGACTGGACGTCGAGCGCGAGCGCCGCACCCAGGTCGCCAGCCAGATGCCGCTCGTGGAACTCGTCGAACAGGATCGCACCGACACCTTCCAGTGCCGGATCCTGCTGGATCATTCGCCCGAGAATGCCCTCGGTAACCACTTCGATGCGCGTACGAGGCCCCACGCGGGACTCGAAACGGATCCGGTAACCCACCGTTTCGCCGACCTGCTCGCCGAGTTGCGCCGCCATGAAAGCTGCGGCGGCGCGCGCTGCGATGCGACGCGGCTCGAGCACCACGATTCGCCCCCCGGACAGCCAGGGGGCATCGCGCAGGGCCAACGGCACCTGGGTCGTCTTGCCGGCGCCGGGCGGCGCTTCGAGCACGAGTCGTGGACGCTCGGCCAGGGAAGCGAGGATGTCGGGAAGGAGCGGAGTAATCGGGAAGACGGAAGTCATGCGCCGGCTATGTTACGCAAGCCGGCGCAGGATCGCCCCTTTCCTAGCTCGCGCCAGCGGATTCGAGGGAGGCCATGGCCGCCTTGCCGTCCTTCGGCGCGACCGTGCCGAAAGGCTTCAGGGAGCGGAAACGCTGGCGATAGTCATCCGAAATACGCTTCGCATCGTCGGCATTGGCGATCACCCTGGGCGTGATCAGCACGATCAGCTCCGTCCGCATCAGGTCTTCGCTACGGCCGCGAAACAGGGCGCCGAGCCAGGGTATCCGCGACAGGCCAGGCACGCCGGCGTGTCCACGGCTGTCGCGCTGCCTGATCAAGCCACCCAGCAGAACCGTCTGTCCGCTCTGCACGGCGACCTGCGTGTCCAGCTTCCGCTTGGCGATCGAGACGTTCTGACCTGGCGCACCATCGTCCGCCCGACTCACCTCCTGGGCCACGTCCAGATAGACCATGCCACCCGGGTTGACGCGAGGGCGCACCTCGAGGATCACCCCCGTATCCTTGTAGGTAACCTGCCCGACTTCCTTGCCACCCAGCGACGGATTGACGAACGTCTGGGTGACGGGGATCTGGTCGCCCACCTGGATGCGGGCCTTGTGGTTGTTGACCACCACGAGAGACGGCGCGGAGAGTGTTGTCGTATTGCCGCTGGTTTCCATCGCACGCAGGGCCACCTGGACATTCTTGTTCACGAAGGAATAGAAGAACGTGTCGGGACTGAGGGGTTTGGCCGCCGCACTGCCGAGCGCCCATTGGTGTTTGTTGCCTGGCTGGCTCACCGCTCCGCTGCCGCCAGCCAATCCCTCCAGATACCACTGCACACCGAAACGGAAGTTGTCGCGAAGGACCACTTCGAGGATTCGGGTTTCGATCTGCACCTGCAACGGAATGGCATCGAGCCGCTCGATGGCCCGGCGGATATCGGCCCACTGCGACGGCCGCGCATGAACCATCAGCTGGTTGTTCGCATCGACGGCAGTGATGCGGATGCCCGAAGCGTGACCAGCCGACGATGTCGCGTTCGGTGCCTGGAAGAACGAAGCATCGCTGTCGGCTGCGTCCGGGTCGGCAGGATTGTCGGTGATACCGAAGCCCGGCTCCCCCTCACCAGGAGGCGCACCTAGCGCGGTGCCTGTGAGTCCGGGGACGATCGGCGCTTGTGGCGCATCTCCACTGACGGCGCCGCCGAATATATTGCCGACGTAGCGCGCGACATCCGACGCCAGCAGGTTGCGTACGTCGTAAACGAATAGCCTCGGCTCATTACCGCCACCGCGATCGATACGTTCGATCCACCCGCCGACCTGTTCGATGTGATCGGCTTGCGTCGAGATCACGACGATCGCGTTGGTCCTCTCGATGGGAATGAAACGGATGAGCCCGGCGACCGGCGCACCGCTCTTCTGGCCGAATACCGATTCAAGCGCGGGCATCAGTTCCGCGACGCTGGCATTGCTCAATCCGAAAACACCCACCGACATGCCGCTCACCCAGTCGACATCGAAGGTATCGATGGTCTTCGCAACATTGTCCAGCTCGTCGCGCGTACCCGCGACGACGAGGACGTTGCGCGCGGGATCGGCCAGGAGGATGGAATCCGCGGTCGCGAAGGGCGTGAGCAGCTTGACCATTTCCGGTGCCGCGACGAAACGCAGCGGGAAAAGACGCGCACTGAGTCCGTCGCGGGGAGCATTCGCACCGAGGCTGGGCGCAAGTTTGCCGGCAACCGCTTGCGCCGTCGGCACGATGGTGTACCGGCCGTGCTCACGGATCAGGGCGTTTCCTGTCCACGAGAGCAGGTTCTCGAGGATCGGCAACGCATCCTCGCGTTTCACCGGCTTGGATGTGGAGAACGACACCGAGCCGCTAACCCCCGGCGCCAGCGAATAGTTGGTGTCGAGCAGGTCGCCGAGGATCGCCTTGACGACCGCCTCGATCGGCTGATCTTCAAAATTCAGCGTTACCGCGCCTTCTCCAACGGCAGCCGGGCGCGGCTCCTTCAAGGGCTGCGGTTGAATGAAACGACCGGTGCCATGACTGATCTCACGCTGCGTGGCGGAACCGTCCGCCGCCGGTTCCCCACCGGACGCCAATGGCAGCGTCGATGGAACCGGTTTGTCGAGACCCGCGAGCGCTTCGCGTTGAATGTCACCGTAAGCGGATCGTTTCGTGTGCGAGGCACAGCCGGCCGCAAGCATGGCCGCCGCGACGGCGATGCCCAGATTGAGTCGCTTCATGTTGTCCTTCCTTCCGTGGTGGGCGCTTCATGCGCCCTACTGCGAGTCCTGCGCTTGCTGCCGCTGTTGTTGTTGCTCCATGCGGCGCTTCTGTACGGCTTGTTTCAACGCTTCGATCCTGGCCTGCTGAAGCGCACTGTCGTCTTGCCGCGGCGGCGTATCGCGCGCCGGCGCAGCAGGCGTGTGCGGCAAGGCGGGGCCGGTCATGCCGCTGCCAGAGACCTGCTCCACGTGCACGCCACTGCCCGAAGGCGCCGGCGCGTTTCGCGGTGGTTGCGAAGGCTGTCCCGCCTGTGCGCCGCCCCGCGGGGCATCCTTTGTCAAGGCTTCGGGCGCCGCGACCTTCAATGTCAGCTCGCGCCGCTGGCCGCCGTTGTCGAAGATGGCGCTACGGGGGGTCAGCGAGGCCAGCGTCCAGTGCCCATCCGACAAGGGCGAACCTTCCTTGACGCGCACCGTCATGTCCTTGCCGCGATCTCGCAGCAAGGCCATGCGCAGGCCCGACGTCATGATGATGCCCGTGAGTTCAAGATCGCCGATGTTGCTCGACGAATCGTCGGTGTCCGCGGCGGCTACCGGCTTGCGATCGGCCATGAAGAGAGGCCGCTGCCAAACTTCCGCATAGCGGTTCAACGGTGACGTCGTTGGCATCACCGCGGCTCGCAGGGGTGGCAACGCTTCCGGCGCCGCCGGATCGTCCCAGCGCACGCCCTGCCCGATGCCCATGACGAACGACGCAGCCGTACATCCCAGCGCCAGCGCGACGATGGCCAGGAGCGGGGTCAGTCGACGTTGACCGGCGGCATTCATGTGGCCGCCTTCGCCGCGCGAGCGGCATGAATGTACCCAGACACGGTGAACTGCACTTCCATCGGCGCAGCGGCGCCTGACCGCGCGGCTACCGGATTGCGATAGATGCTGAAGTCCTCAATGAAGAGGTACGGCGTCTCGTCCTCGATATCGTGGAGCACAGCTGTCATCGGCTGCATCTGACACCGCAGGCTGATATTCACGGTGACCTTCCGGTAGGGATCGCCCGCCTTCTCCTGGCTCGGCACAGGCATCTTCTGCACGACGTCGCAGGCGCCGTCTTCCTTATGTGCGGCCGCGACATCCACGATGCGTTGCATGAGGCCCGCGGCGGCGGCGTTCGTGTCGTCGCCGGCGAGGAAGGCATCGCTGCGTGTCTGGCCCTGCTCCAGCGTGGCCAGACGTTTCTCCAGTTGGGGGCGTTCGGCGATGGCAGCGGCATAACGACGTTGCGTATCGCGCAGATCGTCCATGTCGGCGGCAATCGTCAGCTGCGGGGCGACGAACCACCAGTGGACCAGCGCGAAGTAACCGATCGCGACAGCGACGACCAGCAGCACGATCGCGGCGACACGGGACTCAGCGGGCTTCATTCGCACGGGCGTCCTCCTTCGGCGCGGCAGTGGCGGCTGCGGCAGCCGCCTTCGTCGACGCGGGTGCAGGCGCCGGGGCGCTCGTCGCCTTCGCAGGCGCCGCGGCGACGGGCTTCGGCATCAGCGCCTTCGCCTGCATATAGAAGCGTTCCTTGCCAGAAGTGGGGTCGGCCTGGATGGTGCCCTGGAAGCTCGGCTCACCGATGCTGCGAGCACCCTTCAGCGCGTCGATGAGGCGGGCGGCCTGGGGACTCTGGCCCTGGAAGCCGATCTGGCCGGTCGCATTGAGCGTGAACCGCTCCAGCCAGGTGTCGTCGGGCAGGCGATGGGTGAGTTCATCGAGGACGGGCAGGATCGAGGGCGATTCGCTTTTGCGACGCACGAGGAAGCCCGAGGCACCGACACTGTCCATGAGCCGCTGACGCAGCGCCTTGACCCGCTGCGCGTCGGATTGCATGGCCTCGACATCGGCGCGCATGGTATCCAGCGCGACCTGGCGGTTGTGCAACCACGCCGCCATGGCACCGAGCAGCAAAAGCACGATGGCGGCGACGAGTGCGAGGTTCAGCCGACGTCGGCGATCGACCCGTCGTGGGGCGCGCGACGGCGGCAAGAGATCCACGCCGGCCAGCTGGTAGCCGAGCGGCACATCGACCCGGTCGGGGGCGACACGGAGCGCCGTGAGTTCGTCGAGCAAGGGATCGAGGGACACGCGGGGCGTCGCCGCGAGTTCGGCGACGAAGCGCCCCTCCGGGCCGCCCTCCCCCAACTCGCGCACGCCGAAGTGGATGTCTTCGGCACGGAAGGGTGTCTGTCGGTCGATGTCGTAGCCGACGACCTGGCGCAGGTTGTCGCGCGCGGCGATCGGCAACACAAGGCGACGCCGGAGTACCTGGGCCGCCGGCATGAGCAGGGCGATACGGCGATCGGCGGGGTCGCACTCGCCCAGTGCACGCGCCAGCAGGGCAGCGCGATGATCGACGGTGTCAGTGTCGTGGGCATCCGCGATGGTCAGGCTCTCGCCCGCTCGCCGCAGCTGCCACAGACCTTCGCCGCGTTCGAGGACGTACCAGCGCTCGCCACCGGCGAAGGCCTGCCGCCAGCGGACGGGCAGCAGCGCCGACAACTCGCCACCCCACCAGCGCAGAAAGCCCGGCAGCGCGCTGCCGCGCCAGGCACGGCGCAGGCGGTCGAACTGGAGTTGGGAGGCGTCCTGCAAAGCGGTCATTCAACATCTCCTTCGCGCCAACGCAGTATCGCGTAGGGCTGGTTACCGGATCTTATCCCACGTAGTCGGATGGTCGATGTAAGGAAACTACGGGTCCCGTCGTCAAGGATGGCCTCCGCACGTATCGTGTGCGTGACACCGTTGCCGCCGGCGACCGACGCGCCATTGACTTGGCCGCGGGTCGCCAGGATCGCCGCGGCACCGGCGTCGCCCAGACCGGGAATCGACGCCAGCGCGAGTGGCTGCGCGTGTTCCGTATTCGGTCGCTCGCGGCCCGACCAGATGGTCAGCACCGGTGCGACGGCGGTCCAGATCGCCGGATCCATGCCGAGCACCATCCGCGCTTCCTCGACCGTGGCAAACGGGCCGTTTCGCGGGCCGTAACCGAGGCCCGCAGCGTCGTATTGGGGCTTTTTCGCGCCGTTGGGCGACGCGGCGTCGCCGGGACGGCGCCAGTCCTGGATCGCCGCGGACAAGCTCTTTGCCTTGTCATCGTTGGCACCGGCGGCCTTGAACAAGCCGGTCAGCACCTGGTCGGAGGCGGCGTTGAGATCCACCTTGCCGTCTTCGTCGACCACGGTGATGTTGACGGTGGCGTCGTCGAACACGAACACGTACGGTCGCCCATCGGCGATCCAGCGTGCGTCGGGATCGGTCGTCTGCAAGCCCTCGATCGCGCGGACCATACCCGCCTCCGCGGCGTAATGGGCACGCGTCTGCGCGAACTGGTAACGCGCCTGCAGGCCTTCGGTTCGCGCCAGCGCGGCGAAGCCGCCCAGCATGATGGCCAGGAGCGTGCAACCCCACAGGACGATGAGCAGCGCAACCCCGCGTGTACGTGCACGATTCATCGGACCACCGGCCCGCGTGTGCCACGCGTCAGCGAAAGACCATTGCGGGCGGCCGATGCATCGATGCGGATCGGTGCGACCAGGGTGGGGAACAGCACGTTGCCGCCTACCTCGAGTTCGACGCGGACCAGCGACGGCGTTCGACGACCGTCGTCCCAGCTGTCCTGCCAGTCGCCGGGGCGATTCTGGTCGTCCATGCCGCGATAGGAGATCGCTCCCTTCCGGATGCCTCGAAGCAGGACCTGGGGCTCGCCGATCGGCTGGGGCGCACCGCCGTCCGGGGGCAGCATCGCGAGCGTCACTTCAAGACGAAGGCTTTGGCGGCCGTCGTCGACCAGGGCGACGGTCTGTAGCTGCGGTCCCAGTTTCGACAGATAACCCGGCATGGGTGCGACATACCGCAACGTGCGCGAGGTACCGGAGAACACGATGGGCTCGCCATCATCGGTCTCGTCGAAGGGCACGGCGAGCGCCTGGGCCAGTTCGCTGCGGAGGAATCCCTGGGCGGAGCGGATCTCGTCCATGCGTTCGATCGCCTGGTCGCCGCTGCGCACGATACGCGATGCCGTACTGATGCCCGAATACACGCCCAGCAACACGAGCGACAGCAAGGCCAGCGCGGCGAGCACTTCCATCAGGCTGAAGCCGTTCGTGCGCCTCATGGCGAACCATCCGTGTTCGCGCCGCCCATGCGCAGCGTGGAGAACCGCGCATGACGCACGTTGTCGTCCGCTCCCCACATGACGTCCAGGTCCAGTCGATACACTCGGCTGGCGACGACGCCATCCGTCGGCGGTTTCGCGTCGGGCGTGACATAGCGGGTCACGTTCATGTGCCAGCGATAGGTATCGTCGAAGCGCCCGTCGCTATCGCCCTCGCGCAACGGCTCCATGACGAAAGCGCCATCGAGCAGCGTGCGTGCACGCAGCGCCGCCTGGGTGCGCTCGTTGGCACGGGCCGTGAGGCTCATCGAACTGCCGGCAACCTGCATGAGCGCGGCGAACGCGATGGCGAGGATGGCGATGGCAGCGATGATTTCGAGCAGGCTGAAACCGCGCTGGTTACCGGGGCGTGTCACTTCGAGTCCACCACACTCACCGCGCCGGTCAGCCATGCCACGTTGACGTGCCACTCGCGGGTTCCGCGCGTCAGCGTGACCCGACCACCCGTCGAACTGCCATCGGGAAAGAAGCGAATACGACCCGTGGTCGCGTTGGCTTGGTCCTCGCGTGCACTGGTGATTGCGACGCGCATGTCCTTGGGCAAGGCGACGACCGACTTGCCTGGCGGTTTATAGGACGAGGAAGAGGTATCCACTTCGAGGGCCAGGCTTTCGCCCTTGACGATCGACTGCGCGCGCGTCCAGCGCAAGGCGGCGGCCAGCTCGCCACTCGCGGCGTTGACGCGCGCGCTGGCGAGACCCTGTGTAATCGGAATCGAGACTGCCGCCGCGGCGATCGCGATCAGCAGGATCACGGCCAGCATTTCGAACAGCGTGAATCCGCGCGTATGCATGGCCGTGCAGGTCGCTTACTGCCAGTTACCGACGTCGGCGGAATAGCCGTCGCCGCCGGCCTTGCCGTCCTGGCCATAGAACACCAGGTCGAAGCTGCCGTGTTCACCCGGGTAGCGATAGCCGAAGGCATGACCCCACGGATCCTTCAGGTCCGATTCCTTCGCATATGGGCCCTGCCAGTTCTGTGCGTCGCCCGGCTTGGCAACGAGGTCGCCCAACTCGTGCGGCGGGGCGCCATTGTCGAGTGCGTAGTTTTCGACCTTCTGGCCGAGAGTGACCAGCTGAGCCTTGCCCGCGCCGTACTTGCCCTTGTCGACGTTCTTGCCGACCTGGGTCACGACGATGGCGCCGATGATGCCGATCAGGACGATGACGGCGAGCATTTCGAGCAGCGTAAAGCCGCGGGATTGGCGGGGTCGAAGCGTACGTGTCACGCGCATGGCAGAGCTCCTTGGAACGAATACGGTCAGTTGATATTGCTGGTGAGGCTGAGAAGCGGCAGCAGGATCGCCGCCATGATGAAGGCGACCATGACGGTCATGACGATGGTGAGTGCCGGCACCAGGGCTGCGAGCAGACGATCGATGGCCCGCTTGGCTTCAATGTCGAAAGTGTCGGCTACCTTGAGCAGCATGGTGTCGAGCGCACCGGCTTCCTCACCCACCTGGATCATCTGCAAGGCAAGGCGGGGAAACCGCTCCGTCTGGGCGAGCGAACTACCGAGTCCCGCGCCGCCCTTGACCCGTTCCGCCGCCTGTTCGAGCGCGAGGTCGAGTGCCCGGTTACCGGTCACCTGCCGGGCGATGGCCAGGGACGACAGCAGAGGCACGCCATGCTTCAACAGCGTGCCGAGGGTACGCGCGATGCGTGCCGTTTCCACCTTGAGCAGCAGCGGTCCCGATACCCGCATCGTGAGCAAGCGTGCGTGGAAGGCGAGCTTGGCGTCGGGGTCGCGAAGGCGCAGACGCACGAAGACGCCGAAGACGAACATCGCCAGGGCGAGCGCCCACCACCAGTCGCTGATCACCGTGCCGAGGGCCAGAACCACCTTGGTAATGAGCGGGATCGGCACCTGCATGTCGGCGAAGATCGGCACGAACTGCGGAACGACGTAGGCGAGCAGCAGGACCAGCGAGCCAAGTACGCCAACCATGAGAAAGGCAGGATAGATCAACGCATTGATGATGCTGCCGCGCAGGGCCTGCGCCCTCTCGAGGTAATCGGCGAGTCGACGCAGTGTCTCGTCGAGCGAACCACCCGCTTCGCCAGCCCGCACGAGGCTGACATACAGGCGGGGAAAAACACCGTTCTCTTCGTCCAGCGCCGTTGAAAGCGTCGTGCCGCCACGAACCCGGTCGCGCACGCGCTCAACGAGGTTTTTCGCGCGCTCGCCTTCCGGTAGATCCAGCAGGATACCCAGGGCGCGATCCAGCGGCTGGCCGGCGCTGAGCAGCGTCGCGAGCTGGTGCGTGAACTGGGCCAGCTGATCGCCGGTGAAAACACCTTTGCGGAACAGCGCCGCGAAGCCGCCACCGCTCGCGGCGCCCTCGGCGGGCGCGGCTTCCAGTGGCGTATGGCCCTGGTCCTGAAGACGTGCGACCACGTCTTCCACGGACGCGGCTTCCATTCGGCCGGTGAGCGCTTCGCCGGCGGCGCTGATAGCTCGGTAACGGAACTGGCTCATGGCAGGGCCTAGGATTCCTGGGTGACGCGAAGGACTTCTTCAATCGTAGTGACGCCCGCCACCGCTTTGGCCAGGCCGTCTTCGTACATCGTGCGCATGCCTTCGGCACGCGCCAGCCGCTCGATTTCGCCAGCATCGGAACGCTGCATCACCAGGCGACGCAGCGGATCGCTCATCACCAGGAATTCCATGATGGCGCGGCGGCCGCGGTATCCGGTCGGATTGGTCGCGCTGGTACCGGGCTTCCACAGCCGGATCGGTCGCTCGTCGGTGTATTTGTGCAGTTCGAACTGCTCGACAACCTCGGGCAACGCTTCGTAGGGGATCGCCGTTTCCGGATCCAGGCGGCGCACCAGTCGCTGAGCGAGAATGCCGTTCACCGTCGACCCGAGGAGGTAGTCTTCCACGCCCATGTCGAGCAGGCGCGTGATGCCGCCGGAGGCGCTGTTGGTATGCAGCGTGGACAGCACCAGATGTCCCGTCAGGGCGGACTGAATCGCGATGCGGCAGGTTTCCAGATCGCGCATTTCGCCGATCATGATGACGTCCGGATCCTGGCGGACGATGGAGCGCAGCGCGCCGGTGAAGTCGAGGCCGATCTGCGGCTTCACCTGGATCTGGTTGATGCCCTCGATCTGGTATTCGACCGGGTCTTCGACCGTGATGATTTTTACGTCGGGCGTATTGATCTGCGACAGCGCGGTATAGAGCGTGGTCGTCTTACCCGAGCCGGTCGGCCCGGTCACCAGCAGGATGCCGTGCGGGCGGTCGAGCACCTCGACGAAGCGGTCGCGGAAGTGGTCGGTGAAGCCCAGCGATGCGAAATCGAAAACGATCGACTCTCGATCCAGGATACGCATGACGACCGACTCGCCGAAGCTCGTCGGCACCGTGGACACACGCAGATCCAGCTCCTTGCCCTGAACGCGCAACTGGATGCGACCGTCCTGGGGCAGCCGCCGCTCCGCGATGTTGAGGCGGGCCATGATCTTGAGGCGGGAGATAACCGCGGCCGTGGAACTCGACGGCGGCGCTTCGACTTCATGCAGCACGCCGTCGATGCGGTAGCGCACCTTGAGGCGGTTCTCGAAGGGTTCGATGTGTACGTCCGACGCCCGTTGTTCCACGGCGCGCTGGAGGATCAGGTTGACGAGGCGGATCACCGGCGCTTCCGAGGCGAGATCGCGCAAGTGCTCGACGTCGTCCTCCTCGGTAGCGTTGCCGTCGAGGCTTTCGACGATGCTGCCCATGGCCGAACGACCCTGGCCGTAGTAGCGCTCGATCAGCCCGTCGATTTCCGAACGCAGCCCGACGCGCAACGGCAGGTCACGACCGGTGGCCAGCTTCACCGCTTGTAGCGGGTAAGGATCGGCCGGGTCGGCGACAAGGAGGGCGAGACCGTCCTCGCCTTCACGAACGGGGGTGACGTGGTACTGCTTGAGAAAGCGTACCGACAGTTCGATGTCCGCGGGCGGAAGGTCCGGAGCGTCCTTGGCGGCCAGCAGGGTGAGGCCGAGCAGTTCGGCCCAGGCGTCGGCCAGATCTCGCTCCGATACCAGGCCCAGACGGGCCATCAGCGAGGTGAGGGTACCCTCCGGCGTCTCGTCGTGCAGGCGCCGGGCCCGCGCGAGGTCGGTGTCCTTAAGGCGGCCGTGCGCCACCAGGTGCGCGCAGACCTGAGCTTCTCCGGGTTCGCCGGTCAGCATATCCCTATGCTCAGTCATCGCAGACATGCCTTCCTCACGGTCCGTTAAAGCGGTCGATCCACGCGATCGTTCCTGACCGCGCGGGCCGCTATTGGTAGCACATACCGTGCGTCGACGGCGACCGTGAATCCCGTGTTCCGCGACGTGGCGCAACAAGAGGAAGCCGGCGTCGCCGCCGGCTTCCGCGCCCTCCGGGCCTACCCGTAGGATTTCGCCGGGTTGATTACCAGCCGATGCCTACGCCAACGCCTCCCGAAGTCTCACCGCCGCTGATCGCGGCGCCGAAGGTCAGGGCCGCCTTGGGACTGAGGCTGCGCGAGAAACCGACCGACATCGCACCCTGCCCCTTGTAGCCGCCAACGCCCACGCCGAGCCGGTTATCACCGTTGACGCTCTGCGTGCTGAAGGCCATCTGCGACATGGCCGCACCCATGGCGCCCACCTTGTTCAGGCGGTCGTTGAGGTTGCTGAAGCGATGATCGACCTCGCGCTTGTACTCATCGAAGGCACCGCCGCTCACGACATCGCCGAACTTCTGGTCGGTGTACTGCTTGGCGCTGTTCAGCGTGGCTGCATCGCCCTGGTCGGCATAGGTCTTGGCCGTGGCTACCGCCTGGTCCACCTGGCTGACGTTGGCGGCATCCGTGCCCGCCGTGCCCGCGGCGACGTTGGTGATGCGCCGTTCGGCACCCACCGCGCCCACCGAGACCGTATTGGCCTGGTCGGCCACCGAGCCGGCGCCGAGGGCGACGCTGTTGGTCGCCGCCGCCGTCACCGTCGCACCGTTGCCGACCGCCGTGCCGTTGTCGGCGCCCACGCTGGCGTTGTTGCCCACGGCGATGTCGGTCGGGTCCTTGGCGTAGCTACCCGTGCCGATCGCGATGCCGTTGCCCGTTCCGGGGACGACGGCCTGTGCCGTCACGGGCGCCGCAGCGGCCACAGGGGCGACGGCTGCCGATGTGACAGCCGGTGTGACAGCTGCCGCCATCACTCCCTGCGTGGTCGAGGATGCGGGCGTCGCCGCGACGTCGTTGCGGCGAATCGGCGTCGTCCCCGTGCCCGTGCCGCCGGTCGACTTCGACTCCAGGTTGCCGACACGGCTGTTCAACGACGTCAGGGCGCCGTCCAGAGCACCGACCGCGTCGCCTACCGTGCCGTACGAGCCACCCTGCACCCGATAGACCGGACCGACGAACCCGCTGGCACCCATCGTCGCGCCGCCGCCCAGGGCCATCGCCACGGCATTGCCTGCCGCATTCGAGGTTCCCGCGAAGGCGCCCGAGAGTGCCGTGTTCAACTGGCCGAGGTTCACCGCGTCCGTGGTCTGCGTGCCGGCGGCCACGTTGGTGATCTGGCGGTTGTTCGTCGCACTACCCACCGATACCGTGTTGGCTCGCGTCGCCAGCGATCCATTGCCGAGGGCGACCGAATTAACGCCCAGGGCCCTGGCGCTGTCGCCGATGGCCGTGGCGCCCGCCGCGCCGGCGTTGGCCGAGGCACCGATCGCGGTGGACGACTCCTTGCTCGCCGTGGCGAAGGCGCCGTTGGCGGTCGAGAGATCGCCGCTCGCGCTGCTTCCTGCGCCGGTCGCGATGGCCAACTGACCCGTGGCGCTCGCATCGTCCGAGCCGTCGGCCGCACCCGTCGCCGAAACGTAGTGGCTGGCGCTGCTCACGCTGTCGGACAGCGTATTCAGCTGCTGGACGTTGACGGCATCCGTACCCTGCACGCCCGCCGCGACATTGGTGATCTGCCGCTCGCTCCCGCGGTCGCCCACCGACACCGTATTGGCGCGGGTGGCGAGCGAATTCGAGCCCAGAGCGACGCTGTTGGTGGCGGCGCTCTGCACGGTGCTGTTGGCGCCGACAGCGACGCCATTCGCGCCGAGGGCTGTCGAGAAATCACCTACCGCGACACTGCTGGCACCGGACGCCCAGCTATTGATGCCCAGCGCGGTGGCGTTTACGCCTGGCGCATAGGCGAAGTAGCCCAGCGCCGTGCTGCCAACCCCCTCGGCGGCGGCCACGCCACCGAGCGCCGTGGCGTAATCCGCCGTGGCCTGGGCACCCGCACCGAAGGCGGCGGCACTATCGCCCGTTGCTCCGGTATAGATCAGACCTACCCCGGGCAAGTTGCTCGGCCCACCGACGGCGACGGAACCCGCGCCCGATGCTGTCGTCGATGTACCCACGGCGGTCGAATAATCGCCGGTGGCATTGGCGACGGCACCCAGGGCGGTGGACTGCGCACCGCTGGCATAGGCACCCACGCCGACCGAGGTCGCCGCGAACCCGCCTGCCTGCGCGCTAGCGCCGACGGCCGTGCCGCCGACAGCTGCACTGGTCGCGCCTGTGTCGATGGGATTGCCGTTATTGTCGGAGATCAGAGGATTGCCATCTTCGTCGACGGCCACGCCGCCGACCGCGACACTACCCGGGCCGTTGGCCTGCGCACCGGCGCCGTAGGCGGCGCTGTTCTGGCCTGTGGCGACGCTGCCGAAGCCATTCGCCGTCGCATTCGTCCCTGTCGCGACCGCACCGCTGCCGGTAGCCGTGGCGCCATCGGCACCGGCGAAGGCACCGGAGCCGGACGCCGTCGCGTACTGGCCCGTCGCCTGCGCATCATCGGAACCGTCGTTCAACCCATTGGCTTTGAAGTAACGCGTCGCCCCGCTTACCGACGAATCGAGCTGACCCTTGTTCACCGCATCGGTATCTTCCGTGCCCGCGGCGACATTCGTGATCTGCCGCTCGCTACCCGCCGAACCGACCGACACACTGTTCGCCCGATCGGCCAGCGAACTCGCACCCAGCGCAACAGAATTGGCTGCGGATGCATAAGACGACTCACCGATCGCCGTGCTGCTGGCGCCATCGGCCCAGCTGTTCCAGCCGAGTGCCGTGGCATAGTCGTTGGTGGCCCAGGCGCCTGCACCGAAGGCGGACGCACCGAGACCGGTCGCCTGGGCGGGCATGAAGCCGAAGAAGGTGCTGCCACCCACGGCGACACTTTCATCGCCGGTAGCTTGTGCGCTTTCACCGACCGACACGCTGCTCGCACCGGTCGCTGCACTCTGCGTACCGACGGCGGTCGACAGAGCCCCAGTCGCATTGGCGACGGCACCCACCGCGGTGGCCTGGGCGCCGCTTGCGTAGGCGCCGACGCCGAACGAGGACGCGGCAAAACCACCGGCCTGTGCACTCGCACCCACCGCCGTACCGCCCACGCCCGCGCTGGTCGCGCCGGTGTCGACCGGCACACCGCCATTGGTGATCAGCGGATTGCCGTCTTCGTCCACAGCGACACCGCCGACGGCGACACTACCCGGGCCATTGGCCTGGGCACCGGCACCATAGGCCGCGCTGTTCTGACCCGTGGCGACGCTACCGAAGCCATTCGCCGTCGCATTCGTGCCGGTCGCCACGGCACCGCTACCGGTGGCCGTGGCGCCATCGGCGCCAGCGAAGGCACCCGAACCCGACGCGGTAGCGAACTGGCCCGTCGCCTGCGCATCATCGGAACCGTCGTTCAAACCGTTCGCCTTGAARTARCGCGTCGCGCCATTCACCGACGAATCAAGCTGCCCCTTGTTCACCGCATCCGTATCTTCGGTGCCCGCCGCGACATTCGTGATCTGCCGCTCGCTACCCGCCGAGCCCACCGAAACGGTGTTGGCTCGATCGGCCAACGAGCTCGCGCCGAGGGCCACCGAGTTGGCCGCGGACGCGTACGACGATTCACCGATCGCCGTGCTGCTCGCGCCATCGGCCCAGCTGTTCCAGCCGAGCGCCGTAGCGTAATCATTGGTTGCCCACGCACCGGCACCAAAAGCCGACGCGCCAAGCCCGGTCGCCTGGGCGGGGATGAAGCCGAAGAACGTGCTGCCACCCACGGCGACACTTTCATCGCCAGTAGCCTGTGCGCTTTCACCGACCGACACGCTGCTCGCGCCGGTCGCTGCACTCTGTGTACCGACGGCCGTCGAGAGAGCGCCGGTGGCATTCGCCACCGCGCCGACCGCCGTCGCCTGCGCACCACTCGCATACGCACCGACACCGAACGAGGATGCGGCAAAACCACCGGCCTGTGCACTCGCACCGACCGCCGTACCGCCCACACCCGCACTGGTCGCGCCAGTATCCACGGGCACGCCACCGTTGGTGATCAACGGGTTGCCGTCTTCGTCCACGGCCACGCCGCCTACCGCGACACTACCCGGGCCATTGGCCTGAGCACCGGCGCCATAGGCCGCGCTGTTCTGACCCGCGGCGACGCTCCCGAAGCCATTCGCCGTGGCGTTCACACCGGTAGCCACCGCACCGCTTCCGGTTGCCGTGGCGCCGTCAGCACCAGCGAAAGCACCGGAACCCGAAGCCGTCGCGTATTGACCGGTTGCCTGCGCGTCGTCGGAGCCGTCGTTAAGTCCATTCGCCTTGAAGTAGCGTGTCGCTCCGCTCACCGAGCTATCGAGCTGGCCCTTGTTCACTGCATCGGTGTCCTGCGTACCGGCGGCGACGTTGGTGATCTGCCTTTCGCTACCTGCGGCACCTACCGAGACGCTGTTCGCCCGATCGGCCAGCGAACTCGCACCCAGCGCAACAGAATTGGCGGCGGACGCATAAGACGACTCACCGATCGCCGTGCTGCTGGCGCCATCGGCCCAGCTGTTCCAGCCGAGTGCCGTGGCATAGTCGTTGGTGGCCCAGGCGCCTGCACCGAAGGCGGACGCACCGAGACCGGTCGCCTGGGCGGGGATGAAGCCGAAGAAGGTGCTGCCACCCACGGCGACACTTTCATCGCCGGTAGCTTGTGCGCTTTCACCGACCGACACGCTGCTCGCACCGGTCGCTGCACTCTGCGTACCGACGGCGGTCGACAGAGCCCCAGTCGCATTGGCGACCGCGCCCACTGCCGTGGCCTGCGCACCACTCGCATACGCACCGACACCGAACGAGGACGCGGCAAAACCACCGGCCTGTGCACTCGCACCGACCGCCGTACCGCCCACACCC
Source organism: Luteibacter sp. P1_D3 (assembly GCF_056406135.1). Taxonomy (NCBI): domain Bacteria; kingdom Pseudomonadati; phylum Pseudomonadota; class Gammaproteobacteria; order Lysobacterales; family Rhodanobacteraceae; genus Luteibacter; species Luteibacter sp. P1_D3. The sequence continues at coordinate 319 of NZ_JBFUAT010000011.1, read as the reverse complement.
GCACTGGTTGCGCCGGTATCGACCGGCACACCGCCGTTCGTGATCAACGGATTGCCGTCTTCGTCCACAGCGACACCGCCGACGGCGACACTACCCGGGCCGTTGGCCTGCGCACCTGCGCCATAGGCGGCGCTGTTCTGACCTGTGGCGACGCTGCCGAAGCCATTCGCCGTCGCATTCGTCCCTGTCGCGACCGCGCCGCTGCCGGTTGCCGTGGCGCCATCGGCACCGGCAAAGGCACCGGAGCCGGACGCCGTCGCGTACTGGCCCGTCGCCTGCGCATCATCGGAACCGTCGTTCAAACCGTTCGCCTTGAAAT